>NZ_JBWJVM010000092.1:0-31633 GCF_056428985.1 Streptomyces sp. CA189 | reverse complement strand
CTCCCGCGCGGCCCTCTCGGCGTCGGTCAAACCGCCGCCCTGCGCGTACCTCACAGCATCAGGGCTACCGGAACGACCCGGACGCTGTCAGGCGAACAGCCCCGACATCACCCAATCAAGTTCAGTACGGATCCCGCACGCCGCGGCCGGCAGGTCCGACTCCCGCCAGACGTGGGCGTCGGCCTTGTTGCCCGGCCGGGCGTGCGCTCGCGACGACCAGGCGGCTGTCCGCCACCGGGCCCGTTCCCGCCCCGCTCCCGCATCACCTTCCTTTGGGGTCCGTCGGCACAAGGCACTGTTGGCCGTTTCACCTGACCCGATGTGGCATCGCTCTTGGCCGTGGGCGAGGCTGGAACCCATGGAGATCAGAACGGGCCGCAGGAGCGATGCTGCCGAGATCGCGGCGCTGCATGCCGGGAGTTGGCGTACGGCCTATGCGGGAATCATGCCCAGCAGTTTCTTGGCCGGCCCTCTTCTCGAAGATCGCCTGGACCTGTGGCTCGGCCGACTTGGCGAGCCACACCCGGGGGCGATGCTGTTCGTGGCGGAGGATGCGGACGAAATGCAGGGGTTCGCCTATTTGATCCTTCAATCCGACGGTCGGCTCCTGTTGGACAACCTGCACGCCAGGCCGGGCCGCACCGGGTCCGGGATCGGCAGCCGGCTGCTGGCGCACGCCTTGGGATGGGCGGCCGAGGAACACCCGGGCAGCTCGGTCTACCTGGAAGTCCTGCACGCCAATACTCGCGCCATCGCCTTCTACGAGCGGCATGGTGCCCTCTGTACCGATGAGCGTGTCTGCCGATTCGAGCAGGGCTTTGAGCTGCCCGAGCTCGAATACGCTTGGCCCGCAACCTCACCCGTGTAGGCAAGCGCGGCGTGCGCTCCTGGGGAGGGGCAGGGAGCCCGCCCCAGGACTTGGCGCGTCTGGGGCGGTTATCCCATGCGTCACCGCCACGAACTTGCCGCTCACGAGCGGGAGTTACCCGCTCCGCTGCTGCCGCGGGCTACGGCGGGCGTCCTCGGGTGAACAACCGCCAAGTCCTCAACGCACGGGCGCGCCCTGGCGGGACCTTCCCGAGCGGTTCGGGCCGTGGCAGACCGTCCACGGACGGTTCGCCCGCTGGGCGGCCGACGGAACCTTCGACCGTCTGCTGGCCGCCGCCCAGACTCGGGGCGAGGTGGACTGGCTGGTCTCGATCGACTCCACGATCGTGCGGGCCCACCAGCGCACAGCCGCCCAAGGGGGCTCGATGAACGAGACCTCGGACGCTCCTGCGGCGGGCTGACCGGCAAGATTCACCTAGCCCGCGACGGACGCGGCCGACCCCTGTCCTTCGTACTCACAGCCGGCAGCCGTAACGCCTGCACCCAGGCCGAGACCGTCATCGACCTGATCTGCGTCGCGGGCAGTAGGCCGGGACGACCTCGCCTGCGACCCGAGCGGGTCATCACAGACAAGGCCTACTCGTCCCGGACCTTCCGCGCCGCGCTGCGTGCCCGGTCGGCCCGGGCCCCGGCGCGGGCGAGCACCTCGTACGCCGCCGCGGCGAAGGCTCCACCCGGGGGAGGTGCCGGCCGTGACGAGACCGGGGCATGGCCACTGGCCTCGCCCGGCCGACCGAACCGCCTCTTGACTGGGCCAATGGCACAGCCTCTCGGTGATGTGTTGAGCCACTGCCCCTTTACATGCTTATCCTTGGCCTATCCATGCATAATCGGCGCCGCGCAGCGCCGGACGGCAACGAGGCCGGATCCGGAGCGCGGTGCCTTCGTCGTGTCTGCGCGCGCCCACCACCCCCGGGCGGCCCGTGGTGCGGCGAGAGGCAAGACAGGGGGCGGCCGACCGCCGTGAAGAGAATGTTTGTGGCTCCGGATCCGGGGCGCGTGAGGTTGAGGAACTCGTCCCGTGCGGTGATCGGCGTCGGCCTGGCCGTCGCCGTGGCCGAACTCGCCGGACTTTCCCTGACCGCCTCCATCACCGGCGGACTGGCGGCCCTGCTGGCCCTCTTCACCGTCACCGACGCGACCGTACGCCGGCAAGCGGTGACGACCGCGCTGCTGCCGACGGCCGGGCTTCCGGTACTGGCCCTCGCCACCCTCCTGCACGGGGTGCCCCTCGCCCGTGACGCGGCCTTCCTCCTCGTCGTCTTCTGCGGTGTCTACGCCCGCCGATGGGGCCCGCGCGGCCACGCGCTCGGGATCTTCGCGTTCATGAACTTCTTCATCACGCAATTCCTCCATGCCGTCCCCGCCCAGCTCCCGGAGCTGTACGCGGCGGTCGGCCTGGCCCTGGCCGCCGCGAGTGCGGTGCGGTTCCTGCTCTGGCCCATCGAGCGGCGCACTCCGCCGCCCGCCGCACCGGCGCCGCCGCCCGGCCGGGGGCTGGCCCGGCCCACCACCCGCCAGGCCTTCCAGGCGACCGCCGCCTGCGCCGTCGCCCTCTCGATCGGGCAGGTGCTCTCCGAGGACCGCTGGTACTGGGCCGTTGGCACCGCCTGGTGGATCTTCGTCAACACCGCCTCGCGCGGGGAGACCCTGGTCCGCGGCTTCCGCAGGGTCCTCGGCACGGTGTTCGGCATCGGCGCGGGAGTGCTGATAGCCATCCCGCTGAATGGGGCGCCGGCGCCCACGGCCGTGCTGGTGGCGCTCTGCGTCTTCGGGATCTTCTACACCGCCGCCGTGTCCTACAGCTGGATGATGCTGGCCGTGACGGTGATGGCCGGCCTGCTCTACGGACTGCTGGGCGTACTCGATCCCGGTCTGCTCGTCCTGCGCCTGGAGCAGACGGCCGTCGGCGCGGTGTGCGCCGGGCTGGCCGTGATCCTGGTGCTCCCGGTGACCACCCACGCGACCAACGACCTGTGGATCCAGCGCGCGCTGCGCTGTGTGCGCACCTGCACGGCCGAGGCCGCGGCCCGGCTCGCCGGCTCCCCGGTGGCCGACCCCGCGCCGCACGCCGCGGAGCTGGAACTGTTCCTGGGCCGGGTACGGCTCTCCCTGGCCCCGCTCGTCCACCCGCTGAGCCCCTACCGCGGCCGCAAGGCCAGGGCCCGCCGGGTGCTGGCGCTGCTCGACGAGTGTGCCGTGGAGGTCCGCGGGCTGGTCTCGGTGGCGGCGGACCCGGACGCGAGCCACGACGCCCGGCTCGCGGCGGCGTGCTGGCGCGTGGAGGCCGCCGTAGAGGCCCTGCTGGCGCCGGAAGCGGAACGCGCCGCGGAGGCGGAGCACCGGTCCGCCGCCGAGGCCGTGCACCCCGCGCGGGCCGCCTCGGAGCCCGCGCTGGCGCATCTGCACGGTCTGGAGCGGCTCCTCGCCCAGCTCGACGGACCCCTGCGCAGTGCGTCACGCTCCCCGCTGGTGGGCGCCTGACCCCGGCGGCCCGGGCGCGTTCCGGCCGGCGTCGAGGACTCCGGCCTTCGCGAGGCTGAAACCGAGTTCGGCCCTGCTGCGGCTGCCGAAGCGGGTCGAGGCGCGTTTGATGTGCGCGCCGATGGTGCGGGTGCTCAGGCCGAGCCGTTTGGAAATGGCCTCGTCCGTATGCCCCCGCACCATGAGTTCGAGAATCGCCTGCTGGATTTCGTCGGTGAGTTGTGGCGGGCGTTGTCCCGTCGTGTCGAACTCGACGGGGACCGCCCGTTCCCACACGGCTTCGAAGGTCTTCGTGAGGTACTGGATCAGGCCGGGTTCGCGGATTTCCAGGGCGTACGCGTCATTCCCGCTCTCGGTGAGCACCGCGATGAACGCCGCCGACCGGTCGCACACGATCAGCCGCTCGAACCTCTCGCCCACCGTCCGTACCTCGGCGCCCTCCCGGGTGATCCGTTCCATGTGGGCGAGCGTCGGGCCGTGCGCGCGGACCGTGTGGCTGTAGATCGTGCGCTGGCGGACTCCCCGGCCGGCCGGGGAGATCGCGGGGCAGCGCGTCGGCGAGCGCGCCGGAGGGTCGGCCGCCCTCGGGGTGCGCGCTGAGCAGTTCCTCCGAGCAGGTCTCCAGGGCTTCCTGGACGGCGGTGTCGATGACCTCGCGGCCGATCAGGGGCTGTACGTGGGCCTGGTGGTGCCGGCGTTCGTGCCGGTAGACGGCGTCCATCGGGGCGAGGGAGGCGATCAGCGTGTCGAGCACGGCCCGCTGGTCCAGGATGGCCCGCTTGATCGGCCGGGCGAGGGTGATCGCGGCGACCGAGGGCGGTACCGGGAGGTGGTCGGGGGAGCCCTCCGGCTTCCGCAGCAGTCCGAAAGCGATCAGGCACCTCGGAACGGTTCCCGATAAGCCGCCCTCGCGCAATGCCTTGCGGTAACCGGCCGCGCAGTCGCCGCAGATCGACGTGCAGCCGTCAATGTCGGGATGTGCGGTGTTGGTGTTCATCTGGACCCCCTTCTTGTTCCGGCAATGCAAGATCAGGATGCCCCGGCCCGTTGGCCGCGGGGGAGGGGAACGGCAGGATCCTTCCTGCCTGGTGATCGCGAAATGGCCCACATGACCGGTGGCGGGAGTGGCGACGGTGAAGCGAGACATTCGTTCCGAGCGCAGGATTCCGCCGGCGGGACTGACCGAGGCGTTGGACATGCTGGCCCGGGCGCGCAAGGCCGTGGACGATGCGTACGGATCCGACGAGCAACTCGCCCGGGTGGCTCTGCACTTGATCGACTGCGCCGCCGACGCCGCGGCCCTGCTCTCCCGCGAGGACGGCCTGGAGGCGGCCCGCGAGGCGCTGGGCTCCGCCCGCTCCGCGGTGGTCGCCGCCACCGCCGCCGTGCGCGTGATCCACGACGAGGCGCGCGTCTGAGACCTCGGGTCGGCGGCCGGTGAGCTCGGGTCGGCAGCCGGTCGAGCGGTCCGGTGCTGCCGCGGATGGTACGTCCCCCCATGTCCCGTCCGCAGGCCGATGGATGAAGATCACACGGAGGAGTGTTCCGGGCGCGCCTTCCGCACGGCGCTGACCTGCGGCGTGTACAACGGGTGATTGTTCATTGCACATTCATCCGGCATGGCGCCCGTTCACGGCGCGCGGGGTGGACCTGGTCGGACAGGGGGTAACCGCCCGGAATGGAAATACTTCAACAGCGCGCCGGCACCGCTCAGGTGTGGGAAGCGGCCGAGGAGTTCATCCGACTGTTCCACAGGGAGAATCCGGACGCGGGTGATCCGCGCGAGCGGCTCGCCGCCGTACGGGCCGAGCTCGCCGAGACGGACACGTACCGGCACACTCCCGAGGAGCTGGAGCACGGCGCCCGCGTCGCGTGGCGCAACAGCAACCGCTGCATAGGCAGGCTGTATTGGAACTCGCTGCGCGTCCGCGACCGCCGCGGGCTCACCGACGCCGACGGGATCGCCGAAGAGTGCTTCGAGCACCTGCGCGAGGCCACCAACGGCGGCCGGGTGCGGCCGACCATCACGGTCTTCGCCCCCGACACTCCGGACCGCCCGGGACCGGTCATCTGGAGCGAGCAGTTGGTCCGGTACGCCGGCTACGGCGACCACCCCTCGATAACCGTCGGCGACGCCCGCAACGCCGAGCTCACGAGTGCGCTCCTCTCCCTCGGCTGGTCCCGCGGCCCCGGCACCCCCTTCGACCTCCTTCCGCTGGTCGTGCAGGGGGTCGACGACAAACCCCGCTGGTTCGACGTCCCCCCGGACGCCGTCCTGGAGGTGCCCATCGAGCACCCCGACGGAGCGGCCGGCGGTGACGGCTGGTCGGACTGGGGCCTGCGCTGGCACGCCGTACCCGCGATCTCCAACATGTGCCTGGAGATCGGTGGCATCCACTACCCGGCGGCGCCCTTCAACGGCTGGTACATGGGCACCGAGATCGGCGCCCGCAACCTCGCCGACACCGACCGCTACAATCTGCTGCCCGCGGTCGCCCGCCGCATGGGCCTCGACACCGCAAGCGACCGCTCCCTCTGGAAGGACCGGGCGCTCGTCGAGCTCAACCGGGCGGTGCTGCACTCCTTCGACCGGGCCAAGGTCACCATCGCCGACCACCACACGGAGTCCCGGCGCTTCCTGACCCACCTGGAGAAGGAGGAGCGCAAGGGCCGCGACGTGGGCGCGGACTGGTCCTGGATCGTGCCGCCCATCTCCGGATCGGCCACCCCGGTCTTCCACCGCACCTACGAGGACCGGCCGAGCTCGACCGCCTACGTCCACCACCCCGGCGCCCAGGAACGGGCCCAAGGGCGGGATTTGGTCTAGACCTTCTGTTACCGTCGCTCACGAACGGATCCGGAACGGCGGAGAGGGGCCTCCCGTGGGCGACGCGGACAGTGGTGTGGGCGGTACGGACCGTACGGCCCACAGCGGCGGACACCGGGCCTGGATCGGCTCGTTCACCTCGGGGGGCGGCCGCGGTGTCACCACCGCGGCCGTGGATCCGGCCACCGGAGCGCTGACCGTGCTCTCGGCCGCGGACGCCGTCGCGGACCCCTCGTACCTGGCCCACGACCCCGCCGTGGGCGTGCTGTACGCCGTGAGCGAGGGCGAACAGGGCGCCGTGGGCGCCTTCCGGACCACCGCCGAGGGTCTGACCCCCCTCGGCGCCCCCGTCCGCGTCGGCGGCTCCGGCCCCACCCACCTCAGCGTGGCCGGGCGCCGGCTGCTGACCGCCAACTACACCTCCGGCAGCGTGAGCAGCCTCCCGCTCGCCGCCGACGGCGCGATCGGGGAACCCGCCGCCGTACTCGCCCACCAGGGCTCCGGCCCCGACCCGGACCGACAGGAGGGCCCGCACGCCCACCAGGTGCTGCCCGCCCCCGGCGGCCGCTGGGTGCTCAGCGTCGACCTCGGCACCGACTCGGTACGGGTCTGCGCGCTCGACCCGGACACCGGGGCCCCGGTCCTCCACGCCGAGACCGCGCTGCGCGCCGGGACCGGCCCCCGGCACCTCGCCTTCCACCCCTCCGGCGAGGTGGTCTACGTACTGCACGAGCTGGAGCCGCAGCTGACCGTCTGCCGCTGGAACGGGGAGTCGGGCGTGCTGGAACCGGTCGCCGAGGTTCCGGTCGCCTTCACGGGTGCTCCAGGGGCCGCGGCGGCCTACCCCTCCGCGGTCGTGGCCTCCGCCGACGGCCGTTTCGTCTGGGCGGCCGTCCGCGGAGCCGACACCATCGCCACCCTCTCCCTCGCCGGCGGCGCGGAGAAGCCGCTGTTCACGGGCACCGTGCCGTGCGGGGGCAGTTGGCCGCGCGATCTCGCCGCCGACCCGTCGGGGCGCCGCCTGTACGCGGCCAACGAGCGCTCCGGCGACGTCACCTGGTTCGACGTGGACCCGCTGACCGGCGAGCCGCGCCGGGCCGGCTCGGTGGCCGTGCCCGCCGCCACCTGCGTGGTCTTCGGCTGAGGCCCGGGCCGGTCGTCGACCGCCGTACGTACGAGGGCCCGCGCTCCGGCTCGTTCGATTCAGAACAGTCCGGGGCGCGGGCCCTCGTACGCACGGCATGAGCGGGTGGGGTCAGTGGGCGGCGGCGCCCTGGGTGATCCCGAGGGCGGCGGAGTACTGCGCGACGGCCAGCTTGCCGAGCGCGGGGTACGCGCCGAGCACGTCGGCGGCGCTGCAGCCGGCCTCCTTGCAGGCGGTGTCGAGGAGCCCCTCGGCGGCCTCCGGGCCGATCAGGTACGGGGCCAGCGCGAGCTGCGTCGAACCCTCGCGGCGGAGCTGGTCGGCGATGGCGGCCACCGAACCCTCCTCGTCCAGCGCGGCGGCCATCACCGGCACGGCGAGACGGGCGGCCAGCAGCATGCCGGTGATGCCCGCGGCCTGCACGGCCTCCTCGCCGCCGGTGGTGGCCAGGACGATGCCGTCGGCGGCCGTGGTCACGCTGAAGAGCCTGGCGCGGTCGGCGCGGGCGAGGCCGGCCTCGGACAGCCGTACGTGCAGCGCCTCGGCGAGCAGCGGGTGCGGACCGAGCGGGTCCGCCAGCTCGGCGGCGGCCGAGGAGTCCATCAGGGCCTGGCGCATGCGGCGCAGCAGGCCTCCGTCGGGGCCGGCCAGCAGGGGCACGACCACGGCGTCCGGGCCGGTCGGCGTGGGCACCTCCTGCCCGGCGGCGCGGGCGGACTCCGCGCGCGCGGCGCGGTCGCGGGCGACGGCGGTCAGCACGCCCGACAGGGACGGGAACTCGGTGGCGTCGTCACCGTCGAGGAAGCCGACCCGGGCGTCCAGGCCGGGCAGCTCGGAGCGGCCGATGCTCATGATCTCTTCCGCGAGCCCCCGTGAGGCGGCCGAGGGGGCACCGGGCACGGCGAGCACCAGCGCGGGTGCGCCCTCGGGCGCCACCGCGGGCTCGGGCCGGCGGTGCCGTCCGGTCTGGCGGGGTCGCGGCATTCGTACGGGCAGGCCATTTGCGGGCCCAGTGGGGGAGCTCATGGCGCCGCATGCTACTGGTTTATCGAAACAGGGTGTTCAGGCAGGGCCTTCTTCGGCGGCATCTGTCCGTATTTATCCGAGGAATGTCAGATACCGTTCAGGCCTTCGGTCACCCCGTTGGTCACCCCTCCGGTCACCCTGTGGAGGGAAGCCGCCAGTCCACGGGCTGCGCGCCCTGGCGGACCAGCAGGTCGTTGGTCCTGCTGAACGGCCTGGAGCCGAAGAACCCGTTGTCCGCGGACATGGGGGACGGATGCACCGATTCCACGGCCGGCAGCTCGCCCAACAGCGGCCGGAGGTTGCGCGCCTCGCGCCCCCACAGCACCGACACCAGGGGCTTGCCGCGGGCAGCGAGCGCACGGATGGCCTGTTCGGTCACCGCCTCCCAGCCCTTGCCGCGGTGGGCGTTGGGCTTGCGCGGGGCGGTGGTGAGCGAGCGGTTCAGCAGCAGCACGCCCTGCCGGGTCCACGGGGTCAGGTCCCCGTTCCGGGGCCGGCCCGTGCCGAGATCGGCGTGCAGTTCGCGGAAGATGTTGTCGAGGCTCGGGGGCCACGGGCTGACCTCGGGGGCCACGGAGAAGGAGAGGCCGATCGCGTGCCCCGGCGTCGGGTACGGATCCTGCCCGACGATCAGCACCTTCACCTCGTCGAAGGGCTGCTGGAACGCGCGCAGCACGTTCGCGCCCGCGGGGACGTAGGTCCTGCCCGCCGCGATCTCCGCGCGCAGGAAGTCGCCCATCGCGGCGATCTGCGCCGCCACCGGCTCCAGAGCTCGGGCCCAGCCCGGCTCGACGATCTCGTTCAACGGTCGTGCTGCCACGGTCGATCACTCTACTGGCCCAGTCCGCCACCCGTGTACCGCGTACCGCCGTCCGCGCGCACGGGGCCTCCGGCGCCCCCTCGGCGGCCCGTTGTCGCTTCGATACCTGTTCGCAACAGGTTCGATTGCTCCAACTCCCCTTCCCCCGCGTCATATTCAGCACCGATGACGTTCGAGGGAGACGGTATGGAGCCCCACGAGGACCGCACGCCCAGCACCCCCGGCACCTCCCGCAGAGGGCGCCCGGCCCGGCGGAGAACCCACGGCAGACTGACCGCCGCGCTCCTCGCCGGCGGCCTCCTGCTGACCGGCTGCGGGAGCGGCGGCTCGAACCGCGTGGCCGACGGGGAGTGGAAGGGCGGCGACTCCGCGCCGCGGCCGTCCGCCACCCGCTCCGGCGGAGGAGTCGCCGAAGGGGAGAGCGAGGGGCGGCGCCCCACCGGACCGCCCGCCGACTACCTCTCCACCTTCGCGCTCGACGTGGACACCGCCAGCTACGGGTACGCCCGCCGCACCCTCGCCGACGGCAAACTGCCCGACCCCGCCACCGTGCGCCCCGAGGAGTTCGTCAACAGCTTCCGGCAGGACTACCGGGAGCCCGACGGCGACGGCTTCACCGTGACCGTGGACGGGGCCCGCACCACCGAGGCGAACTGGTCGCTGGTCCGCGTCGGCCTCGCCACCCGGGTCGGGAACGGCGGGGCGGACGGCGCCGAGGCGCGGCCGCCCGCGGCGCTCACCTTCGTCGTGGACGTGTCCGGCTCCATGGCCGAGCCCGGCCGCCTCGACCTCGTCCGCACCTCCATGAACCTCATGACCGACGAGCTCCGCGACGACGACTCGGTCGCCATCGTCACCTTCAGCGGCACGGCGCAGACCCGGCTCCCGATGACCCGCGTCGAAGGCCACCGCGAACGGATCCACGAGGTGGTCGACGCGCTGCGCACCGCCGACTCCACCAACGTGGAGGCCGGGGTCGTCCGCGGCTACGAGGTGGCGGTCGAGTCGCTGCGGGCCGGGGCCACCAACCGCGTCGTCCTGCTCTCCGACGCCCTGGCCAACACCGGCGCCACCTCCGCCGACACCATCCTGAAGCGGATCGGGGAGGCCCGGACCCAGCACGGGATCACCCTGTTCGGCGTGGGCGTGGGCAGTCAGTACAACGACGCCTTCATGGAACAGCTCGCCGACCGGGGTGACGGACACACCACGTACGTCTCCGACAAGGAGGGCGCCCGCAAGGTGTTCTGCGAGGAACTCCCGGCGCACGTGCAGTTGCGGGCCCGCGACGCGAAGGCGCAGGTCGCCTTCGATCCGCAGACCGTCGAACGGTTCCGGCTGATCGGCTACGACGACCGCCGCGTCGCCGACGGCGACTTCAGGAACGACTCCGTGGACGGGGGAGAGGTCGGCTCCGGCCACACCGTGACCGCGCTGTACGCGGTACGGCTGCGCCCGGGCGCCACCGGACACCTGGCGACGGCGACGGTCCGCTGGCTGGACCCGCGCACCCGGGCGCCGCACGAGGAGTCCGGCCGGATCGAGGCGGCGGCCCTGTCCGGCGACGTGTGGACCGAAGCATCCACCCGCTTCCAGGTCACCGCGGTGGCCGCCTACTTCGCCTCCGCCCTGCGCGAGCGCGACGGCGGCTGGGAGCGGGTGCCGGGCGCCCTCCCGCTGAGGAGCCTGGCCGGGCAAGCGGACCGGCTGGCCGGGCACACCGAGGATCCGGCCGTACGCCAACTGGCGCAGGCCGTGCGCGAGGCCGGCCGGCTCACCGGCTGAGCGCCCGGAGGCGGGGGTACGGGCCGCCGCCGGCCTAGCCGTTCAGCACGGCGGCCCGTACGCACAGGACGTCGGGGAGGTGCTCGGCCAGCAACTGCCAGCTGTCCCCGTCGTCCTGGCTGGCGTACAGCTCGCCGTTGCGGTTGCCGAAGTAGATCCCGGCCGGGTCCGCGTCGTCCGTGCAGAGCGCGTCCCGCAGCACCGTTCCGTAGTGGTCCCCGGCCGGCAGGCCCTTCGTCAGGGGCTGCCAGCTCGCGCCCGCGTCCCGGGTCCGGAAGACCCGGCAGCGGTGCTCCGCCGGGACGCGGTCGGAGTCGGCGTTGAGCGGGAAGACGTAGGCGGTGCCGGGCCGGTGCGGGTGGGCGGCCACCGCGAAGCCGAAGTCGGAGGGCAGGCCGGCGCCGATGTCCGTCCAGCGGGTCCCGGCGTCGTCGCTGCGGTAGACGCCCCAATGGTTCTGCAGGTACAGCCGGCCGGTGTCCCCGGCGTCCTGGGCGATCTTGTGCACGCACTGGCCGAACTCGGGATCCGGATCGGGCAGGAACACCGCCGAGACCCCGTGGTTGGACGGGGCCCAGCTCGCCCCGCCGTCCTTGGTCCGGAACACCCCGGCCGTGGAGACCGCCACCGTGACCAGGTCCGGGTCGCCCGGGTCGGTGATCACCGTGTGCAGCCCCTCGCCCCCGCCGCCCGGGACCCACTTGTCCCGGGTCGGGTGCTCCCACAGGGGGCGGACCAGCTCGAAGGACTCGCCGCGGTCGGCCGAGCGGAACAGGGCGGCCGGCTCGGTCCCCGCGTAGACCACGCCGGGGGCCTCGGGGCCGGCCGGATGGAGCTGCCAGACCCGCTCCAGGGAGGCTCCGGTGTCCTCGGGGAACTTCACGGCGGCCGCGGCGGGCTCCCGCCAGGTCGCGCCCAGGTCGTCGGAGCTGAAGACGGACGGCCCCCAGTGCGTGCTGTCCCCGGCGACCAGCAGCCGGGGCGCGCCGCCGCGCCGGTCGATGGCGACGGCGGAGACCGCCTGGGCGTTGAACTGCGGCTCGCCGAACTCCCAGGTGCCGCCGGATCCCCGGCGGCCGATGAACAGTCCCTTGCGGGTCCCCGCGAGCAATACCACGTCGGTCATGGCCGACACCTCCGGACGCCTTTGTCCTGCACGGCAGCTTTTCCCGCCAGTCTGCACCCGACCACTGACAGAGGCGGGTCGCCGCGCGCGAGCCCGCCCAGTCATACGAAGGGTCTCGTACTACGAGAGATTTCGTAGTACGGTGACTCTCGTACTTAGCGGCCGGTTCCCCGGTGCGCTTCCAGTCGGCCCTGGAGATCCCTCATGAGTGCTGCCCCCGTATCCTTCGCCGCCCTGTTCCAGCCGTGGACCATCCGCTCGGTCACCGTCCCGAACCGGGTGTGGATGGCCGCGATGTGCCAGTACAGCGCCGAGCCCTCCGGTCCGGACGCCGGCGTGGCGAACGACTGGCACTTCGCGCATTACGCGGCCCGCGCCACCGGCGGTACCGGCCTGATCATCCAGGAGGCCACGGCCGTCGCACCCGAGGGGCGGATCTCGCCGTACGACCTCGGCATCTGGAACGACACCCAGGTCGAGGCGCTGCGCCGGATCACCTCCTTCGTCAAGAGCCAGGGCGCGGTTCCCGGGATCCAGCTCGCCCATGCCGGCCGCAAGGCCTCCACGGACCGCACCTGGAAGGGCGGGCGGCCCGTCGGCCCCGAGGCGCACGGCTGGCAGCCCAGCGCCCCGAGCCCCGTACCGTTCTCCGCGGACCACCAGGTCCCGCACGAGCTGACGGTCCGGGAGATCCGGTACGTCGTCGAGCAGTTCGCGGCGGCCGCCCGGCGCTCGCTCGCCGCCGGCTACCAGGTGGTCGAGATCCACGGCGCCCACGGGTACCTGATCGGCGAGTTCCTCTCCCCGCACAGCAACAAGCGCACCGACGAGTACGGCGGCTCCTTCGAGAACCGCACCCGCCTCGCCCTCGAAGTCGTCGACGCCGTACGGGCGGTGTGGCCCGAGGAGCTGCCGCTGTTCTTCCGGATCTCCGCCACCGACTGGCTCGAGGAGGACGGCTGGACCGCGGACGAGACCGTCCGGCTGGCCGGGCTGCTGGAGGAGCACGGCGTGGACCTCCTCGACGTCTCCACCGGAGGCCTCGCCCCCGGCGTGACGATCCCGGTCGGCCCCGGCTACCAGGTTCCCTTCGCGGCCCGGGTCAAGGCCGAGACCTCCCTCCCGGTCGCCGCCGTGGGTCTGATCACCGAGCCGGAGCAGGCCGAGAAGATCCTGGCCAACGGCGAGGCCGACGCCGTCCTGCTGGGCCGCGAGCTGCTGCGCGACCCGTTCTGGGCCCGCCGCGCGGCCGTGGAACTCGGCGCAGAGATCCGTACGCCCGAGCAGTACCACCGCTCCTGGTGAACCATCGCGGCGCGGGGGCCGGGCCCCCGCGCCCCACCAGGTCGTGCGGCTCCGCTCCTACGATGGTTCTCGTACGATGGAGGCACACCGGGAATCGCGGTATCACCCAGCGAGTGGAGTACGGACATGACGGAACGTGACGCGGCCCGTGTCCTCGCCCACCCGGAGGCCGGCGAGATCCGCCTCGAAGGGGTCCTGCACGCCCTCTCCGACCCGGTCCGGCTGTCCATCGTCCGGGACCTCGCGGCCACGGACGCCGAGCTGGCCTGCTCGCACTTCGAACTCCCGGTCACCAAGTCCACGACCACGCACCACTTCCGGGTGCTGCGCGAGAGCGGTGTCGTGCGCCAGTGCTACCGCGGCACGGCCAAACTGAACGGACTGCGCCGTGCCGAGCTGGCGGAGCTGTTCCCCGGGCTGCTCGACGGCGTCCTCGCGGCGGCCGCCGCCGAGGAGGTGCGCGACCGGGGCTGAGGCGGCCCCGGGCCCGCCGCCCGGGGATCAGTCCGTGTCACCCGCCGCGGCCAGCAGGCCCGCCCAGTCCGGGATCTTGACGGAGCGTCGGCCCAGGGACCGCCCCAGTTCCGCCTCGGCCGTCTCGATGGCCAGCCACCCCGGCCACCGGACCGGTCGCAGCCCCGCCTCCCGCAGGGCCTCCAGCGGGTCCCGCTCCCGTTCGCGGCGGGCCAGCGCCCCCGCGTCCTGGAGCAGGGAGGAGGCCGTCTCCTTCGCGCAGGGCCGGTTGGTGCCGATGACCCCGGTCGGGCCGCGCTTGATCCAGCCCGCCACGTACTCGCCGACGGAGGCGCGGCCCTCCCGGAGCACCCGGCCCGCGGCGTGCGGGACCGTACCGCGCCGCTCGTCGAAGGGCAGCCCGTCCAGCGGGACGCCCTGGTACCCCACCGAGCGCAGGACCATCTGCGCCGGGACGTCCTCGTAGACGCCCGTGCCGGTGACCCCGCCGCGGCCGTCGGGGGCCGTGCGCTCGAACCGCATCCCGGTGACCCGGCCGTCCGGTCCGCCGAGCACCTCCACCGGGCGCAGGAAGAACCGCAGCGCGATCCGCCGCTCCCCGCCGCTCGCCGGAGCCGCCGCCCAGCCGCGCAGCACCTCCACGTTGCGCCGGTTCACCGCGGGCAGGGCCGCGCCAGGGTCCGCGTACGCCGGGTCGAGGGCCAGCTCCGCCGGGTCCGCCAGTGCGTCCACGCCCGGCAGCGTGCCCAGCTCGCGCAGCTCCTTGGTGGTGAACTTGCCCTGCGAGGGCCCGCGCCGGGCCACCATGTGGACCGCGCGCACCGCGCTGGCGCCGAGCGCGCCCAGGGCCGGCTGCGGCATGTCGGTGGGGGCCAGTTCCGGTACCCCCCGGGCGAGGATCCGCGTCACGTCGACCGCCACGTTCCCGGCGCCGACCACGATCGCCGAATCCACCCCGGGCAGCCCGAAAGCCTCGCCCGCGGCGTCCGGATGGCCGCTGTACCAGGCGACGAAGGCCGTGGCGGAGTGCACCCCGACGAGGTCCTCGCCGGGGATGCCGAGCATCCGGTCCCGGGCCGCGCCGACGCAGTAGACCACCGCGTGGTACAGCTCCAGGAGCCGCGCGGTGGGCAGGGCGTCCCCGCCGACCTCGACGTTCCCGAGGAAGCGGATCCGCTCGTCCTCCAGCACGGTGCGCAGGCTGCCCTGCAGGGACTTGATCTTCTCGTGGTCGGGGGCCACGCCGTAGCGCACGAGCCCGTACGGAGCCGGCAGCCGGTCGAACACGTCGACGCGGATGCCCGGCACCTCACGCTGCTGTATGAGTGTCTGTGCGGCGTAGACCCCGCTGGGGCCCGATCCGACGACGGCGATACGAAGCACGGCGGAGCTCCTCCCGCAGGTGTTCCCAGCATGACACCGGGTGCCCGGGCCGTCAGCCCATCGCGCGCATCCGGTGGATCTCGGTGCTCTGGGTGGCCGCCACCTCGTTGGCCATCTCCTCCACGACGGCGTTGTTGCCGGAGGCCAGGACCTCGCCGGTCATCTTCAGGGCGCCCTCGTGGTGGGTGGTCATCAGGGCCAGGAAGAGCCGGTCGAAGTCCGCCCCCCGGGCCGCGCTCAGCTCCTTGAGCTGCTGCTCGGAGGCCATGCCGGGCATCGCCGCGTGGTCGTGGCCACCCGGGTCGGCGGTGGGCGCCGGGTGGCGGGCCGTCCAGCCCTCCATCGCGCCGATCTCGGGCTTCTGCGCGGCCGCGATCCGCTCGGCGAGCCGCTTGACCCCGTCGGCCGAGGCCCGGTCCGGGGCGAGCGCACTCATGGTCAGCGCCTGACCGTGGTGTTCGATCATGTTCCGCACGTACGCTCGGTCCGCCGCGTTGGGGGTGTCGTCGGGCAGCTCCTTCGCGGCCTGTTCGGGGGAGATGGTGCGCGCCTTCTCGCCGGGTTTGCCGGGGGCGATCACCATCGGTTTGCCGTCGGCCGCGCCGTCCGTCCCGCCGCCGTCCCGGCAGCCGGTGAGGGGGAGCAGGAGCCCGACGGTCAGGGCCGCTCCGACGATTCGCCCGAGTGAGACTTTCGCCATGTCCATGCAAAGGACCATACTGCCGGGGTCCGCGTTCCGTTCCCACCACGGGCGGAACCGATCGGACCCATGGGAGGGCACAGTGACCTCGATGCACACCAGCAGACGGCGCAGATCCCTGGGAGTGGCCGCAGCGGCGGCCGGGCTCCTCACCACGTTACTGGCGGCCGGACCCGCGGCCGCCACCCCCGATCCGGGAGATCTGCTCCCGGGCGCGGGTGCGTCGCAGGGCGCCGCCACCGCGGTCGGCGCGGGACGGGAACTGGCGCCGGGCGAGATCCCGGGCCAGGACGAGATAGTCCACAGCCGGAACATCAAACCCCTGGCCAACATCCCCAGCAGCGACCCGAACGGGATCAACTCCGACCTGGCGTTCCAGGGCAAGTACGCCTACGGCGGCAGCTACAACGGCTTCACGATCTACGACATCGGCAACCCCAAGGCGCCGAAGAAGGTCACCGAAGTGCTCTGCCCCGGCGGGCAGAACGACATCTCGGTCGACGGGGACCTGCTCTTCCTGTCCACCGACTCCTCGCGCAGCGACGACTCGTGCAACAGCGTCTCGCAGCCCGCCACGGAGAAGTCCTCGTGGGAGGGCATCAAGATCTTCGACATCAAGGACAAGAAGAACCCCAAGTACATCAAGTCCGTCGAGACCCCGTGCGGCTCCCACACCCACACCCTGGTGCCGGGCGGCCGGGACGCCTACCTCTACGTCTCCTCGTACAACCCGAACGACGCGTTCCCCGACTGCAAGCCTCCGCACGACGGCATCTCGGTCATCAAGGTGCCCAAGAAGAACCCGACGCAGGCCGCGGTCGTGGCCTTCCCGATCCTCTTCCCGGACGGCGGCAACCCCGGCGGGCCCACCAACCCGGGCGTCTCCAAGACCACGGGCTGCCACGACATCACCGTGCTGCCCTCCAAGGACCTCGCCGCGGGCGCCTGCATGGGCGACGGCATCCTCTTCGACATCAGCAAGCCCGAGCAGCCGCGCGTCATCGACCGGGTCCAGGACAACGTGAACTTCGCGTTCTGGCACTCGGCCACCTTCAACGAGCGGGCGAACAAGGTGGTGTTCACCGACGAGCTGGGCGGCGGTGGCGGCGCCACCTGTAACGAGGCCACCGGCCCCACCCGGGGAGCCGACGGCATCTATGAGATCACCGGCCGCGGCGACCAGCGCAAGCTCGTCTTCAAGAGCTACTTCAAGATCCCGCGCCTGCAGGCCGACACCGAGAACTGCGTGGCCCACAACGGCTCGCTGATCCCGGTCGGCGGCGGCCGCGACATCATGGTCCAGGCCTGGTACCAGGGCGGCATCTCCGTCTGGGAGTTCACCGACTCCACCAGCCCGAAGGAGATCGCCTACTTCGAGCGCGGCCCGCTGACCACCGACAAGCTCGGCCTCGGCGGCTCCTGGTCCGCGTACTACTACAACGGGCACATCTACTCGAACGACATCGCCAAGGGCCTCGACGTGCTGCGGCTCGACGACTGGCGCACCGACAGCGCCAAGTGGGTGTGGCTGGACCGGCTCAACGTGCAGACCCAGCCCGACTACCGCTAACGGGGCGAGGGAAACGTTCCGCCGGGCGGTCCACCGTCCGGCGGAACACCCAGTTCCCAGTCCAGCCCGTACCGCTGGAACAGCTCGGCCCGCAGCCGGGCCGCCGGCATCGGCGCGCCCGGCAGCAGCACCGCCACCACCGCGCCCATCAACAGCGCCCGCAGCAGCGGGTAGTCGGTGTCCACCTCCGCGGACCCGTACCGCACGACGGTGTCCCGCAGCAGCTCCGCGAGCCGCTGCTGCTCGACGCACTGGACGAAACCCTCCGCCTGGAGGATCCCCGCCATGTGGGTCCGCATCAGCCGGGGCTGGTCACGGGCCAGCCCGAGGATCGCGTCGATGGCCCGGGCCAGGCGCTCCCGGCCGTCCTGCGTACGCGGCTCCCGCTCCAGCGCCGCTTCCAGCATGAGGTGCATCAGCCGGTGCACGGCGGACTGCAGGAGCTGGCGCTTGCCCGGGAAGTAGTAGGACACCAGGCCGCGGGCGGCTCCGGCCCGGTCGGCGATGTCGCCGAGGGTGGTGGCCTCGTACCCGCGCTCCGCGACGAGCTCGACCGTGGCTTGCAGCAGTCGCTCCCGGGAACGCCTGCGCAATTCTTCATTGACCGATGCGCTGCGCGGGGACATGCTTGCTCCTGCGTTGACTGGCTCGGAGCCAGTATACTCAACGCACCGGACCGCCTGCTCTGGGCGACACGGGGGATCGCCCAGAGCAGGCACCGTCCGAGACCGCGAACGCCACGAGCACCGCACCCAGCAGCCAGCCCGCCAGGACGTCCGATGACCAGTGGACGCCGAGGTAGATCCGGGTGAAGCCGACCCCGAGGACCGAGACCGCGGCCAGGACCAGCGCCAAGGCCGGGACGGTCCGGGCGGCCGGGCGCGCGGACCGCCGACCGGACCCGCGCGCGGCCAGCCGCACCAGCAGGCCGCAGACCACCATCGCGGTCAGCGCGTGCCCCGACGGATAGGCGGCGTAGTCCGCGGAGTCGACCGGATCAGGCCATACCGGCCGCTCCCGCCCGACCAGGATCTTCAGCCCCTGGCTGACCACCGAGGCCGCGAGGGTGGCCAGGGCGACCCGCAGCGCGCACCGGCCCTCGCCCCGCCACCACAGCCACACGCAGGCCGCGCCGGCCAGGGCCCGCATGGTCCACGGGTCCCAGACCCAGTCGGTCAGCACCCGCATCAGCCGGGTGACCCCGGGGTGGGAGACCGCGTGGGAGTGCAGACCCCGCGCGATCCGGCCGTCGAAGGACAGGAGCGGACCCCAGCGGACGGCCACCAGGACCGTCAGCACGGCCGCCACGACGAGCAGCGCGCACACCAGTGGGGTCCACAAACGTACGTGATCGCTCCGCATCCGCCGATCCTCGCACCCGGCGGCGCCGATGACCGGCACCAGGGGCCCCGCGATCACCGGCCGGCGGCCCTCAGGCCAGTGTGCTGAGGCCCGGCCCGAAGGCCACCAGCAGCGGAATCGCCGGCACCAGCGCCGCCAGGGCCGTCAGCCGCAGCCGGCGCACGGCCGACAGACGGGGTGCGGCCGCCAGCAGCCGCCGGACCCGGTCGGGGACGTGCGCGTGCGGTGCGGGGGACGGTCCGAAGACCCCGCGGTCCTCGTTCAGGCCGATCAGGGCCAGGGCGGTGGTCAGGCGCCCGTACCGCCGCGAGGCCACGTCGTCGGCCGCCAGTTCCACCAGCCGGTGCATCTGCGCCTCGAACGCGGCGAAGACCGGAACCTGCGGGAACCCCGCGGACAGCGCCCGCGAACAGTGCAGCAGCCAGTCGTGCCGGGCCGCCGCGTGCCCCTGCTCGTGGGCCAGTACGGCGTCCAGCTGGCTCCCCTTGAGCCGCCCCAGCGCCGCCGTCGTGACCACCAGTTGCGGGGCCGGACCAGGCAGCCACCAGCTGTCGGGCCGCTGCCCCTCCAACACGACGAGCCGCGCCCCGACGGCCTTCTCCCCGGGCAACAGCGGAGCCCGCAGCAGCAGTTCGGCGCTCTGCGCACGCCGCCGGGCGCGGGCCCGCAGGATCTCCCGGGCCAGCATCGCACCGGTCCACAGCCCGCCCCCCGCCAGTACGACGGCGGTTCCGGCGGCCCAGAGCCCGCCCGCGGCGTCCAGCGCGTAGGCGTCGACCACGCCGTGCGGGGCCGTGGCGAACAGCCGGCCCCGGACGGCCTGCCAGGCGGCGGCCGCGCTCAGCAGCATCGACAGCGAGAAGCACAGGAGCACGGCGCCCACCACGCACTGCCAGACCCACAGGGCCACGACGGGTTCGCGCTCGGGCCATTCGGCCCGGGCCAGCAGGCGGGGTGCGAGCACCGCGGTCAGGGCGCCGAGCAGCAGGAGAACGGCGGGGACCATCATGGGCCTCAGCCTAGGAGCGTGCGACTACCTGCGGGTATGGTCCGGGCCAAGGGTGACGCAGGACACGTTTGCCCGGCCGGTCCGCGGCCTCACATCGTGAGCAGCATCGCCAACATCCCCATTCCCATGGCCAGTCGGCAGGCACGGATCACTTCCGCCGGTCCGGCGGGGGCTCCGGTGCCGCCCGCGGCGCCGACGGTGACCAGCCGGGCGCCGCCCAGCACCACGTACCCGGCGTAGTAGACGAGCAGCAGGCCGGTGAGCAGCGGCAGCCCGGCACCCTGCCCGTGGGCGTGGCCGGAGGACCCGCCCCCGGCGCCCGTCCCGGCGGCCAGGGCCATGTAGACCATGGTCAGCGAGCCCACCAGGTGGTGCGCGTGGTGCGGGCCGCCGCGCAGCAGCCACAGGGCGTGCAGCGCCGCCCCGCAGAAGACCGCGACGAGCACGGGCGCCTGCCAGCCGCCGCCCAGCCGCAGCGGCACCGCCATCAGGGCCATGCCGAACCCCATCGCCGCCTCCCCGGCCGCCGGTCCGCCGCCGGCTCTCCCCGCGCGCCGCAGACAGTACGCACCGCTCGCCGCGCAGAGCAGGACGAGGAGCCAGGCGGAGACGGAGGCGGAGAGGGACGTGGCGGGACCGTGCACGGCGGAACCTCCCGGTTCGTCGGCTTCACCGGAAGAGATGCCCCCTTCACACGGCCATCACGCCGGGCGAGGTTAGGCTCTGTGCAACCACCGAAGAAGCACGTCGCAGACCTCGCGCAGAACGGAGCCCTCGATGCCGAGCGCCGCCCCCCAGGCCTTGACCTACCGCAGTGCCGTGGAGGCGGACATCCCGGCGCTCGTGGAACTGGTGGAATCGGCGTACCGGGGGGATTCGAGCCGCGGGGGCTGGACCACCGAGGCGGACTTCCTGGACGGGCAGCGGACCGACGCCCAGGACGTGGCCCGGATCGTGGGGCACCCCGAGGGCATGCTCCTCGTCGTGGAGCGCGCCGGCGAGATCGTCTCCTGCTGCCACCTCGAACACCGCGGTGACCACGTCTACTTCGGCATGTTCGCGGTCCGCCCCGGACAGCAGGGCGGGGGCCTGGGCAAGACGGTCATGGCGGAGGCGGAGCGCCGTGCCCGCGAACAGTGGGCGGCCAAGGAGATACGGATGACCGTGATCAACGTACGGGAGGAGCTCATCGCCTTCTACGTGCGCCGTGGTTACGAGCGCACCGGCGAGATGAGCCCCTTCCCCTACGGGGACGAGCGGTTCGGCGTTCCGCTCCGCGACGACCTGGCCTTCGAGCTGCTGGTCAAGCCGCTGTAGTCGCAGCCGACCCGCCGTTCGCCCGGTGCGGACCGCCGCCGGGGATCCTCAGGCGGTGAAGCGGCCCGTGGAGCGGATCTCCGGGAAGTCGGTGAGCACGCCGTCGAGTTCGAGGGCCCGCGCCAGCCGCAGCCGCTCCAGCGTGTTGACCGTCCACCCCGTCACGCGCAGTCCGGCCTCGTGCGCCGACTCCACGGTGTGCAGGGTGAGATGGGCGATGTCGAGGGCCACCGTTTCCGCGCCCGCCAGGGCGGCCCGGGCGACGACCTCCCCGGCGTCCGCCGGGGTCTGGTTCGCGTAGAGCACGGTCCGTACGCCCGGCATCAGGCGGGCCGCCTCCACGAGCACCTCGTCGCGGAAGGAGGCCACTTCCACCCGGCCGGTCAGATCGCGGCGCAGCAGCAGCTCCGCGAAGGTCCCGACGGCGGCGAGGTCGTGGACCTGGATCCGGAGCGGGGCGCGGACCGCGTCGACGACCTCGTCGAGGACCGGCACGTGCTCGCCGTCTCCGGCGTCCAGTTCGCGCAGTTCGGCCAGGGTCAGATCGGCTACGGATCCCGACCCGTCGGTGGTCCGGTCCACCTCGGCGTCGTGCAGGACGACGAGGGCGCCGTCCTTGCTGAGCCGCACGTCCAGCGCGACGACGTCCATGCCGGAACGTTCCGCGCGGACGAACGACCGCAAGGTGTTCTCCGGTTCGACACCCATGACCCCGCGGTGCCCGATGGTGAGGAAAGTCAAGGTTCTCATCCTTCCGTCGACGGCGGCTCCCCGCGCGGTCGCGGTGTCCCGACCGGCCGCGCGCGATGTGAGGACGCATGCTAGTGCGCCCCGCGTGCGATGAAACCGGCTTTGCGGGGGCTCCGCAACGCCGCCCGGCCGCTTCCCGACAGGCTCTCCGGGGGCTCGGGAGCCCCCGGCGCGGCCCGCGTGGTCACCCGGGGGTGGGCGCGTCTCCGCCGGCTTGACGTTCCTGCCCGCCCAGGCCCTCCAGGTCCGCGAGCAGCGCGTGCGTCAGCTCCAGTTCGGCCAGGTGCTGGCGCTCGCTCCAGCGCAGGGCGAGTACCGGGAACGCCCAGTCGGGCTCGGCGGCGGCGTGCGCCATGGCCTCCCGTACGGCGGCCAACTCCTCGGTGGTGCGCTCCAGATGCTCCGTCACCATCCCGCGCAGCCGCTCCGGCTCGGCCAGGTGCCCGAGCCAGACCCGCAGCAACAGCCCGTGCTTGAGCACCGGGGGCCCCGCCTCGGCGACGTCCGAGGCCCAGCCGGCCAGCGCCTCGCGCCCGGCGGGGGTGATGCCGTAGCGGCGCTTGGCCCGCGCCTCTTCGGGCCCCGAGCGCACGGAGGCGGCGTAGCCGAGTTCCTCCAGGCGGCGCAGTTCGGCGTAGATCTGACTGATCGCCGGGGACCAGTAGAAGAAGCGCAGGGAGGAGTCCGCCCACTTCTTCAGCTCGTAGCCGGTGCGCTCCCCGGGGAAGGAGAGCAGGCCGAGAACGGCCCACGCGGTCGGTGGAAGCTCTTGCTTCTTCGCCGTCTGACTACTAGTCATATTTCGAATAGAAGTGAGACCGGGTACGGGACGCAACCCTGGAGGCATAAGTGAAGTTCTCCGTCATCTTCGAGGCACAGCTGGCCGACCCGACCGTGGAGCGCGAGCACCAGGTCATCCGTGACTGCGTGGAGCAGGCGGTGCTCGCCGAACAGATGGGATTTGACCGGATCTGGGCCGTCGAGCACCACTCCCTGAAGTGGTACGCCCACATGTCCGCCCCGGAAATCTTTCTGAGCTTCGTCGCGGCCCGGACGAACACCATACGCATCGGGCACGGAGTCGTGTGCATGCCCTTCGCTTTCAACCATCCCGTCCGCGTCGCCGAGCGGGCCGCCATGCTCGACCTGCTGTCCGGCGGGCGGGTCGACCTCGGGGCGGGGCGGGGCGGCACCGTGCAGGAGACCTCACTCTGCGGGGTGGACAAGGACCGCACCACGGCCGAGGTCGAGGAGGCGCTGCGGATCATCGGGAAGGCCTGGCAGGAGGAGGAGCTGGAGTACCACGGGGAGCTCATCGACATCGATCCGCACCCGATCCTGCCGAGGCCGAGCCAGCGGCCCCATCCGCCGCTGTTCCTCGCGTGCAGCCGGGCCGAGACCCTGGTGCAGGCCGCGGAGCTGGGCGTCGGGGCGCTGGTGATGGGATTCGCAGGGCCGGAGTCCATCGCGGCGATGCGCTCCGTCTATGACGCCGCGATCGCCGGCCGGGACGGCGGCCGCTTCGTCTCCACGGCCGTCAACGACCACTTCTCCGTGCTCTGCCCGACGATCGTCCTCGACGACCCCGAGGAGGCGCGCCGGATCGGGATCCGGGGGCAGCGGTTCTTCGCCCAGTCCATCGGCCACTGGTACGGCGGGGCGGGGGTGCCGGACGAGGCGGTGGTCGCGGGCGCCGACGAGGGGGCGGAGATGCGCAGGGCGGCGGAGCAGGTGGTGGCCCGGCTGCACGAGCAGGACATCCCGGTGCGGCCCACCGCCACGGCCACCTTCAACGCGGACCACGCCTACGGGAGCGCGGACGAGGCGATCGCGTACGTGGAGCGGCTGCGGGAGGCGGGGGCCGACGAGATCATGTGCCTGATCCAGATGGGGACCGTGCCGCAGGAAGCCTGTCTGGAGACGCTGCGGCAGTGGGGCGAGAAGGTCATCCCGCACTTCGCGAAGCAGCGGGCGTAGGGGGCCGCCGCCGTGACGGAAACGACTGCCGGGGCGGATGGGGCCGCCGGGCCCGACCGCCCTGAGCGTCCTGACCGTGCCGACGGGCCCGGCCGTGCCGACGGGCCCGGCCGTGCCGACGGGCCCGGCCGCGCCGACCGGCTCGACCCCGCCGCCCGCCCCTACGCCGACGCGATGGCCTCCCTCTTCCCGAACCTCGGGGGGCGCGTCACCGATGCCGACGAGGCCCGCCGGATCCTCGCCGCCGTGCCCGCGAGGGCCCGGCCGGCCGTCGTGGGCGCCGTGGAGGACCGGGAGGTCCCCGGGCCGGCCGCGGCGCCGCCGGTACCGGTGCCCGTCCGTCTTTGATCTTGGCCAGTGCTCCGCCGTTACGGCGGAGGTGGAGACCATCCTTGAATCGAAGGCGTGGAACGCCTGAGTTCGCTACAGTCATTGGTGACCTCAGCGATAGCCAAGCTGAAGTCGCTGAGGTACAGCAGGACTTGAGCGAGTCTCGTACTTGCTCCGGCGGCCGGGAGGGCCGTCGCCGGACAGGCATGACCTGTCAAACCCGCCAGGGCAACCTAGGGGGGAATCTCCCGGCTTCAGCCGGGAGAGAGCTTCAACCGTGCCTGGACGCCGCACAGGACACCGGGTCCTACCGGAGCAACGCCGAGGGCTGCTTCCTGACCGTGGCGCACCTGCGCTGGTTCTGGGAGCAGTGCCTGGGCCCCGACGGCGACGGCGGGCATCCGCTGGCCTCCCCGCTCGCCGGGGACCCGAGGGGGCTGCCGCCCGCGTACGTGGTGGTCGCCGGGTGCGATCCGCTACGAGACGAGGGGGAGGCGTACCACCACCGGCTGCTCGGCGCCGGGGTCCGTTCGGCCCTCGACTCACACCCCGGGATGTTCCACGGGTTCCTCGCGCTGGCCGGAGTGCTCCCCGAGGCCGGTCAGGCCTTGGCGCGACTGGGCGAAGTCATCGACTCCACGCATAAGAACGGGAAGACTTCCGGTGAAACTGGGGGTGACGCAGGATAATTTCCCGCATCTCCTCTTGAGTAGGGGAGCCTCACACGCTTACGCTGTGCCAACGTGAGGTTCTCCTGTGGAGGAAGTGACATGACGGAAACTCTTGTGCCGGGTATCGGCGGGGCCGTGAAAACCGCTGGTGTTCGGGTGGTCGACCACCCGGCGTGGCCCGAGCTCAAGGCCGCCGTGGAGGAGATCCGGCCCTGGCAGTCGGCCGACGGCTCCATCGACTTCGAGGTCGAGGGGCATCACGCCCGCATAGCCGCCCCGGCCGCCGTCGAGCGCGTGATCGCCGGCATCGAGGCGCTCTCTCCGCTGCTGCCGCACGGTGCCCCGTACCACCGCGCCCTCATCACCGACCTGCGCAAGTGGGCCGACGGCGGCTTCGGCGTGCCGGACTTCCTCGACTCCCTGCTGGCCTTCGCGCCGGCGGCCGAGCGTGCCGACGGACTCCAGCACCTCGTGGTCTTCCCGATGTACACGCAGAACGGCAACCCGGACCGCAACCTCGAAGCCGTCGTGCTGAAGATGGTGTGGCCCGAGTGGCTCGCCGAGCTGGAGCGCACCCGGTACGACAACCCGCTCTTCCTCGGCATCACCTTCGAGGACTTCACCCCGGGCTACGACACGCACTCCGCCGTGCTCTTCCCGGAGACCATCGCGGTGCGCGAGGCCCCCGAGCGCTTCACCTGGGGCGGCATCTTCTGCGACCGCGAGGCCGCCCGCTACCGCAAGGTCACCGAGGCCGCCGTGGACATCCTGGGCATCGAGCTGCCCGAGGACATCGCCCGGATGGTCGAGGACCAGGAGCGCTGCGAGAAGGCCTTCGTCCTGTGGGACATGGTCCACGACCGCACCCACAGCCACGGCGACCTGCCGTTCGACCCGTTCATGATCAAGCAGCGCCAGCCGTTCTGGATGTACGGCCTGGAAGAGCTGCGCTGCGACCTCACCGCCTTCAAGGAGGCCGTGAAGCTGGAGTCCGAGGGCAACGAGCACGGCCGCGACGTGCAGTACGCGGTCCTCTTCGACCGGATGTTCCGCTTCCCGGTGTCCGGTGACCGCAACCGGAACTACGACGGCCTCGGCGGCCAGCTCCTCTTCGCGTACCTCCACAAGCACGACGTCGTACGCTGGACGGACAACAAGCTGAAGATCGACTGGATGCGCGCCCCGCAGGTCACCAACCAGCTGTGCGCCGAGATCGAGGACCTCTACCGGGCCGGCATCGACCGCCCGAAGCTCGTCCACTGGTTCAAGGCGTACGACCTGGTCGCCGAGTACCTCGCCCCCCACCCGGGCTCCAAGTGGGCCAAGGGCCCCGACGCCCTGGACCTGACGCAGCCGCCGCGCAAACTCGTGGACGACGTGCTTCCGGACGAGTTTCCGCTGAGCATGTTCTATGAGGCCCTGGCCAAGAAGCTCAAGGGCGTGATCGCCTCGACCAAGGGCATCACGGCAGGGAACGCCGCGGAACGCGAGACCGCCGCGCGGGTCGCCGCGTGAGCGCTCGCCCACAGGAGGCTACACAGATGAACGGCTCCGGTAACGGTAACGGGAACGGGAAGCTCCATGGGGCGGTAGTGGCAGTGGCGGGGGCCGGCGGGCCCGCCGGCCGCGCCACCCTGCTCCGCCTCGCCGAGGCGGGAGCCGTGGTCGTCGCCTCCGACGCCGACGCGGCCCGGCTCGCCGAGGCGGTGGACGCCGCGCGCTACGCCCACGGCGGCGCCACCATCACCGGTGACACCGTCGACCTGCTCGACCTGGACGCCAGCAAGGCCTGGGCCGAGCAGACCGAGAAGGAGTTCGGCCGCATCGACGGCCTGGTCCACCTCGTCGGCGGCTGGCGCGGCAGCAAGACCTTCACCGACGTCGACCTCGCGGACTGGGCCTTCCTGGAGAAGCTCCTCATCCGCACGGTCCAGCACACCTCGCTCGCCTTCCACGACGGGCTGCTGCGCAGCGACCGCGGGCGCTACGTCCTGGTCAGCCAGTCCGGTGCGCACAAGCCGGTCGCCAACAACGCCGCGTACAACGCGGGCAAGGCGGCGGCCGAGGCCTGGACGCTCGCGATGGCGGATTCCTTCCGCAAGGCGGGTGGCGAGGACGGTCCGGGCGCCGCGGCTGCGATCCTGGTGATCAAGGCATTGGTGCACGACGCGATGCGCGCCGAGCGTCCCACTGCGAAGTTCGCGGGCTTCACCGACGTCAAGGAGCTGGCCGAGGCCATCGCCGGCGTCTGGGAGCGGCCCGCCGCCGATGTGAACGGACAGCGCCTGTGGCTCACCCCCCAACCGTGAAGACCGGTGCCGTGAAGACCGCGATACGGAAGTCCGCCGCGAAGACCGACGCCCGCCGGCACCACGACCCGGCGGTACGCGGCTTCGCGAGCGACAACTACGCCGGAATCCACCCGGAGATCCTCGCGGCCATCGCGCTCGCCAACGGCGGCCACCAGGTCTCCTACGGCGACGACGAGTACACCGAGAACCTGCAGCAGGTCTTCCGCGGCCACTTCGGCCCGCACGCCGAGGCCTACCCGGTGTTCAACGGCACCGGCGCCAACGTGACGGCCCTGCAGGCGCTCACCGACCGCTGGGGCGCCGTGATCTGTGCCGAGTCGGCGCACATCAACGTCGACGAGGGCGGCGCGCCCGAGCGGATGGCGGGCCTCAAGCTGCTCACCGTCCCCACGCCGGACGGCAAGCTCACCCCCGAGCTCATCGACCGGCAGGCCTGGGGCTGGGAGGACGAGCACCGGGCGATGCCGCAGGTCGTCTCGATCACCCAGAACACCGAGCTCGGCACGGTCTACACCGTGGACGAGGTCCGTGCCATCTGCGAGCACGCGCACGCCAAGGGGATGAAGGTCCACCTCGACGGTGCCCGGATCGCCAACGCCGCGGCCTCGCTCGACGTGCCGATGCGCAGCTTCACGAACGCGGTCGGCGTGGACGTGCTGTCCTACGGCGGCACCAAGAACGGGATGATGGCCGGCGAGGCCGTCGTCGTGCTGAACCCGGACTCCGTCCGGCAGATGAAGCACATCCGCAAGATGTCGATGCAGCTGGCCTCCAAGATGCGCTTCGTGTCGGTGCAGCTCGAAGCGCTCCTCGCGAAGGACCTGTGGCTGCGCAACGCCCGCCACGCCAACGCGATGGCGCAGCGGCTGGCGGCCGGGGTGCGCGAGACCGACGGGGTGGAGATCCTCTACCCGGTGCAGGCGAACGCCGTGTTCGCCCGGCTTCCGCACGAGGTCACGCGGCGGCTGCAGGAGCGCTACCGCTTCTACTTCTGGGACGAGATCGCGGGCGACGTCCGGTGGATGTGCAGCTACGACACCCAGGAGGAGGACGTGGACGGCTTCCTCCAGGCCCTCAAGGAAGAGCTGGCCCGCTAGCCCTTCCCTGAATCCGACGCCATAAATCTATAGGCATGCAGAGTTCTGCATGAGTATGCTGCTGGATCATGGAATTGATCCAGCAGCATACTGACCTTGCCGCCTATCTGGCCGCCGATGACGTGATAGATCACGGTCATCCGCTGGTCCAGGAGACCGCCGACGCCCTGTGGACCGCCACGGGCGATGCATATTCATACGCCAAGGCGGCCTTCGAGTTCGTCCGCGACACCATCCCGCACTCCGCCGACTCCGGGGACGACCGCGTCTCGTGGCGCGCCTCCGACGTCCTGGATACGCGCAACGGGATCTGCTACGCCAAGGCCCACGCGCTGACCGCGCTGCTGCGCGCCCGGGACATCCCGGCGGGCCTCTGCTACCAGCTCCTGGGCGACGACGACGGATCGAACCTCGCCCTGCACGGCCTCGTCGCGCTGCGCCTGCCCGGCGGCGAGGGCTGGTCCCGGGTGGACCCGCGGGGCAACAAGCCCGGCGTGGACGCCCAGTTCACCCTCGACCGTGAACAACTCGCCTTCCCCGTCCGCCCGGAGCTCGGCGAGATCGACTACCCCGAGCTGTACGCGGCCGCGCACCCGGCCACGCTCAAGGCGCTCCAGGAGTCCTTGGACCGGCCGCAGTTGTGGCGGAACCTGCCGACGGCCCTGTAGGCGACGGGGTTGCGGCCGACGGCCCTGGAGCCGCCGGCCCGGCGCCCGCGGCCGTGGGCGTGGATGTGGGCGCGGCCGGGACCGCGTCCCGTACGGGGCCGCGTGCCGCCACCGCGGTGTGCAGCAGCGCCGCGGCCAGTTGCAGGGCGGCGATCGCGAGCACCAGGATCCACGGCGGCGCGTCGGCCGCGAGCCCCACGAGCGCCGCGCCGGTCGACGCGGCCGTCACCTTCAGCCCGGCGCCGAGGGTGAACACCTGGGTCCGCGCCTCCTCGGGCGCGAACTCCGAGCGGATGCGCAAGGTGGCCGTCAGCAGGGGGCCGTCGCACACCCCGGCGGCCGCGAACGCCACCGCGGTGAGGGTGACGGACGGGGTGAACGCGGCCGCCGTCAGCGCCACCCCGGTCGCCGCCATGGCCCACCGGGCCAGCCGGCCCGGCGGGACGGACGTGATCCGGCCCAGTGTCAGGGAGCCCGTCAGGGCGCCCAGGGCGAAGGCGGTCATGAGCACCCCGCCACCGCCCGGGCTGCCGAGCGTGGTGGCCAGCAGTACCGCGGTGGTGGTGAGCGCCCCGATGCCCACGAAGGCCAGGGTCGTGGCCGAGGTGACGGCCCGCAGTTCCCGGATCCGCCACAGGGCGGCCAGTCCGGAACCCGGCCCGGCCCGGGGTGCGCCGTGGGCGGGTCCCGGGGCGGGGTCCGCGTAGGAAAGGGTGGCCGCCAGAGCCGCCGCCAGTGCGCCGGAAGCCGCGAGCAGGGCCATCGCCGGCCCGGCCGAGCCGAAGGCCGCGACCAGGCTGACGGCCGCCGGAGCGGTGACCGCGGCGCCGTTGTAGGTCGACGCGTCCCAGCCGTACGCCTTGTCGCGCGCGGGACCGGCCGGGACCAGCCCCGCCACCAGGCTCGACAGCCCGCCCGTCACCATCGGCCCGCAGGAGCCGCCGAGCACCGCCACCGCCAGCACCACCGGCGTCGGAGCCCGCCCGAGCAGGAGCGCCAGTGCCGCCACGGCCGTGGTGAATCCCGCCAGGGCGCCCACCTGGAAGAGCCGGGGCCGGCGCGACCTGGCCGCGGCGGCGCCCGCGAGCGGGGCCGCGAGCACGTGCGGGGCCAGCCAGGCGGTCAGCACGAACGCGCCGTGCGCGGCGCTCCCGGTGCGCTGGAGGGCGAGCAGCACCACGGCCATGGGCATGCCCTCGGAGGCGAAGCGCGCCGCCAGTGCGGCGGCCAAGTACCGTCCGAGCCCCGGCATTCCGGCCCCTTTCGCCAGGTGACGTGGCAGAGGGGTGCGAGGTTACGCCATAAGGGTGTAGGGCGAAAGGATCGCGATTTTCGGTCAATAGGAAACCTTCCTGTCTGACATCGTTGTCAGCGTCCGCGAGGACGCCCGCGCTGCCGGGCTGGCGTTCGTGACCTCTGCCGAGCTGGGCAAGCGGCTCACCGAGACGAAGAGGAATGGGGAACGGGCCTGGCTGGGCGAGGTGTCCGCCGTAATTCTCCAGCAGTCTCTTCGGGATCTGGACACCGCGTACCGGAACTTCTTCGACGGCCTCAAGGGCAAGCGCCCTCGCATGGGCGCACCCCGGTTCAAGTCCCGCCGGGACAACCGCCTGTCGGTCCGGTTCACGGCGAACGCCCGCTGGAAGATCACAACCGGCGGAGACCTGTCGTTGCCGAAGATCGGCGACGTGCGGGTGAAGTGGTCCCGTGCTCTGCCGTCCACGCCGTCCACCGTGACTGTGATCAAGGATGCGGCCGGACGGTACTTCTGCTCGTTCGTCATCGAGACCGACGTGAACGGGGTATTGCCCGGGGTCGCGCCCGAGGTAGGTATCGACCTGGGGTTGTCGCACTTCGCGATTCTCTCGGACGGCACGAAGATCGACAGCCCGCGCTTCCTGCGCCGGGCCGAGAAGAAACTCAAAAAGGCGCAGCGGAACCTGAGCCGCAAGGTGACGGGGTCCAGCAACAGGACGAAGGCCCGGATCAAGGTCGCCCGCGCTCACGGACGGGTGGCCGACGCGCGGCGAGAGTTCCACCACCAGCTCTCAACGAAGATCATCCGCGAGAACCAAGCGGTTGCTGTTGAGGACCTGGCGGTCAAGGGACTCGCCCGCACACGACGTGCCAAGTCAGTGCATGACGCCGGATGGTCGGCATTCGTGACGATGCTGGAGTACAAGGCGGCCCGGTACGGACGCACCCTGATCAGGATCGGCCGGTTCGAGCCGACCTCGCAGGTGTGCTCGCAGTGCGGTGTCAAGGACGGCCCCAAGCCCCTGCGCGTCCGTGTGTGGGAGTACGGGGCTTGTGGGGCCCTCCTTGACCGGGACGTCAACGCGGCGGTCAACGTCGCCAAGGCCGCCGGACTGGCGGTATCAGCCTGCGGAGCGCTGGTAAGACCGGGACCAGTCCCGGCACAGCGCGAAGAAACAGGAACCCGCCGAGACGGTCAGGTGACTGTGGTAGGAATCCCCTTCCCTTAGGGTGTCCGCCAGTAGGTCATCGGATGCGGGGGTTTCGAGGGCGGGTGTCCCAGCGGTAGAGGGTCCAGGCGCGTCGGATCAGGCAGCGGACAGTGATGACTGTGCTGGCCAGAGCGATGAAG
>NZ_JBWJVM010000091.1:0-32239 GCF_056428985.1 Streptomyces sp. CA189 | reverse complement strand
GGCCGCGCCCCCCGGGCGCCCTTCTGTTTTCGGTCGGCCGTCTCAGATCCTGACCTGCACGGCGCGGCTGAGGCGGTCGTGCAGTCCGCGGCCGTCGCGGTCCCAGACGAGGGCCGGGATCAGCAGGGCGAGCAGGGCGGTGCGCACCACCACCCGGCCGAAGCCGAGCCGGCCGCCGTCCTGCGAGACGACCCGGAGGCCCAGGATCCGCTTCCCGGGGGTAAAGCCCACGGTGCCGACCGTCAGGACCACCAGGGTGACGAAGACCGCCAGCGTCCAGTTGCCCGAGCCGTTCCAGTCACGGCCCGTGATCAGGCCGTACGCGATCAGCTGGCAGGCCATCCAGTCGATGGCCACGGCTCCGAGCCGGCGGCCGAAACGGGCCACCGAGCCGGGCCCCTGCTGCGGCAGGCCGAGCTGTTTGCCGGGGTACCCGAAGTCGGCACCCATCTCCTCGGCGGCCTCGCGGGGGCCGGAGAGCCAGGATCCGATTGCTTGCCTCTTGTCCACCCGAACACGGTACCTGTGCGGCTCGACGCCGTTCCGGCGGGACCCTGGTTAACTTGTGCGAAACAAATGGGTCATGCTTGAGAAACCCCGTCTGCTTATGGTCGGGTCAGCGTGCGGCACCGCACTGACGCACCACTAGCTATAAAAGCCCGCCCCTGCCCCGGGGTCGGGAGTAGGAGGAGTTGGATGTTCAAGAACGCCGACGAAGTGACGCAGTACATCCAGGACAACGACGTCAAGTTCGTTGACGTCCGCTTCTGCGACCTGCCTGGTGTGATGCAGCACTTCACCATCCCGGGGCGCGCGTTCGACCCGAACGAGGAGCTGGCCTTCGACGGCTCCTCGATCCGCGGCTTCCAGGCGATCCACGAGTCCGACATGGCGCTGCGCGCCGACATCACCACCGCGCGCCTGGACCCGTTCCGCAAGGACAAGACGCTCAACATCAACTTCTTCATCCACGACCCGATCACGGGCGAGGCCTACAGCCGCGACCCGCGCAACATTGCGAAGAAGGCCGAGGCGTACCTCGCCTCCACCGGCATCGCCGACACCGCGTTCTTCGGCCCCGAGGCCGAGTTCTACGTGTTCGACAGCGTGCGCTTCGCGACCTCCGCGAACGAGGGCTTCTACCACATCGACTCCGAGGCCGGTGCCTGGAACACGGGCTCCGAGGAGAACAACCGTGGTTACAAGGTCCGCTACAAGGGTGGTTACTTCCCCGTAGCCCCGGTCGACCACTTCGCCGACCTGCGCGCCGAGATCTCCCTCGAGCTGGACGCCCAGGGCCTCCAGGTCGAGCGTCAGCACCACGAGGTCGGCACCGGTGGCCAGGCCGAGATCAACTACAAGTTCAACACGCTGCTCGCCGCGGCCGACGACCTGATGCTCTTCAAGTACATCGTGAAGAACGTCGCCTGGCGCAACGGCAAGACCGCGACCTTCATGCCGAAGCCGATCTTCGGTGACAACGGCTCGGGCATGCACGTGCACCAGTCGCTGTGGGCGAACGGCGACCCGCTGTTCTACGACGAGTCCGGCTACGCGGGTCTGTCGGACATGGCCCGCTACTACATCGGCGGCATCCTCAAGCACGCCCCGTCGCTGCTGGCGTTCACCAACCCGACGGTGAACTCCTACCACCGCCTGGTCCCGGGCTTCGAGGCGCCGGTCAACATGGTGTACTCGCAGCGCAACCGCTCGGCCGCCATGCGCATCCCGATCACGGGCTCGAACCCGAAGGCCAAGCGCGTCGAGTTCCGCGCCCCGGACCCGTCCTCGAACCCGTACCTGGCGTTCGCGGCCCTCCTGCTGGCCGGCCTCGACGGCATCAAGAACAAGATCGAGCCGATGGAGCCGATCGACAAGGACCTCTACGAGCTCTCCCCGGACGAGCACGCGAGCGTCCCGCAGGTCCCGACCAGCCTCGAGGACGTCCTCAAGGCCCTGGAGGCGGACCACGAGTACCTCCTGGCCGGCGGTGTCTTCACCCCCGACCTGATCGAGACCTGGATCGACTACAAGCGCACCCACGAGATCGCCCCGATCGCGCTGCGCCCGCACCCGCACGAGTTCGAGCTCTACTTCGACCTCTAAGCCGTGCCGTGGTCGTGCTGACGCACTGATCGAACGAAGCCCCGTCTCCCTCCTTCAGAGGGGGGCGGGGCTTCGTCCTTGGGGCCGGACAGGGGAGGGTGGGGGAAGAGTGGACGGGGAGCCGGAAGGCGAGCGCGAGCCGGTCTGGCTGGTGGCGGCCAATGTCGTGGCATGGCGCCGGTGCGGGACGGGCGGGCAGGAACTGCGCCCGGGAACGAAGTCCTTCAAGGCCGGGGCGAAGGTGTACGTGGCCCATGTGTACTGGGGGCCGGGAGGCGAGCGCCTCACGGCGATCGGACGCGAACGGCACACCGGCCGGTGGATCGCCATCGATACGGCCACCCGCCACCTGCACAGCTTCCGGCCGAAGGCCGTGTATGCACCGCGCGTCCTGGAGCGGCTGAGCGGGAGCGGGACGCGCTACCCGACCGGGTTCGGCGCGGACTACGCACTGACCGTCGCCGGGACACTGGAGGAGTACGCGCGCAGGGACCGGGCGCGGATCGCGCCGTCCAGTGCGCACCCGGACCGGTGCCTGTGCCACGCGTGCCTCACCGGAGAGTCTGCCTAGCGAGTCCGCCCGGCCCGGGCTCAGCGCATCAGCGGCATCGAGCCCGTGAGGTCGCGCAGGCAGCGGACCGCGAGTTCGGACGGGGAGCCGGGGCCCGAGGGCGGGGTGTCCGTGGTGGACCAGAGTTCCAGGGAGATGCGGATCGCGTCCGTGGCCGCGGCCGCGAGGAGGCGGACGGCGAGGGGTTCGGCGTCCGGGCCGGCGAGCCGGGCCACGACCGGGACCAGGCGCTCCTCGGAGTCCTGGTTGACCCGGTACCAGACCGCCCGCAGGGCCTCGTCCGTAGTGGCGGCGCGCAGCAGGCCGCGGGTGACCTCCAGGCCCTCGTCGAGTGCCTGGGGGCCCGTGAGGGAGCGGGTGACGGCGCGCTCCAGGGCCTCGGTGAGGGGGGTGCCGGGGTCCTCCTCGGCGAGCAGCGCGCGCCAGGCGTCGCCGCCGCCCGCGAGCAGGGGGGCGACGGCCTCCTGCTTGTTGCGGAAGTAGCGGTAGAACGTGCGCAGGGCCACGCCCGCGCGGTGGGCGATGTCCTCGGCGGTGGTGCCGTCGGGGCCGTGCTCGGCGAAGAGTTCGCAGGCGGCGCGGGCGATGTCGAGCTGGGTGGCCGCCTTGCGGCGCTCGTTCAGCGACTGGGCTCCGGGGCCGGCCTGGGGAGAGTACGGACGAGGGGATCTCACCGGGGAAGGATACCTCGGCCCCGAGCAGCAATTGCATGTTTTGGCAGGGTGGCAAAACGTGCCATCGCGGGAGTACGCTCCCTCCATGAACCGTTACGAAGGACGTCGCGTCCTCATCACCGGCGGCGGCTCGGGCATCGGCCAGGCCACCGTCCACCGCATCCTCTCCGAGGGCGGCCGGGTCCACACCGTGGACGTCAACGAAGCCGGTCTCAAGGCCACCGCCGACCGGGCCGCCGCCGACGGTCACGCGGACCGCCTCACCACCGCGGTCCTCGACATATCCGACGAGGCCGCCGTCAAGGCGGGCGTGGCCGCCGCGGTCGACACCCTCACCGGAATCGACGTGCTGGTCAACGCCGCGGGCATCCTGCGCTCCGCGCACACCCACCAGACCACGCTCGAATTCTGGAACAAGATCATCGCGGTGAACCTGACCGGTACGTTCCTGGTCATCCGCGAGTCGCTCCCGGCGCTGCTGGCGGGCGACCAGCCGGTCGTCGTCAACTTCAGCTCCACCTCGGCGTCCTTCGCCCACCCCTACATGTCCGCCTACGCGGCCAGCAAGGGCGGCATCCAGTCCATGACCCATGCGCTGGCCGCCGAGTACAGCAAGCAGGGGCTGCGCTTCGTCGCCGTCGCGCCCGGCTCCATCGAGAGCGGCATGACCACCGGCACCGGCCCCGGCCTGCCCGAGGACACCGACTGGAGCCTGTTCGCCAAGCTCGCCCCCGCCCTCGGCCAGGGCTTCGCAGGCCCGCAGACGGTCGCCGGCGTCGTCGCCATGCTGGGCTCCGAGGACGGCGCCTTCATCACCGGTACGGAGATCCGCATCGACGGCGGCACGCACTACTAGGCGGCCCCGTCGGCCCCCGTCAGCCCCTGAAGCGGTCCCACAGCCGGGGGAAGCGCTCCGCGAGCACGGCTTCGTTCTCGAAGTCCAGCGCGGCGCCCTCCGGCTCGGCCGCCTGCAGCGGGATCCCCAGATCCGGCGCGACCGACCCGGTCAGCTGCTCGTACGCCTCGTCCGCCGCGTACCCCAGCTCCTCGCCGTCCCCGTCGATCTCCTCGTCGAACTCGTCGAGGAGCTCCGCCAGCTGATCCGGATCGTGCACCCCGCCCTCGAAGACCTCCCGGCCCTGGCCGATCAGCCAGCACCGGAAGTAGTCGAACGCGTCGTCGCTGGCCCCGTCGAGCAGCACCCAGGCCGCGCCCCACAGGTCCCACGTGTACGCCCGGTTGTACCGGGACTCGAAGTGCCGGGCGAAGTCCAGGACGGAGTCCGGGTCGAGCTGCGCCAGCCGCTCGACGAGCAGCTCGGCGTGTTCCTCGGGGTCGCCCTCGGCGGCCTCGCGGGTACGGTCGACCATCTCCCAGAACTCAGTCTCGTCCATCACCGCTCAAGCATCACGGGTCCACCCCGTCGCCGCCACCGCGCGTGCCGCGAAAGGCCGGTCCAAGCCCCCCGCACGGCCGCATACTCGGACCGGGGAAGCCGATACGGAGGGGGCACGGGGTATGCGGGGGGAACTGCTCGAAGGCCGCTACCGGCTGGAGGAGCGCCTCGGCGGGGGAGGCATGGGCGAGGTCTGGGCCGCCGTGGACGTACGGATGCGGCGGCCGGTCGCCGTCAAACTCGTGCACGCGGTGCCCGGCATGGCCGCGGCGGAGGTCGAGCAGAGGTTCACGCACGAGGTGCGTTCGGCCGCCAACCTCCCGCACCGGCACACGGTCACCGTCCACGACTGCGGCGAGGCCGTGGTCGGGGGGCGCAGGACCCTCTACCTGGTGATGGAGCGCCTCGACGGCCGCACCCTCGCCCAGGCCTTCCGGGAGGCCGCGCCCCTGCCCTGGTACGACGTGGTCGACTGGGCCGGCCAGATCGCGACCGCCCTGGCCGCCGCCCACGAGCGCGGCATCATCCACCGGGACGTCAAACCGCAGAACGTGATGCTCACCGACACCGGCGTCATCAAGGTCCTGGACTTCGGCCTCGCCAAGTTCCTCGGCGAGACGCTGCGCGTGGCCGATCTCACCGCCACGGGCACCGCCATGGGAACCCTCGCCTACATGTCCCCGGAGCAGTGCCGGGGCGACGCCGGGATCGACCACCGCAGCGACCTCTACAGCTTGGGCTGCCTGCTCTACGAGGGCCTCGCGGGCCGCCCGCCCTTCACGAGCCCGGCACCCCACGCCCTGCTCTACCAGCAGGTGCACGAGGCGCCTCGCCCGCTCCGGCCCGGCGCGGCCCCCGCCCCCGTCGCCGACCTCGTGATGCGCCTCCTCGCCAAGGACCCGGCGCGCAGGCCCCGCGACGCGGCGAGCGTGGTGACGGAGCTGGGCCGGCACCTGGCCGCCCACGGGCAGCCGGCCGCCCCGCCCCCGCCCCCGCCCCCGTTCGCGTCGGCGGCCACCGACGGCGCGGCCGAGGTCGCCCGCATGCGCGCGGACGCGGAGCGGGAGATCGCGGGGCTGCGCGAGCTGGTCGAACGCGACGTGCGGGAGGTGAGGGAGCGGGCGGAGCTGCACGCGGCCGCCAAGCGCCGGCAGGCCGACGACCTCTTCGAGGAGACCCGGGCCAAGGCCGCCGAAGCCGCCGGACTCTTCGAGGCGAACCTGACGAAGCGGCGCGAGCAGGCGGAGCAGGCGCTGGCCGCACGCCAGTCGGTGGCCTCGCAACGCCTCGCGCAGATCGAGCTGCGGGCCGAGGAGCTGCGGCTGGAGGCGGAGAAGCTCCGTACGGACGCCGAGCAGCGCGCCGGCCGGACGGTCCTGGCGGCGCGGCGGCAGGCGGAGGAGATCGTGGCCGGGGCCACGGCCAAGGCCGAGGAGATCCGGGTCGCCGTCCGGCGCGAACTCGCGGATCTGATCAACGAGACGTCCCCGGGAACGCCGTGAGGCGGCCCGCTCCCGAAGGAGCGGACCGCCTCACGGTCGTTCAGAACGCGGGGGCCTTACAGGCCGTAGCGCTCCCGGGCCTCCTTGATGGCGGACGCCGGGACCTCGCCGCGGCGGGCGAGCTGGGCCAGCGCGGCCACCACGATCGACTGGGCGTCGACACCGAAGTGGCGGCGGGCGCCGTCACGGGTGTCGGAGAGGCCGAAGCCGTCCGTGCCCAGCGAGGTGTAGTCCTGCTCGACCCACTGGCTGATCTGGTCCGGGACCTGACGCATCCAGTCGGAGACGGCGAGCACCGGGCTGGTGACGCCCTCCAGCGCGCGGGTGACGAACGGGGTGCGCATCTCCCCGCGCAGCAGCGCCTCGTCGCACTCCAGCGCGTCGCGGCGCAGCTCGCCCCAGGAGGTGGCGGACCAGACGTCGGCGGCCACGTTCCAGTCGGCGGCGAGCAGCTTCTGCGCGTCGAGGGCCCAGTGGATGGCCGTACCGGAGGCCATCAGCTGGATCTTCGGGGCGTCGGCGGCCGGGGCCGCCTCCGCGAGGTCCGCCGCCGTGTTGAAGCGGTAGAGGCCGCGCAGGATGCCCTCTTCCACGCCCTCCGGCATGGCGGGCTGCGGCTTCGGCTCGTTGTAGACCGTCAGGTAGTAGAAGACGTCTTCCGGCTTCTCGCCGTACATCCGGCGCAGACCGTCCTTGACGATCACCGCGATCTCGTACGCGAAGGCCGGGTCGTAGTTGAGCGACGCCGGGTTCGTGGACGCGATCAGGTGCGAGTGGCCGTCCGCGTGCTGCAGGCCCTCACCCGTCAGGGTGGTGCGGCCGGCGGTGGCGCCGACGATGAAGCCCTTGCCGAGCTGGTCGGCGAGCTGCCACATCTGGTCGGCGGTGCGCTGCCAGCCGAACATCGAGTAGAAGATGTAGAAGGGGATCATCGGCTCGCCGTGCGTCGCGTACGACGTACAGGCGGCGATGAAGTCGGCCATGGCGCCGGCCTCGGTGATCCCCTCGTTGAGGATCTGGCCGTCCTTGGCTTCCTTGTAGTACATGAGCTGGTCGCGGTCGACCGGCTCGTACGTCTGGCCCAGCGGCGAGTAGATGCCGGCCGACGGGAAGAGGGACTCCATACCGAAGGTGCGGGCCTCGTCGGGGACGATCGGCACCCAGCGCTTGCCGGTCTCCTTGTCCCGCATCAGGTCCTTGACGAGCCGGACGAAGGCCATGGTGGTGGCCATCTCCTGCTTGCCGGAGCCCTTGAGCAGCGGGGCGAAGGAACGGTCCGCCGGAGCCGGCAGGGCCACGTGCTTGACCTTGCGGGCCGGGGCCGGGCCGCCGAGCGCCGCGCGGCGCTCGTTCAGGTACTGGACCTCGGGGCTGTTCGCGCCCGGGTGGCCGTACGGGACCTGGCCGTCGGCGAAGGCGCTGTCCGGGATCGGGAGGCCAAGGAGGTCACGCATGTCCTTGAACTCGTCGATCGTCAGCTTCTTCATCTGGTGGTTCGCGTTCTTCGACTCGAACCCGGCGCCCAGCGTGTAGCCCTTGACGGTCTGCGCGAGGATGACCGTCGGAGCACCCTTGTGCTCCAGGGCGGCCTTGTACGCGGCGTAGACCTTGCGGGGCTCGTGGCCGCCGCGGGAGCTGTGGAAGCACTCCGCGATCTTCGCGTCGGACAGCACGCCGGCGAGCTGGACCAGCTCGGGGTTGGCGCCGAAGAAGTGGTTGCGGATGTAGGCCACGTCGCGGGTCGCGTACGTCTGGAACTGCGCGTCGGGTACCTCGCGCAGGCGGCGTACCAGGGCGCCTGTGGTGTCGAGCTGGAACAGCTCGTCCCAGGCGGAGCCCCACAGCGACTTGATGACGTTCCAGCCGGCGCCGCGGAACTGGGCTTCCAGCTCCTGCACCACGCGGAAGTTCGCGCGGACCGGACCGTCGAGGCGCTGCAGGTTGCAGTTGATGACGAAGGTCAGGTTGTCGAGCTGCTCGCGGGAGGCCAGGGCCAGGGCGGCGGTCGACTCGGGCTCGTCCATCTCGCCGTCGCCCAGGAAGGCCCAGACGTGCGAGTTGGCGGTGTCCTTGATGCTCCGGTTCTGCAGGTAGCGGTTGAAGCGCGCCTGGTAGATCGCGGAGAGCGGGCCGAGGCCCATGGAGACCGTCGGGAACTCCCACAGCCACGGCAGGCGCCGCGGGTGCGGGTAGGACGGCAGGCCGTTGCCGCCGGCCTCCTGGCGGAACTTGTCGAGCTGCTGCTCGGAGATCCGGCCGTCGAGGAAGGCGCGGGCGTAGATGCCGGGGGAGGCGTGGCCCTGGATGTAGAGCTGGTCGCCCGATCCGTCGGCCTCCTTCCCGCGGAAGAAGTGCTGGAAGCCGGTCTCGTACAGCCACGCGGCGGAGGCGAAGGTGGCGATGTGGCCGCCGACGCCGTACTTGGAGCCGCGGGTCACCATGGCGGCCGCGTTCCAGCGGTTCCACGCGGTGATCCGGGCTTCCATCGCCTCGTCGCCGGGGAACTCGGGCTCCGCGGAGGTGGGGATGGTGTTGACGTAGTCCGTCTCAAGCAGCTTCGGCAGTGCGAGACCGGCGGCCTCGGCGTGCTGAAGGGTGCGGCGGAGCAGGTATTCGGCGCGGCGCGTACCGGCGGCCTTGGCGACGGCGTCGAGGGAGGCCGCCCATTCGGCGGTCTCCTCGGTGTCGCGGTCCGGGAGCTGGTCGAGCTCGCTCGGAAGCTTTCCTACGGGGTCGGACATCGGTGTGCGCCGCCTTCCGGATAAAGGAGAGGTGGTGAAGAAATCCCTGACGGGCAGGACAGGGTCGTTGGACCCGGGTGGGGTCCGCGGATGACTGTAAGGCGCTGATCGATGATCGATCAAATGAAAGTGACGAAGAAACGTCAATCTGACAAAAGTCGGCACCGGGTGCCATGAAAATGGGCACCCAGTGCCGGGCAAATCGGGACGAGACGGGCGGTCGAGCGCGTCTCGAAGGGCGAGATCAAGCCCGCGGCGCGCACCCCAGAACGTGCCGCTTCACGAGCAGGCCGATGTCCGGGTCCTGATTGCGGAAGGCCTCCACAAGGGCCTCGTGCTCTTCCGCGTAGGACTGCTGGACGGTTCCCAGCCACCGGATGGACAGGGCCGTGAAGACCTCGATGCCCAGCGACTCCCAGGTGTGCAGCAGCACGCTGTTCCCGGCGGCCCGCACCATCTCCCGGTGGAACCCCACGGTGTGCCGCACCTGGGCCGTGCCGTCCGCGCTGCGGTCGGCCTCCCACAGGGCCGCCACGTGCGGTTCCAGGGCCGAGCAGTCGGCCGCCAGCCGGGGCGCGGCCAGCTCGGCCGCGATCTGCTCCAGGCCCGCCCGGACCGGGTAGATCTCCTCCAGGTCCGCCGCCGACAGGTTCCGTACGCGCACGCCCTTGTTCGGCGCCGACTCGATCAGCCGCAGCGTCTCCAGCTCGCGCAGGGCCTCGCGTACGGGCGTCTGGCTGACCTCCAGCTCCACCGCGATCCGGCGCTCCACGATCCGCTCACCGGGCTTCCAGCGTCCGCTGACGATCCCCTCCACGATGTGCTCGCGGATCTGCTCGCGCAGCGAGTGCACGACGGGTGGGGTGATCATCGGGGCTTCATCTCCTGGGGGGTGTGCAGGGGCATGCGGGGCCTTGATGCGTAGACAATACGGCGGCGCCGCTCGTCGCGATGCGTTCCTGGTCAGAGGCGCAGCGTGAGGCTGGTTACAGGCGCGGCGCGGGGCCGGCCGCAGGCGTCCGCGGGCCGGGCCCGGGGCCGCGCCCAGCGTACGACGACGGCGCCCCCGCCCGGGACGTGCATCCCGGGCGGGGGCGCCGTGCGCGACAGTCGTGAAGCGCTGCCGCGATGAGCCTTACAGGCCGAGCTCGACCTCGAACTCGCCGGCCTCGAGGATCGCCTTGACGGCCGAGAGGTACCGGGCCGCGTCCGCGCCGTCCACCAGGCGGTGGTCGTAGGACAGGGTCAGGTACGTCATGTCGCGGATGCCGATGTTCGTGCCCTCGGCGGTCTCGATGACCACCGGGCGCTTGACCGTCGCGCCGATGCCCAGGATGGCGACCTGGTTCGGGGGCACGATGACCGTGTCGAACAGCGCACCGCGCGAGCCGGTGTTGCTGATGGTGAAGGTCGCGCCCGACAGCTCGTCCGGCGTGATCTTGTTGCCGCGGACCTTGGAGGCCAGGTCGGCGGTCGCCTTGGAGATGCCCGCCAGGTTGAGGTCGCCGGCACCCTTGATGACCGGGGTCATCAGGCCCTTCTCGGAGTCCACGGCGATGCCGATGTTCTCCGAGTCGAAGTAGGTGATGGTGCCCTCGTCCTCGTTGATCCGGGCGTTGACGACCGCGTGGGCCTTCAGCGCCTGGGCCGCGGCCTTGACGAAGAACGGCATCGGGGACAGCTTGACGCCCTCGCGGGCGAGGAAGCCGGCCTTGGCCTTCTCGCGCAGCTTCATGATCTTGGTGATGTCCACCTCGACCACGGAGCTGAGCTGCGCCTGCGAGTGCAGGGCCTTCATCATGTTGTCGCCGATGACCTTGCGCATGCGGGTCATCTTGACCGTCTGGCCGCGCAGCTCGGAGACCGCGGCGGCCGGAGCCTTCGCGGCCGGAGCGCTGGCGGCCGGAGCCGGAGCGGCAGCGGCGGCCTTGGCGGCCTCGGCGGCGGCCAGGACGTCCTGCTTGCGGATGCGGCCACCGACACCGGTGCCCGAGACCACGGACAGGTTGACGCCGGACTCCGTGGCGAGCTTGCGCACCAGCGGGGTCACGTAGGCACCCTCGTCACCGGCGGAAACCGGGGCGGCGGGGGCGACCGGCGCGACCGGAGCCGGGGCGGCGACCGGAGCCGGAGCGGCCACGGGAGCCGGAGCGGCAACCGGGGCGGCGACGGGGGCCGGGGCGGCAACCGGAGCCGGAGCGGCCACGGGGGCCGGAGCCGGAGCGGCGGCGGCCGGAGCGGCCGCGGGAGCCGCGCCCGCCGCGCCGATGACGGCCAGACGCGCGCCGACCTCGGCGTTCTCGTCCTCGGCGACCAGGATCTCCAGCAGGACGCCGGCGACCGGGGCGGGGATCTCGGTGTCGACCTTGTCGGTCGAGACCTCCAGCAGCGGCTCGTCGGCCTCGACCGACTCGCCGACCTGCTTCAGCCAGCGGGTGACGGTGCCCTCGGTGACGGACTCGCCCAGCGCGGGGAGCACGACATCGGTGCCGGTGGCGGCATGGCCCCCGGCAGTCACAGCAGCAGCCGGAGCGGCCGGGGCCGCGGGGGCCTCGGCGACGGGGGCCGGAGCGGCCGGAGCCTCGGCGACCGGGGCCGCGGGGGCCTCGGCTGCCGGAGCTGCGACCGGGGCCGGCGCGCCCGAACCGTCGTCGATGACGGCCAGCTCGGCGCCGACCTCGACGGTCTCGTCCTCGGCGACCTTGATGGAGGCCAGGATGCCCGACACGGGGGACGGGATCTCGGTGTCGACCTTGTCGGTCGAGACCTCGAGCAGCGGCTCGTCGGCCTCGACGCGCTCGCCCTCGGCCTTCAGCCAACGGGTGACAGTGCCCTCAGTGACGCTCTCACCGAGCGCCGGAAGGGTTACGGAAACCGACATGGTTTCAGTTGCTCCTAACGAATGTGCGGAAGTGGTCGTCGCGCCCAGTGACGATTAGTCGTGTGCGTGCAGCGGCTTGCCGGCGAGCGCCAGGTGCGCCTCGCCCATCGCCTCGTTCTGCGTCGGGTGCGCGTGGATGAGCTGCGCGACCTCGGCCGGCAGGGCTTCCCAGTTGTAGATCAGCTGGGCCTCGCCGACCTGCTCGCCCATCCGGTCACCGACCATGTGGACGCCGACCACGGCACCGTCCTTGACCTGGACGAGCTTGATCTCGCCCGCGGTCTTCAGGATCTTGCTCTTGCCGTTGCCCGCCAGGTTGTACTTGAGGGCCACGACCTTGTCCGCGCCGTAGATCTCCTTGGCCTTGGCCTCGGTGATGCCGACGGAGGCGACCTCGGGGTGGCAGTACGTGACGCGCGGGACACCGTCGTAGTCGATCGGGACGGTCTTGAGACCGGCCAGACGCTCCGCGACCAGGATGCCCTCGGCGAAGCCGACGTGCGCGAGCTGGAGGGTCGGGGCGAGGTCGCCGACGGCCGAGATGGTCGGCACGTTGGTCTGCATGTACTCGTCGACCACGACGTAGCCGCGGTCCATCGCGACGCCCTGCTCCTCGTAGCCCAGGCCCTGGGAGACGGGGCCGCGGCCGATCGCGACCAGCAGCACCTCCGCCTCGAAGGTCTTGCCGTCCGCGAGGGTGACCCGTACGCCGTTCTCGGTGTACTCGGCCTTGTCGAAGAAGGTGCCGAGGTTGAACTTGATGCCCCGCTTGCGGAACGCGCGCTCCAGCAGCTTGGAGCTGTTCTCGTCCTCGACCGGCACGAGGTGCTTGAGACCCTCGACGATGGTGACGTCGGTGCCGAAGGACTTCCACGCCGAGGCGAACTCGACGCCGATGACGCCGCCGCCCAGGACGATGGCGGACTCGGGCACGCGGTCCAGGACCAGCGCGTGGTCCGAGGAGATGATGCGGTTGCCGTCGATGTTCAGGCCCGGCAGCGAGCGCGGCACGGAGCCGGTCGCCAGGAGCACGTGGCGGCCCTGGATGCGCTGGCCGTTCACGTCGACGGACGTCGGCGAGGAGAGGCGGCCCTCACCCTCGATGTAGGTCAGCTTGCGGGAGGCGACCAGACCCTGCAGACCCTTGTACAGGCCCGCGATGATGTCGTCCTTGTACTTGTGCACACCCGCGATGTCGATGCCCTCGAAAGTGGCCTTGACACCGAACTGGGCGGCCTCGCGGGCCTGGTCCGCGATCTCACCGGCGTGCAGCAGAGCCTTCGTGGGGATGCAGCCGTTGTGCAGGCAGGTGCCGCCGAGCTTGTTCTTCTCGATCAGGGCAACGTCCAGACCCAGCTGGGATGCGCGCAGCGCTGCGGCGTAACCGCCACTGCCGCCGCCGAGGATCACTAGGTCGAAAACGGTGCTGGCGTCGTTCGCCACGTCACGTCCTCCATGCATGTGCGCCGAGCACCGGTCCTCTGTGACCGGGCGGCGGCTGGTATACGGCCGCTTTTTCTTCGGCCCTGTGGTGGGGGCCCTGTCCTGCCGAGAACCCATCTTCGCATTTGTCGGCGGAACGCGGGACGCCGGGCCTGCCCTGGGGCACGTCGTTCTGACCTAACCACGGGTTACCGCAGCGTAGAAACCTACGGATTTCGTTGGCAGCGAACAGGCCCCGGCCATGATCAGAAAATCTGATCATGGCCGGGGCCCGCGTGGAGCTCGGCTTCTCGGCGTCAGCCCAGGTCGCCGGTGGCCGTGCGCTCGGCCAGTCGGACCAGGGTGCGGACGGCGGAGCCGGTGCCGCCCTTGGGGGTGTAGCCGTACGGGGCGCCCTCGTGGAAGGCGGGGCCCGCGATGTCGAGGTGGGCCCAGGTGATGCCCTCGCCGACGAACTCCTGGAGGAAGAGGCCGGCCACCAGGCCGCCGCCCATCCGGACACCCATGTTGGCGATGTCGGCGGTGGGGGAGTCCATGGACTTGCGCAGGTCCTCGGGGAGCGGCATCGGCCAGGAGGCCTCGCCGACCTCCTCGGCGATCTCGTGGATCGAGGTGCGGAAGGCGTCGTCGTTGGCCATGATGCCGAAGGTGCGGTCGCCCAGGGCCATCACCATGGCGCCGGTCAGGGTCGCCACGTCGACGATCGCGTCCGGGTTCTCCTCGGAGGCCTTGGTCAGCGCGTCGCCCAGGACCAGGCGGCCCTCGGCGTCCGTGTTGAGCACCTCGACGGTCTTGCCGCTGTACATGCGCAGCACGTCGCCGGGCTTGGTGGCCGAGCCGGAGGGCATGTTCTCGGCGAGCGCGAGCCAGCCGGTGACGTTGACCTGGAGGCCGAGCTTGGCGGCCGCGACCACGGAGGCGAAGACGGCGGCGGCGCCGGCCATGTCGCACTTCATCGTCTCGTTGTGGCCGGCCGGCTTCAGGGAGATGCCGCCCGAGTCGTAGGTGATGCCCTTGCCGACGAAGGCGAGGGTCTTCTCCGCCTTGGGGTGGGTGTAGGAGAGCTTCACCAGGCGCGGCGGGTTCTCGGAGCCCTTGCCGACGCCCATGATGCCGCCGTAGCCACCCTTGACCAGGGCCTTCTCGTCCAGGACCTGGACCTTGATGCCGTTCTCCTTCGCGGCCGCGCCGGCGACCGCCGCGAAGGCCTCGGGGGTGAGGTCGTTCGGCGGGGTGTTGACGAGGTCGCGGGCGATGTTGATCTCGGTCGCGACGATCGTGGCGCGCTCGGCCGCGGCCTTGTGCTCCTTGTCGCGCGGCTTGGCGCCGAGCAGGGCGATCTCGGCGAGCGGCTGCTTCGGCCCGCTGTTCTTGTTGCCGTCCGAGGCCTTCTTCTCCCCGCCCTGGTACGCGGTGAAGGCGTACGCGCCCAGCAGCGCGCCCTCGGCCACGGCCGTGACGGCGGAGGCGTCGTCGAGGGGGAGGGCGAAGGCGGCCTTCTTGGTGCCGTGCAGGGCACGGGCGGCGGCGCCGGCGGCGCGGCGCAGCGCCTCCTCGTCGTAGGACTCGTCCGCGTCGGGGAGGGAGCCCAGTCCGACCGCCAGCACGACCGGGACCTTCAGGCCGTCCGGCGCCGGCAGCTTGGTGGTCTCGCCTTCGGCGCCCGAGGCACCGAGCGCGTCGAGCACGGCGGCGAGCTTGCCGTCGTACGCCTTGTCCACGGCCTCGGCGCCCGCGGCGACGACGGGGCCCTTGGGGCCCTTCGCCACGCCGACGACGAGGACGTCGGCGCGCAGCGTCGCCGGTCCGGCAGTGCTGAGAGTCAGAGCAGTCACGGTGGTGAATTCTCGCTTCCGTTTTGGTGGTGTGGGCCGAGTGGGTGGACGGCCGTCCGTAGCGATCGTATTCGGGCCCGATGGCCGCCGGAAACGAGCCTACGCGCACGTACTCGCCCGCACGCCACTCGAAGGTTTGGCAAGTTGTTCGATCAAGGGGCTGTCAGGTTCACCCATCTGTGGCCTCTGTTGCAGGTTTGCCCCGTAGACCTGACGAGGTCCGAAACACTCGAACCACTCTCGCAAGGGGACGCGGGGTTCCTTTGCATCATTTCCACAGAGCCTCCCCGGTCTGGCCCAACGCCACATGCCGAAGTCGAGGATCTGCGGGGGGAAAGGCCGAAATGGTCCACAAGAACCGGATGAACAGGCTCGCCGCCGTCTGCCTCGCGGCCGTCATAGCATCCGTCGCCGTACCCGGAGCGGCCGCGCAGGCGGCGGTGACTCCGCGGGTCGACCTGCGGGTGCTCGTCGTCGACGACGGCGGGAGCTCCGTCGAGGCGATCACGGCGGAACTCCGCGACACGGGGGTTCCGTACACCCGCATCGACCTGGGCAGCGGGAGCCGTCCGGTGGTCAACGCGGCGTTCCTCGCCGACACGGTCGACGGGCGGCCGCGGGCCAAGTTCCAGAGCGTCGTGCTGCCGAACGAGAACCCGTTCGGGGCGGGCTCGGCCGAGATGGCCGCGCTCACCGCGTACGAGACGACGTACGGGATCCGCCAGGTCGACGCGTACACCTGGGCGCACCCGGGCGTCGGCCTGGAGTACACCGACAACGGCGGCTTCAGCGGCACCCTGGACGGCACCCAGGCCGCCGTCACCGCCGCCGGCAAGGCGGGCCCCTTCGCCTACCTCGGGGGGCAGGTGGCCTTCGAGGACAACTCGCCGCTGATCCCCGAGAGCTACGGGTTCATGGCCAAGCCGCGGACGGGCTACACCAGCTACCTGGACGCCCCGGTCGGCGCCGGACGGGCCTCGCTCGTCGGCGAGTACACCCACGACGGGCGCAGCGAACTGGTCGTTACCTTCGGCTACAACCAGTACCAGCAGCAGTTCCGCCTGCTGGCCCGGGGCATCGTCGAGTGGATGACCCAGGGCGTGCACCTCGGCCAGGAGCGCAACTACTTCGCGGTCCACGTCGACGACGTCTTCGCCCCGGACGCCCGCTGGAACAAGGAGCTCAACTGCACCCCGGGCGACTACGCCTGCGCCGGCGGCGAGGGCCAGGAGTCCACGATCCGGATGACGGGCGCCGACGCCGTGTACGCGGCGCAGTGGCAGACGTCCAAGAACTTCAAGCTCGACATGCTCTTCAACGGCGGAGCCGGTGAGGAGTGGAAGGCGGAGCACGGCGGCGTCGACGCCCTGACCGCCCAGCTCGTCGCCGACCGGGCGAAGTACCGGTGGATGAACCACACCTACACCCACCCGTTCCTCGGCTGCGTCCAGGACACCACCACCGTCCCGTGGACCTGTACGAAGAACAGCGCCGGCGCGATCAACTGGATGAGCCGCGCCGAGATCTCGGCGCAGATCCGGGACAACAACAACTGGGCCGCCTCCAAGGGCATCACCACCGACCGCACCGAACTGGTCACCGGTGAGCACTCCGGCCTCAAGACGCTTCCGCAGCAGCCCCAGGACAACCCCAACCTGGCCGGCGCGCTCGCCGACAACGGCGTGAAATGGGCGGGCAGCGACAACTCCCGCGAGCCCGCGCAGCGGGCGGTCGGCGCCGCGCTGACCGTACCCCGGCACCCGATGAACGTGTACTACAACACGGGCACCAACGCCGAGATGGCCGACGAGTACAACTGGATCTACACCAGCAGGGCCGACGGCGGCAGCGGCATCTGCGAGGACAACCCCGGCACCTCCACCTGCCTGCCGGCCCCGCTCGACGCCCAGACGGGCTACCTGGACTACATCGTCCCGGCCGAGGCCAGGACCGCCATGCGGCACGTCCTGAACAACGACCCGCGCCCGCACTACGTCCACCAGTCCAACCTCGCCGAGGAGCGCACCCTCTACCCGGTGCTGAACCAGGTCCTCGACACCTACCGCACCCTCTACGCGCCCTCCGCGCCGATCGTGAACCAGAGCATGAAGGACACCGGCGTCGAGCTCCAGCGCCGCGCGGCCTGGAACGCGGCGGTCGCCGCCAACCAGGTCACCGCCTACCGCATCGGCAAGGTCGTCACCGTCAAGGCGCCCTCCGGAGTCGTGGCCCCGGTCACCGCGCCCACCGGCACCAAGAAGCAGCTCCTGCTGGGCACCGCGGACTTCGGCACCGCCTACGCCGGGTCCCGCTCCACCTGGACGGCTCCCGAACTGCTCCAGAGCGCCGTCACGCTCCACATGCCCTGACGCTCCACCGCTCTGACGCTCCACCCGCCCCGACCACTGCGGGCACGCAACAAGACAGCCACGCGTACCACCTAGCGCCGGCGCTCCGCGAACCACGGGCGCCGGCCCCTTTTCCGTCCTGGGGGGACACACCGCATGAGCCATGGGCGCCATGTCACCATGCTCACCGAAGGCACCTACCCGCACGTCCACGGGGGCGTCAGCACGTGGTGCGACCAACTGGTCCGCGGCATGCCGGAGGTCGACTTCAACGTCATAGCCCTGACCGGCTCCGGACGTGAGCCGGTCACCTGGGAACTGCCGCGCAACGTCTACCGCCACACCAGCGTCCCCCTCTGGGGGGCTCCGCCGGCCCGCAGACTGCGCTCCGGCCTGCGGGGGAAGGCCAAGCGCGGTTTCGCCGAGACCTACGAGACCTTCCTGCTCTCCCTGCTCGACCCCGCGCGCGGCGGATTCTCCGAATCCCTGCGCGAGCTGGCCCTGCTGGCCCGCTCCGGGCGGCTCGCCGCGGCCCTGCGCTCCGAATCGGTCCTGCGCCTGCTGATGACCGTCTGGACCCGCCCCGGCCTGGTCACCGCCGCCGCCGAGCCCACCATCCACGACGCGCTCACCGCCACCGACCTGCTGGAACACGCGCTGCGCCCGCTGTCCGTGCGGATCCCGCCCGACAGCGTTGCGCACGCCGTCAGCAGCGGACTGGCCACGCTCCCGGCGCTCGCGGCCAAGTACCTCGACCAGGTGCCCTTCCTCCTCACCGAGCACGGCATCTACCTCCGCGAGCGCTACCTCGGCTACCGCAGCGCCGAACAGCGCTGGCCCGTCAAGGCGCTCATGCTCGGCTTCTACCGCGAGCTCAACACCGAGGGCTACCGCCAGGCCGACCTGATCACCCCGTGCAACCAGTACAACCGCCGCTGGGAAGAGCGCGGGGGCGCCGACTCCGAGCGGATCCGCACCGTCTACAACGGCGTCGACCCGCACGCCTTCCCCGAGGCCGGTCCCGAGCCGGAGGTCCCCACCCTGAGCTGGTGCGGCCGGATCGACCCCATCAAGGACCTCGAAACCCTCGTCCGGGCCTACGCGTTCATGCGCGAGGAGCTCCCCGCCCTGCGGCTGCGCCTCTTCGGCCCGGTCCCGGCGGGCTGCGAGGAGTACAAGCTCAAGCTGGAGAAGCTCGCCGCCGAGCTGGGGGTGAGCGACGGGATCTCCTACGAGGGCCGCATCGAGGAGGTCGCGCAGGCCTATGCGGCCGGCTCCATCGTGATGCTCTCCTCCATCAGCGAGGGCTTCCCCTTCTCCATCATCGAGGCCATGTCCTGCGGCCGCACCACCGTCTCCACCGACGTGGGCGGGGTCCGCGAGGCCGTCGGCGACACCGGCCTCGTCGTCCCGCCGCGCGAGCCCGAGACCATGGCCCGCGCCACCCTCGCCCTGCTCCGCGACGACGAACGCCGCGCGGAACTGGGCCGGATGTCCCGCAAGCGGGTGGTGGAGAAGTTCACGCTCCACCAGTCCGTGGACGGCTTCCGCCACATCTACCGCGAGCTCGCGGGTCAGCCCGTCCTGCCCGTCCACGCGGGCGACGAGTGGACCCAGCGCCTCGCCGACCCCTGGTACAAGGGCGACCCCTGGTACAAAGAGCTGGCCGCCGACGGGAGCCTGTGGTGAGCGGATCCCTCTGGCTCAAGCCGCCCGGCCCGGACGGTGCCTGGGTCCCCGTGGGCCACGCCGCGGCCGCCGGGCGCGGTACGGCGCCCGGCGCGGGCACCCCCGACACCCTGCCCGGCATCCCCCGGCCGCGCCGCGAAGGACGCGACGGACCGGCCGCCGACCCGATGGACGAACTCGCCGAGCGCCTCGACGCGTTCATCGCCGCCGCCGTCCACCCCGACGAGATCGCCGCCGTCCTGGAATCCGACGGGATGACCGACGAGCACATCCGCCTCGCCTACGGGCGCCAGGACTCCTTCGGCCTCGCCGAGGAGCTCTACGCCCGGGTGCCGCGCTCCTTCCCGGAGCCCGACCGGGTCCCCGACCCCTGGAAGGTCCCCCTCACCGCCTGCCTCCTGCGCGGGGTGATCTTCGCCCTGCCCGGGCTCGCCTACCTGCTCGGCGCACCACTGCTGGACGGGCCCAAGGACCGGCTCGGGCTGCCCGCCGGGACGCTCACCCTGATCGCCGGGGCGCTCATCGGCTGGGTCTGGGACCAGACCCTGTCCCACCGGGCGTACTCCTGGCTCGGCCTGGGCGACCGGGCCGCCGCCGGGCGGACCCTGCTCGCCGGAGCCCCCGCCGGGGCCCTCCTGGGGACCGCCGCCGCGCTGGCGGTCCCCGGCGGCCCCCCCTTCTCCTACGCCTTCGCCGCAGGTCAGGCCCTGTACGTCGGGGCCGCCACCGTCCTGCTCGTCCTCGGGCGGGAGCGGCTGCTGCTGGCCGCGCTCGCACCGATGGCAGCCGGGGCGCTGCTCTCGCTCCTGCTGGAACTGCCCGTCCCGGTCCGGGTGTTCCTGCTGGCGGCCTCCCTCGTGGCCGCCTGCGGCCTGGCCGTACGGGAACTGCCGCTGGCCGACGGCGTACGGGCCCTCGTGCTCCGCGTCCGCGGCTGGACGGAGCACCGGCCGGGCGAACGGGGCCCGGTGCGCTGGCAGATGCTGCGCGGCGCCGAGGAGGAGTACGCGCCGCGCGGACCCCGGCTCGGGGACTCCGTCCCGTACGGGGTGTTCGGCCTGGGCACCGGCCTGCTCGTGCTGTACGCGGCCCTGGGGGAGGTGCTCGCCGGCGGCCCCGCCGAGGCGATCGCCGCTCCCTCGGCGGTGGCGCTCACCCTCAGCATGGGCCCCGCCGAATGGCTGCTCCACCGGTTCCGCAGCGGCAGCCTCGCCGGCCTGCGCGCGGCCCGCTCGCCCCGGCAGTTCTGGCGGCGGATGCTCTCCACCCTGGCCCGGTGCCTCGCCACCTACCTGGCGGTGCTGCTGGCCCTCGGCGTCACCGGCACCCTGCTCTGGCCCGGGGCGCCCGGCCTGACCGGGGTCCGGGTCGCCACCCTGCTGCTGCTCGGTGCCGTGATGTGGACCGGGCTGCTCCTGCAGTCCTTCGGGGCGGTCCGGCCCGCCGCGGTGGTCTGCGCCTCCGCCGCCGTCGCGCAGAGCCTGGCCCTGCTCCTGGGCCTCGGCCAGCCGCGCGCCGTGCAGCTGGCCGTCGCCGGGGCCGCGGCCCTCGCGCTGGGCACCCTGGTCTGCCTGCTGCTGGGCCGCGCCACGGCCCACCGCTGACCCCCGTCCGTCACCGCCGACGCACGTGACCCCGTACGAGAAGAAGGACCTCATGCTCCTGGTGCCCCTCTACGAGCACCCTGCCGACCGCCCCGAGTACTGGGAGCGGCTCATCCGCGCCGCGGGCCGGCTGCACTCCGTGGTGCTCAACCCCGCCAGCGGGCCGGGCGAGGCCCCCGACGAGCGGTTCGCCGCCGTCGCCGAACGGTTGCGGGCGGCCGGTGTGCCCGTCCTCGGGTACGCCGACACCGACTACGGGCGCCGCCCGCACGCCGCCGTGGTCCAGGACCTGCTGCGCCACCGCGACTGGTACGGCACCGACGGGACCTTCCTGGACCAGGCCGCGGCCGGCCCGGAGTTCCTGCCGCACTACCGGCGGCTCGTCGTCGCGGCGCGGGCCGCCGGGGCCCGTACCGTCGTCCTCAACCACGGAGTGCACCCGCACCCGGGCTACGCCGAACTCGCCGACCTGCTCGTCACCTTCGAGGGGCCCTGGGACGCCTACCGGGACGCGGCCGCGGTGCCCCCGTGGACCGCGGACCATCCCGCCCACCGGTTCTGCCACCTCGTCTACGCCGTCCCGCCGGGCGCCCCGGCCGCCGAACTGGCCGAGCGCCTCGCGGCCCAGCGGGGGGCGGGGGTGCACTGCGCGGTCCCGGGGACCGGCGCGCACCCGTGGGGGACCCTGCCGTACGCCCTGGAGGTCACCGGATGAGACGCCCGTCCACCCGCTCGTCCGTCCGCCGCCGCCTGCTGCTCCTTGTACCGCTCCTGCTGCTCGCGGCCTGCACCTCCGGCCCGGACCCGGACGGGGAAGCCCGGCCCGACGACCTCTCGCCCGCCCCGGCACCGGGGGAGCGCTGGCAGCCGGCGCCCGGTGTGAGCTGGCAGTGGCAGATCACCGGGAAGCTCGACACCTCGGTGAAGGCGGCGGTCTACGACATCGACGGGTTCACCACCACCAAGGAGCAGGTCGCCGAGCTGAAGGCGGCCGGCCGGCGGACCATCTGCTACCTCTCCACCGGCGCTTGGGAGGACTTCCGGCCGGACGCCGGGGCCTTCCCGCCGTCGATGCGCGGGGAGGGCAACGGCTGGGAGGGCGAGCGCTGGCTCGACATCCGGCGGCTCGCGGAACTGGAACCGCTGATCGCCAAGCGGTTCGACATGTGCCGGGACAAGGGCTTCGACGCGGTGGAGCCGGACAACATGGACGCCTACCGCAACAAGTCCGGCTTCCCGCTCACCGCCGGCGACCAGCTGAACTACAACCGGCTGATCGTGCGGCTCGCGCACGACCGGGGCCTGTCGGTCGGGCTCAAGAACGACCTGGACCAGATCCCGGAGCTGGTGGGCGACTTCGACTTCGCGGTCAACGAGCAGTGCGCCCAGTACGACGAGTGCGCACGGCTGACCCCGTTCATCGCGGCGGGCAAGGCGGTCTTCCACGTGGAGTACGAGCTTCCGGCGAGCCGGTTCTGCCCGGCCTCGCGCGAGCTGAAGCTGAGCTCGCTGGAGAAGAAGTACGACCTCGGCGCCTGGCGGAAGGCCTGCTGAGCGCCTTTGAGCGGCTGCCGGGCGAGGGCCGGGGGAGGGCCGGGGCGGCCGCTCAGCCCACCGGGAGGATCGCGTGCACCCGGTAGCCGCCCCCGAAGCGGGGTCCGGCGAAGCAGGAGCCGCCCAGGGCCACGGCCCGCTCGCGCATGCCGAGCAGCCCGTGCCCGCCGCCGGCATCGCGGGGCTCCGGCGCGGGGGCCGCCGTGGAACCGCCGTCGTCCAGCACGGTCACCTCCACCGAGCCGCCCACCCGCACCACGCTGACCTCGGCGCCGGCCCCCTGGCCGGCGTGCTTGCGGACGTTGGTCAGCGCCTCCTGGATCACCCGGTACGCCGCCAGGTCCACGGCGGCCGGCAGCGGAACCGCGGCGGCCGGGCCCAGCTGGACCATCACCTTCACCGGCAGCCCGGCGTTGCGGAAGGTGTCCACCAGGTCGTCGAGGACCGCCAGACCGGGCGCCGGCTCGGTCGGCGCCTCCGGGTCGCCGGACTGGCGCAGCAGGCCGACGGTCGCCCGCAGCTCGTTCAGCGCCGAGCGGCTGGCGTCCCGTACGTGCGCCAGGGCCTCCTTGGCCTGGTCCGGGCGCTTGTCCATGACGTGCGCGGCCACCCCCGCCTGCACGTTGACCAGGGCGATGTGATGGGCCACCACGTTGTGCAGGTCCCGGGCGATCCGCAGCCGCTCCTCGGCGACCCGGCGCCGGGCCTCCTCCTCGCGGGTCCGCTCGGCGCGCTCGGCCCGCTCCTGGATGGCGTCGATGAACGCCCGCCGGCTGCGCACCGCGTCTCCGGCGGCCGCGGCCATGCCGGTCCAGGCGAAGATGCCGAGGTTCTCCTGCGCGTACCAGGGCAGCGGCCCGGCCAGCATGGCCACGCCCGTCAGCCCGGCCATGGTGAGCAGGCCGAGCTTCCAGGTGGTGGGCCGGTCGGTGCGGGAGGCCACCGTGTACAGGGCGATCACCGTGCACATGGCGACGGGCGCCCGGGGCTCCCCGGTGGTCAGTTCCAGCAGCGACAGCCCGACGGTCACGGCCAGCACCGCGCGGGGCCGCCGGCGCCGCAGCACCAGGGCGCCCGCGCCGGCGACGATGAGGACCAGCGAGAACGGCTCGGGGGTGCGGGTTCCGAAGGTCGGTCCGTGCTCCCCGTGCGGGTCGGCGAAGGACCCGACGACCATGGCGACGAGCGCCCCGAACGCCAGCAGGGCATCGGTGGCCAGCGGATGGTCGCGCATCCACTGCCGCGTGGGAGCGAGCGGCCCGAGGTGTGTCGTCACCCCGATACGGTACGGCCCCGCGCGCGTCCTCAGACCCGTGGCGGCGGTACGGGAGGCGTCCCGGGCGGGGTCGGGGTCGCGGCCGGGGGCCGCCCCAGCGGGGCGCGGGAGCGCTCCGGGCCCCACTTGGCGCGGACCAGGCAGATCAGCATCACCGAGGCGATGGCGGCCAGGTGTTCCTTGCCCGCCAGGTTGTCCTTGAAGAGCAGCTCGGCGATCATGACCAGGATCACGACGGAGCCGGTCAGGTAGGCCCGGTAGCGCCAGCAGACGTAGACGGCGAGCCCGACCACCGCCGCCGAGGGCCCGGTGTCGTTGACGATCCTGTCCGAGGCGGGCAGCCCGAAGGGGTGGTCCGGGCCGAGCGAGAGCCCGATCCGCGCGTAGGTGGTCCCGGCCAGGGTGGCCACGTAGCCGATGACCAGCGTGCGCCACCAGCCGATGCAGATCTCCGAGATCCCGAAGACGAGCAGGATCTGCGCGAGCGCGCCCCACACCGGCAGGTCCAGCGCCGGGACGAACAGCGACAGCGGGGTCCGCAGCAGGGCCAGCCAGAGCGGGTCGACGGCCTTGACCGACCCGAGGTCCTGCACCGGCTGGAAGCCCCATGAGGTCTGCTGCACGATCTGGAAGACCGCGGTCAGACAGACCGCGCCGAGGGTCATCGGGATCGCCCGCCACCTGTCGCGGACGAGTGCGTCCCGGACCGTGCGGTACAGGGGCCCCCACTCGCGGCGGGCGAACCGCCGCAGTGAGGCAGTGGTCAACGCTTGCTCTCCAGGTGTCTGCGGTGCATCCACTTCGGCAGCCCGGGTGCTTCCAGGAAGCCCTCGGCCCGGCCCGCCGCGATCCCGATCCGCAGCAGGTCCGAACTCTTCTCGAAGAGCATGAACCGCGGTTCCCAGATCGGCCGGTATTTGGCGTTGGCCCGGTAGAGGGACTCGATCTGCCACCAGCGCGAGAAGAAGCTCAGCAGCGAGCGCCACAGCCGCAGCACCGGACCGGCACCGAGCTTCGACCCGCGCTCGAAGACGGACCGGAACATCGCGAAGTTCAGCGAGACCTGGGTGACCCCGATCTCCTTTGAACGCTCCAGGAGTTCGATGACCATGAACTCCATCAGGCCGTTCTCGGAATCCCGGTCCCGGCGCATCAGGTCCAGCGACAGGCCCTTGGGACCCCAGGGCACGAAGGACAGCACGGCGCGCAGTTCGCCCTCGCCGTCGAAGCACTCCAGCATCACGCACTGGCCGTCGTCGGGATCGCCCAGCCGGCCCAGTGCCATCGAGAAGCCGCGCTCGGTGGCGCCGTCGCGCCAGTCGTCGGCGCGCAGCAGGAGTACGTCCATCTCCTCGGCCGGGATGTCGGCGTGGCGGCGGATGCGGACGGTGTACCCGGCGCGCTTGACCCGGTTGTACGCCTGGCGGACGGTCCGCATGGCGCGGCCCTCCAGGGTGAACTCGTCGGTCTCGACGATGGCCTCGTCGCCCAGCTCCAGCGCGTCCAGTCCGTGCCGGGCGTAGATCTGCCCGGCCTCCTCGCTCGCGCCCATCACGGCGGGGACCCAGCCGTGTTCGCGGGCCTCGGCCAGCCAGGGCTCGATGGCGCCGGGCCAGGCCTCGGGGTCGCCGATCGGGTCGCCGGAGGCCAGTGAGACCCCGCCGACGACGCGGTAGGTGACCGCGGCCTTGCCGGTGGGGGACCAGATGACGGACTTCTCGCGGCGCAGCGCGAAGTAGCCCAGCGAGTCGCGGTCGCCGTGCCGGGCGAGCAGCAGGCGCAGCTTCTCCTCGTCCTCCTCGCCGATCGGGTCCACGGCGCGGCGCGAACGGAAGGCCGCGAACAGCACGGCGAGCAGCAGCAGCGTCGACATGACGTTGATCGCCACGTCCACCCAGCCCGGGGTGGTGATCGTGTTGTACGCCTTGTCGTCCGGGGCCAGGGTGACCAGCCGCATCACGCCGTACCGCCAGCGGGCCAGGAAAGTGGCGTCCGCGGCGTCCGGGTCGGTGTTCGTCGCGCCGACGAGCAGGGCGGCCACCAGCGAGGTCACCAGCAGGCCGACGGAGGCGACCAGGCTGGCCAGCAGCGGGTTGGAGCGGTCGCCCTTGGCGTAGAACTCCCGGCGGCCCAGCAGCAGGGCGCCGACGAAGAGCGCGGTCAGTCCGAAGGCCACCCAGTTCTGCGGGTGGACGCGGAACTCCGGGTAGCAGAACTCGTACGAGCCCCCCGAGCACGGGGTGAAGGAGGCGACGGCGGCCATGGCGAAGGCCGCCAGGAGCAGCCCGCTCAGCACCAGGTTCAGGATCCAGGCCGCGCGCTTGCGGCGGCCCATGGTGACGGTGAGCAGCAGCGAGAACGCCGCGGAGGCGAAGCCCGCCGTGAGCAGGTACGGGGTGTAGAAATCGGCGGTGCTGTGCCGGCGCAGGTCCTGGCCGAGCGAGAACCACACCGCGCTGAGCAGGTTGACGAAGGTGACGGCGCGCAAGTACCACACCGCGAAGGTGGCGCTGCGCCGCGAGCGGACGCTTCCCCGGCCGGTGCTCCGGGTGTTCCCCTGGCCGGCCGGTGCGGCTCCCTGGGTGTTCCCCTGGGTGTTCCCCCGTCCGGCCGCCTGGGCGTTCGCCTGGCTGCCGCCCCCCGGCTTGTTTCTGCCGTTCGGATCCCCACCGGTTCCTCGGTCGGTCTTCCGATCGGTCTCTTCGCTGGTCAAACGGACCTCTCCCATAAAAAGCGATGATATGGGGCATCGCGGTCCGTGCTGATGTACCGGAGAACCGCGGCCTGGTCAGGGCCGCGGACCCCGGAGACTCACTCGGTGGGCTCGACCACCCGTTCGGGGAGTTCCGCCGCGAGTGCGGCGGCCGCCTGGACGAGGGGAAGAGCCAGCAGCGCCCCGGTTCCTTCTCCCACAGTGACGCCGTGGTCGAGTACCGGGTTGAGCGCCATCCGGTCCAGTGCCTTGGCCTGGCCGGGCTCCCCGCTGGCCTGTCCGGCCAGCCACCAGTCCGGGGCCCGGAAAGCGGCCCGCTGGGCCACCAGCCCGCAGGCCGCCGAGACGACCCCGTCGAGGATCACGGGGGTGCGGCGCACCGCGCACTGGAGCAGGAAGCCGGTGATCGCGGCGACGTCGGCGCCGCCGACGGCCGCGAGCAGCGCGACCTGATCCCCGAGGACGGGCCGGGCGCGTCGCAGCGCGTCGCGGATCGCCGCGCACTTGCGCATCCAGGTCAGGTCGTCGATCGGCATGCCGCCGCGGCCCGTGACCACGGAGGCGTCGGTGCCGCACAGGGCGGCGACGAGGGTGGCGGCGACGGTGGTCCCGCCCACGCTCAGATCACCGAGGACGACCAGGTCGGTCCCGGAGTCGGCCTCCTCGTCGGCGATCCGCATGCCGAGCCGGATCGCGTCGGCGGCCTCCTCGGCCGTGAGCGCGTCCTCCACGTCGATCCGCCCGCTGCCGCTGCGGATCCGGTGCCGGGTGATCTCCTCCGGCAGCAGCGCCGGATCGCACGCCAGCCCGGCGTCCACGATCCGCACGGAGGCGCCGAGCCGACCGGCCAGGACCGCCACCGGGCTCCGGCCGTCGAGGACGGCCCGCACCAGCTCGTGGGCGCTGCCCGCGGGACGCACGGAGACCCCCTCGGAGGCCACCCCGTGGTCGGCGGCGAACAGCACGACGCGCGGCCGCTCGATCGGCTTGACCGGCACCTGCCCCTGCGCGGCGGCGAGCCACTCGGCGAGCTCGTCGAGCCGCCCCAGCGCCCCGACCGGCACGGCCAGCCGTTCACGGCGTTCCTCGGCGTCACGCCGGACGCCCCCGTCGGGGCGCTCGATCAGATCGGAGAAGTCGTCGAGATTCAGCGTGGTCATTTGCCAGAGGGTACAGCGGCCCCTAGGGCCTGTCGTCAAACTCCCGTCTGCCCCGCCACCACCAGGAGGACGTGCTCGCACTCCCCGGCGACCCCCGCGTTCAGCCGCCCCAGCTCGTCCCGGAACCGGCGCCCCGACGCGGTCGCGGGGACCACGCCCGAGCCCACCTCGTTGCTGACCAGCACCACCGGCCTGCGGGTCGCGCGGACGGCGGCCACCAGCGATGCGGTCCGTTCCCGCAGCTCCGCGGCGCCCTTGTCGGCCCAGACCGCGTCGTCCCAGGCCCCGGCCCGGTCCATCGCGTCCGTGAGCCACAGCGCCAGGCAGTCGATGAGCAGCGCCGGGCCCTCCTGCTCCAGCAGCGGCACCAGATCGCAGGTCTCCACCGTCCGCCAGGAAGAGGCCCTGCGCTCGCGGTGCAGCCCGACCCGCGCGGCCCATTCCGCGTCGCCCTCGCGCGTACCGCCCGTGGCCACGTAGACCACGTCCGGGTAGCCGGTCAGCCGGCGCTCCGCCTCGTACGACTTGCCCGACCGGGCTCCGCCCAGGACCAGGGTCCGCCGCGGCACCTCCGGCGCCGGCCGGTACTCCCCGGCCGCCACCGTGGTCCCGTCCGCCACCGTCCGCGCGCCCGCGGCCGCGCACCGGCGCTCCAGTTCCGCTCCCGGCGGGGTGTCGTGGTCCAAGTGGACGGCGATCACGTCCGTCGAGGGGCCCACCGCCCCGCTGGCCCGCAGCCGCGCCAGCGCCTCGGGCCGGCCGATGACGTCCGCGAGGACCACGTCGTACGGGCGCCGCCCGCTGGTGCCCGACGTCCCGGCGGGGGCCCCGCCCGGCGGCAGGTACAGCATCCGGGCGCCGTCCGGCCCGGTCACCTCGTACCCGGTGCCCGGCGCGTCCATCGGCACGGCCCGCACCCGGTGCCCGGAGATCACCGCGAGCTCCCGCCCGTCCGGCACCCGCCCGGCGGCCGGCAGCCCCGGCGGCAGCTCCACGGCGGGGCCGTCGTGCGGGTGGGTCAGCAGGACCTGCCGTACGGCGGCCAGCGAATGCCCCGCCCGGGCGCCCGCGAGCACCGCCCCGGGGGTCAGGTCCAGCAGCAGCGCCCCGTCCACGAGCACGGAGGTGGCGGCGCGCGCCCGGGGCCCCACGGAGAGCGCGCACGCGGCGCAGGGACAGCCGGGGCGGGGCAGTCCTTCGGGTGTGCCGGTGCCGAGCAGAGTGAGTTCCACAGGATGATCCTCCCGCGTCGCCGGGACTGCTGCGCGCCCGGTTAGTCTGCGGGCACACTCAAGGCGACAAGCGTGTGAGAAGCGGACGAGCAACGGAGGCGGACATGGCGTGGACGTGGCGGTTCGAGACGGCCGACGGCAGTGAGACGAGCCCGTCGGTGGTGCCGGAGGAGTTCACCACGCAGGGGGACGCCGAATCCTGGATCGGCGAGTACTGGAAGGACCTGCTGGAGGGCGGTACCGAACAGGTGAAGCTGTCCGACGACAACGGGGTCCAGCTCTACACGATGAGCCTGCGCGAGGCCGCGGAACTCTAACCGGCGCCGGCCGGCTCCGCCCGGTTCCGGCCGGCCGACCCTCGGGTACGCGAGAGCCCGGACCCCTCGGGGGGTCCGGGCTCTGCCGTGTCCAGGGACGCCCGGGGGCTCAGCCCCGTACGCCGCACAGGTGCAGCAGCGCGGCGACCCCGCGGTAGGGGTCGGTCCGCCCGGCGCGGTCCTCGGCGACGAGCAGCCGCTCCAGTTCCGCCTCGCCCGGGAGCTTGTCCCCGGCCTCGGTGCCGTCGGTGAAGACGCGTACGCCGTACCAGGTCTGCAGCGGGGCGCCGATCCCGGACAGGGTCGCGGTCAGCGTGGCCAGCCGGTCGGCGCGCACGTCCAGGCCCAGCCGGTTCGTGTAGTCGACGCTGTCGAAGGCGTCCAGCGCGGCCGCCCAGTCGCCGTGCAGGCCGGGGCGCATGGCGAGGGCGTCGCCGTTGCGCACCAGCAGGGACAGCAGTCCGCCGGGGGCCAGCATCCGGGCGAGCCCGGCGAGCATGGCATCCGGCTCGGGCACGTACATGAGGACGCCGTGGCAGAGCACCACGTCGAAGCTGCCCGGCAGGAAGTGCGCGCCGGTCTCCCGTCCGTCGCCCTCCATGAGGCGGACGCGGTCCTGGATCCCGGCGGGCTCGGCGGCCAGCACCTCACGGGCGACGGCCAGCATGGCCGGATCCTGCTCCAGACCGGTCACCATGTGCCCGGCGCGGGCCAGGCGCAGCGCCTGCGTGCCCTGGCCCATGCCCACGTCGAGGACGCGCAGCCGCTGCCCCACGGGGAAGCGGTGCGCGATCTGCTCGTCGACCTGACGGCCGACGAGCTCTTGGCGCACCGCGTTGCGGAGCCCGCCCAGGCCTTCGAGCCAGAGACGGGCCCCGTCCGCGAATCCACCCCCGCCGAACGCTCCGGGCGTTCCTCGGCTCAGGGCCGTTCCCCGCGCTTGACCTGCGGCTTCGGCAGACGCAGCCGGCGCATCTGGAGGGTGCGCATCAGGCCGTACGCGACGGCGCCGCGCTTGGGCTCGTCCGGGAAGCGCTCGTTCAGGGCCTTGCGCAGGCGGATGAACATGCCGACGGAGTCGACGAGGATCAGCGCGATCACGCCGAGCCACAGCAGCAGCGCGATGTTCTGGATGGACGGCACCCGCACCATGCTCAGCACCAGGATGAGCACGGCCAGCGGCAGGAACATCTCGGCGACGGAGAAGCGGGAGTCCACGAAGTCGCGCACGTACCGGCGCACGGGACCCTTGTCGCGGTTGGGCAGATAACGCTCGTCGCCATTGGCGAGGGCCTCGCGCTGCTTGGCCATCTCGACCCGGCGGCGCTCACGAGCTCGCTTGGCATCCTCCTTGCGGTTGCCGGTCGAGGCCACCACGGCCTTGCGCTGCGACTGGGCCACAGCACGCTTCGGCGTCGGGCGGCCCTTCGGGGCCTGAGGGTCACGGGACTGCGAGAGGTCGGCGCTCACCTTGTCGGTGGCGGCGTCCTTCTCTTCCTTGGAGGATCGGCTACCAAACACAAAACCCAAGGGTACGTGGTTGTGGGCACGGGCCCCATCCCCGCGGGGAACGATCCGGCAACGGCGGGCGTCCTCCTGAGGGGAGCACCTACTCCTTACGCCTGACACGGCGGACGATCAGTCGTCCTGGAGGAGGAGCGCATCCCCGCTCGAACAGTGCGGTAATAGAGACAGGGCCCGTACTGTGGGTCTTGTTGGTGACCTGGAGCACAGTCCGTCTAGAAGGGGGCGCGCGAAGCCCATGAGCGGTGTCATGAAGCGTATGGGGATGATCTTCCGCGCGAAGGCGAACAAGGCCCTGGACCGGGCCGAGGACCCGCGCGAGACCCTCGACTACTCGTACCAGAAGCAGCTCGAACTGCTTCAGAAGGTACGCCGCGGCGTAGCCGACGTGGCGACCTCCCGCAAGCGGCTGGAGCTGCAGCTCAACCAGCTCCAGGGCCAGTCCAGCAAGCTGGAGGACCAGGGCCGCAAGGCCCTCGCCCTGGGCCGGGAGGACCTGGCCCGCGAGGCCCTGTCCCGCCGCGCCTCGCTCCAGCAGCAGGTCAGCGACCTGGAGGTGCAGCACCAGACCCTCCAGGGCGAGGAGGAGAAGCTGACCCTCGCCGCGCAGCGGCTCCAGGCCAAGGTGGACGCCTTCCGTACGAAGAAGGAGACCATCAAGGCCACGTACACGGCCGCCCAGGCGCAGACGCGGATCGCCGAGTCCTTCTCCGGCATCTCCGAGGAGATGAGCGACGTCGGCCTCGCCATCCAGCGTGCCGAGGACAAGACGGCGCAGCTCCAGGCCCGCGCCGGCGCGATCGACGAACTGCTCGCCTCCGGCGCGCTCGACGACCAGAGCGGCCTCGGCTCCAAGGACGACATCCAGGCCGAGCTCGACCGCCTCTCCGGCGGGACCGACGTGGAGCTGGAGCTCCAGCGCATGAAGGCCGAGCTGGCGGGCGGCCCCTCCGCCCAGCAGCCGTCCATCGAGGGCGGCGCCCCGGGCGCCGGCCAGCCGTCGCAGACCCAGCACCGGTTCGACAAGCAGTAGGACGGGGCCCGTCATGATTGTCCGCATCATGGGGGAAGGTCAGGTGGAGCTGGCGGACAGCCACTTCACCGAGCTCAACACGCTGGACGACGAACTGCTCGCGGAGATGGAGAGCGGTGACGAGGAGGGCTTCCGGCGCACCCTGGGCACGCTGCTGGACGCTGTGCGGCGGCTCGGCAAGCCGCTGCCCGACGAGGCGCTGGAGCCGTCCGAGCTGATCCTGCCCGCCCCCGACGCCTCGCTGGACGAGGTGCGGCAGATGCTCCGCGACGACGGGCTGATCCCGGGCTGATCCCGGGCTGATCCGGGGCCGGTACACGGCCGTACGGCGCGAACGCGAGGGCCCGCCCCCGTTGGCGGTTTCTAGGGGTCGTCGCAACACGTGGTCGTGTTGTTCAGGCCGCGATGAGTTTATGCAGGCGCTCGGCTGGGGTTTCCCAGTCGAGCGTTTTGCGTGGGCGGCCGTTGAGTTCGGCGGCGACGGCGTCGAGGTGTTCGCGGCTGTGGACGGCCAGGTCGGTGCCCTTGGGGAAGTACTGCCGCAGCAGGCCGTTCGTGTTCTCGTTCGAGCCGCGCTGCCAGGGGCTGGCCGGGTCGCAGAAGTAGACCGGGACGTCGGTGGCGATGCTGAATCCCTTGT
>NZ_JBWJVM010000090.1:0-32309 GCF_056428985.1 Streptomyces sp. CA189 | reverse complement strand
GCCGTGAAGCGAAGCCTCAAGCAGATCCAGTACCGACCACACCTCGTCGACGGATGCCTCGCAGGAACCGGTCTGATCATGGACGACTGACCACGATCAACCCGACATCACCCAATCAAGTTCAGTAACCAGGCCGGGAATCCGGGCTCCTCCGCTCACTTTCGCAGCCGGGGCCCGCGGTCCGCGAGGAGGGCGACGAAGGTCAGCACCCACGCCCCGACCGCCACCCAGAGCAGCACCGTGCCGAGGGGCCGCAGCCACTCCACCCCGGTCGGGGCGGCCGCCGCGAGGCAGGCGGTCGCCGTCATGCCGAGGGGGAAGACGCTCGACCAGCGCCGGATGTCGTAGCGGGGGCGCGGCCGGACCGCTTCGGCGGCGAGGAGCACGGCGTACCAGGCCAAGGAGAGGCCGAGGGCCGCCAGGGTGGCGGTACGCAGCCCCTCGTGCGCCCATCCCGTCCACAGCGGTGACGCCGTGAGCCCCGAGCCGGCGAGGGCGGTGATGGAGAGCGCGCCGCCGGCCACCCAGTGGTCGCCCGCACCCGAGACGACCTGGCGGAAGTCGAAGCGCACGAGGGACTCCGCGTAGAGCAGCAGCCCCAGGCAGAAGGCGGCCAGCGCGGCACGGCCGAGCCAGTCGCGGCCGGTGGCGGCGGCCAGGGTGCCCGCCAGGACGGCGAGCCCCTGGGTGGCCACGCAGACGAGGAAGGCGGCACCGGGCATCCGGTAGCCCCAGTGCCGCAGTACGGCGACCAGCAGCCCCGGCCAGAGCGCGGCGGCCAGCACCAGCAGCCCGAGGGCCACGGGCTGCCATCCGAGGAGGGAGAGCCGGGTGCCGAGCACGGTCGTGGCGGCCACGGCGGTGAGGGCCGCCGGGGTGTCGGCCTCGGCGCGAAACCGTCGGCGGTCGCCCAGGAGCCGGGCGGTGAAGTCGGCGGCGAGGACGAGCCACAGCGCGGCGGAGACGGCCAGCGCGGCGATCGACAGCGCGTCCCGGCCGATCAGGTGCAGGCCGGCCGAGATGATCCCGGCCGCCATGACGGCGGCGCCGGCTGCCGGCGACAGCTCGGACCACCATCGGGCACCCGCAATGACTCGCACCCCGCCAAGGGACACCACCGTTCCGGGTCCGGCCGCTTCGGCGCGCCATCACGGCGGCGGCGATGACCCTTCCGGGCGCGCCGAACGGCCTCTCCCGCACCCTCCGATATTCGATCTTCAGATTTTATTTCCATTCATGGGAATGGGAATGACGAACACATTTATGACAACCCGGTCGCATTCTCCCGCCTCCCCCGACACGCCCAACCCCAGGCGGAATTACTCCGATTCACCGGTACTGTCATCGTCAACGCACCGCCGATTCACGGGCCCTTCGGGGCCCTCTCTTTTTTGCACACAGGAGAATGAAATGCAGGCCTTGGCAACGGAGCCCGCACGCCAGGCTCCTCCCGCCCAACCGGCGAGCTTCATCCAGGAAGTTCTACGCGGCGTCGCCCAGGTCGATTTCATGCCGAACGCGATCACGGGCATCTTCTTCCTCGCCGCCCTCGCCGCCGCCGGCTGGCAGTACGCCCTCTACGGACTCCTCGGCGCGGTCGTCGGCACCGCCACCGCCTACGCGTTCGGCATCGACCGCGAAATCGTCTCGGCCGGACTGCGCGGCTTCAACGGCACCCTCGTCTCGCTCGGCTTCGCCGTCTTCCTCGGGTGGGACCACCTGTCCACCCTGCTGCTCGCGATCGGCGGCAGCATCACCGTGGTGGTCGTCACCTCGGCGCTGGCGACGGTCCTCGGCACCTGGAACATCCCCACGTTCACCGCGCCGTTCTGCATCATCGCGAGCGTCATGACCATCGCCGCGCCCAGCTTCTCCCGGGTGTGGCACACCGGCCCCGATCTGGCGGCGCTGCCGGGGGCCGCCGGCGGAACCACCGTGCTGGACTGGGGCCAGCTCTGGCGTGCCTTCTTCGCCAACGTCGGCCAGATCTTCTTCATGCCGCAGTGGTACGTCGGCCTGATCTTCCTCGCCGGCATCTTCGTGGCCAGCCGGGTCGCCGGGGTCATGGCCTGCGTCGGCAGCGTCACGGCCATCTTCGTCGCCTGGGCGATGGGTTCACCGGCCGAGGGCGTCTCGCAGGGGCTCATGGGCTACAGCAGCGTGTTGGTCGCGATGGCCCTGTGCGGCGTCTTCCTCGTGCGGTCCAACTGGAGCTTCGCGTTCGCCGTCCTGGGCGCGGCGGCGGCAACCGGGCTCACAGCCGCGATGACCGCCTTCTTCGCCCCGTTCGGCGGCCACACCTTCACCTGGCCGTTCGTCCTGACCACGATCGTCTTCGTCGCCGCCGTCCCCCAGATCCCCCGACTGCAACGGACCTGACACCACCTTGAGAGCCGAAAGTGAGTGACCGATGAATCTCGCTCCCCGTGAGATGGACAAGCTCTGGATCTACGTCGTCGCCGACCTGGCCCGCAAGCGGCGGGACCGGGGCGTCAAGCTCAACTACAGCGAGGCCTGCGCCCTCATCAGCGAGGGCATCCTCGAAGGCGCCCGCGACGGCAGGACCGTCGCCGAGTGCATGGAGCTCGGCAAGCAGATCGTCTCCGCCGCCGATGTCATGAAGGGCGTACGGGAGATGCTGCCTCTGCTCCAGGTCGAGGCCGCCTTCGTGGACGGCACCAAGCTGGTCTCCTGCCACGACCCCGTCGGCGCCTGAGCGGTGGCGGCCATCGCACCCGAACGGCCCGAACGGCCCGAACGGCCCGGCCGGGCAACGGAATCGGCGGCTACGGTCATCCGGGCCGGCGGTCACGAGGGTGGCTCCGCGGCAGGTGCCGTGCACCCCGGCCGGCCGCTGGCCGAAGCCGTGCGCGCGGCGCTCGCCGCCTCGCCCGAGCCGGTGTGCGTGGTCCCGATGACGCTGGGACGCGACCCCGGTCTGATCGCCGACTGCGCCCGCGCCCTGCGCTGGTCGAGCCGGGAGGAGGGGCCCGGGCGGCTCGTGCTGGCGCCCCCCTTCGCCACCGTGGACCACCTGACCGCGTGGCTCCGTACCGCCGCCCTCAAGGCGGTGCGCGAGGCCCCCGACACCTCTGCCGTCCTGGTCACCGCACCCGCGGCGAGTCCCTTCGAGGACGCCGATCTGTTCCGGGTGGCCCGGCTGGTGCGCCAGTACGGGCACCACCGGTGGGTCGAGGTGGCCTTCGACGGCGGTGACCCGGACCTGGCGGAGGGGGCGGAGCGCTGCCGCCGTCTCGGCGCGGGCCACGTCTCTCTGGTCCGGGCCGCGTTCGCCCCGCCCGCCGGGCTCCCGGCCGGGGTCGTGGACACCGGTCCGCTGCTGTCCGACGCGGCGATCACCGAGGTCGTACGGGCCCGCGCGCAGGAGGCGCTGCACCGGCTGGCCCACGGGCAGGACGGCGTGGCCGAGGGCCTGGACGCCGAGCACGGGCACGGGTACGCGCACTCCCACGGCCCGGGCGGCGACCACGACCACGCGGACCCGGACGCACACCACACGCACGCGCACGCCCACACATCTGGCGAGAGCCACCGCCGCGCGGACGGCCACGGTCACGGTCACGGCCACCCGCACGGCCATTCCCCCCACTGATCCGAAGGAAGGGAAGTACCACCATGTCAGGTGGCGTCTCATACCTCTACGGCGAAGGCACCGTGGAGATCAACGCCGGCCGCCGCAAGGCCAAGGTCACCGTCTCCAACACCGGTGACCGCGCCATCCAGGTCGGCTCGCACTACCACTTCTTCGAGGTCAACCGAGCCCTCGACTTCGACCGCAACGCCGCCTACGGCATGCACCTCGACCTCCCCGCCGGCACCGGCGTCCGCTTCGAGCCGGGCGACACCCGCGAGGTCGCACTCACCGCGTACAGCGGCCACGGCCGGCTGATCGGTTTCAGTTCGCTGACCAACGGCGGTCTCGGCTCCACCGACACCCGCGTCCGCGCCATGAACCGGGCCGTCGAGCTCGGATTCCTGGGAGCCCGGGCCGAGTCGGCGCAGCAGGCCGCGGCCGCTCAGGCGGCCGCGCCGGCCACGGAGCCCGCGGCGAAGCCGGCCGCCTCGAAGCCCGCCGCCAAGCCCGCGGCCGCCAAGAAGTCCAAGTCCTCCAAGAAGGGCGACAAGTAGAGATGGCTGTCCTGAGCCGCAAGCAGTACACCGACCTGTTCGGGCCGACCGTCGGCGACCGCTTCCACCTGGCGGACACCAACCTGATCGTCGAGGTCGAGAAGGACCACAACGAGGGCCACTACGGCGACGAGGCCGTCTACGGCGGCGGCAAGGGCATCCGCGACGGCATGGCGCAGGACCCGCAGGCCACGAGCCTCCAGGGGGCTCTGGACCTGGTCATCACCAACGTGGTGGTCATGGACGCGGTCCTGGGCGTGGTCAAGGGCGACCTCGGCATCAAGGACGGGTTCATCGCGGGTCTCGGCAAGTCCGGCAACCCGCACACCCAGTCCGGTGTCCACCCGAAGCTGGTCATCGGGCCCGGCACCGAGGTCATCTCCGGCGAGCACATGATCGCCACGGCCGGCGGCATCGACAGCCACATCCACTTCATCTCCCCGCAGCAGGCCGAGCACGGCCTGTCCAACGGCATCACCACCCTCATCGGCGGCGGCACCGGCCCCTCCGACGGCACCAACGGCACCACGTGCACCCCGGGTCCGTGGAACATCGGCCGCATGTACCAGGCGTCCGAGGACCTGCCGGTCAACGTCGGCCTGCTGGGCAAGGGCAACGGCTCGCTGCCGGAAGCGCTGATCGAGCAGGTCGAGGCGGGCGTCTGCGGCCTGAAGGTGCACGAGGACTGGGGCACCACCCCGGCCGCGCTGAGCCGGGCCCTCGACGTGGCCGACGCCTACGACGTGCAGGTCGCGGTGCACACCGACACCCTGAACGAGTCCGGCTTCTTCGAGGACACCCGCTCGGCCATCGACGGGCGCACCATCCACACCTTCCACACCGAGGGCGCGGGCGGCGGTCACGCCCCCGACATCATGCGGGTGGCCGGCGAGCCCAACGTCCTGCCGTCCTCCACCAACCCGACGCTGCCGTACACGGTGAACTCGGTCGACGAGCTGCTCGACATGGTGATGGTCTGCCACCACCTGTCGCACGACATCCCCGAGGACGTCTCCTTCGCGGACTCGCGGGTGCGCGCCGAGACGATCGCCGCCGAGACCGTGCTGCACGACGAGGGGGTCATCTCGATCTTCTCCTCCGACTCCCAGGCCATGGGCCGCATCGGCGAGTCCTGGACCCGCGCCTTCCAGACCGCGCACCACTGCAAGGACCAGCGCGGCAAGCTCGACGGCGACACCGAGCGCAACGACAACTTCCGCGCCCTGCGCTACCTCGCCAAGATCACGATCAACCCGGCGATCGCCACGGGCACCGCCGAGCACATCGGCTCCCTGGAGACGGGCAAGCTCGCCGACGTCGTGCTGTGGCCGATCGGCTCCTTCGCCGCCAAGCCGAAGATGGTCATCAAGGGCGGACTGATCAACTGGGCGCTGATGGGTGACCCGAACGCCTCGCTCCCGACCCCGCAACCGGTCTACTACCGGCCGATGTTCGGCGCCTACGGCAAGGCCAAGCAGGCGACCCGGGTCTCCTTCATGTCGCAGGCCGCGATCGACCTCGGCGTACCGCAGAAGCTGGGCCTGGACAGCAGGGTCCTGCCGGTCAGGCACTGCCGCAGCGTCGGCAAGCAGCACATGGTCCGCAACGACGCCCTTCCGGTCATCACCGTCGATCCGGAAACCTACAAGGTCACCCTCGACGGGGTGCCGGCCACCATCGAGCCGGCCCGCGAACTGCCCCTGAACCACCTGTTCTACCTGGCATGAGCACTGCCGTGAACACCGCGGCCGTGAACACCGCGGCCGTGAACACCGCGGCCGGAGACACCGCGGCCGTGACGCCCGTACAGACCCTGCTGGTCAGCCTCCAGCTCACCGACTCGGCCTTCCCCAGCGGCTTCTACACCCTCTCCCACGGCCTGGAGGGCTACGCCCAGGCCAAGGCCGTGACCCCCGAGGGCGTACCGGCGCTGCTGGCCGACCTGCTGCGGCATTCGGTGGGGCCTTCCGACGCCACCGCGCTGGCGCTGGCCCACCGGGCCGCGCTGGCCGGTGACTGGGACGCCCTGGCCGAGACCGACCAGCGGCTGAGCGCGGCCAAGCTGAACGAGGGGCTGCGCCGCGCCGCCACCCGTACCGGCCGCCAGTTGCTGGACCTCGCCCGCGAGTGCGTCGGCGGGGAGCCGCTCGAACGGTACGCGGAGCTCGTGGCCGCGAAGCGGGCCCCCGGTTCACAGGCCGTGGCCGCCGGTGTCGCGTACGCGGCCGCCGGCGTCGCGGCCGAACAGGCCGTCGTGAGCGACCTGTTCGCCTACTCCGCCAGCTTCACCGGGGCCGCACTGCGGCTGCGGCTCACCGACCACCGCAAGGCCCAGGTGGTGCTGCGCGGGATCGCACCCGTCATCGAGGAGGTGGCGGGGGCGGCACTGCGCCGCGAACTCGCCGATCTCGGCGGGTGCGTTCCGATGGCCGATGTGATGTCGGGCCGTCACGAGCGGGCCGAGGCACGCCTGTTCGCCACATAGACCACTGCCCCGATCCCACTCCCTTTCGCCAAGCTGTCCTTTACTTGAGGTGTGTGACTTTGATGACCGAGGACAACGTCCTGCGCGTCGGCGTCGGCGGCCCCGTCGGCTCCGGCAAGACGGCGCTGATCGAGGCTCTGGTGCCGGTGCTCATCGCGCGCGGCCACCGGCCCGCCGTGATCACGAACGACATCTACACCCAGGAGGACGCCCGCCAGGTCCGCCGCACCCTGGCCGGGGTGCTCGACCCCGAGCGCGTCGTGGGCGTGGAGACCGGCGCGTGCCCGCACACCGCCGTGCGCGACGACCCGACGATGAACCTGGCCGCGGGCGCCGAGATGCTGGAACGGTTCCCCGATGTCGACACCCTGCTCTACGAGTCGGGGGGCGACAACCTGACCCTCACGTTCAGTCCGGTCCTGGTCGACCTCTTCCTCTTCGTCCTGGACACCGCCGAGGGCGAGAAGATGCCCCGCAAGCGCGGTCCGGGCATCACCGAGTCCGACATGCTCGTGATCAACAAGATCGACATCGCCCAGTACGTCCGCTGCGACGTCAACGTCATGGAGTCCGACGCGCACCGCGTGCGCGAGGGGCGCCCCGTGGTCCTGACCAACTGCCTCACCGGGCAGGGCCTGGAGGACGTGGCCAACTTCATCGAGTCCTTCCGCCGGGTGCCGGCGTGAGCGTCGTGGCGGACCCGCCCCACACTCCGCCCCACGCTCCGCCCCGCGCCCTCCTGCCGCCCGCACGCCTGGAGGCGGCGCACTACGAACCGCCGCGCGTCCCCCTGGAGGTCCTGCGGCACTCCTCGGTGCCCGACACCCTCGGTGTCGGGCGCCCCGGCAAGGTCGGCCTGCTGGAGCTGGGCTTCGAGCGGGTCGGCGGGCGCACGGAGCTGGTGCGGCACTACCAGAAGTCCCCGCTCCAGATCATGCGGCCTCTCTACTTCGACCCGCACCGCCCCGACCTGCCCGTCACCTTCCTGATGTCCACGGGCGGCGGGGTCGTCCAGGCCGACCGGCTGCGCACCGACCTGTCCTTCGGCCCGGGCACCTCGGGGCACGTCACCACCCAGGCGGCCACCAAGGTCTACCGGATGGAGCACGATTACGCCGCCCTGCAGACCTTCCTGACCGTCGGCCCGGACGCGTACGTCGAATACCTGCCGGACCCGGTCATCCCCTACGTCGACTCCCGCTTCTACCAGCGCACGGTGATCACCGCCGACCCCACGGCCACCGTGCTGGTGAGCGAGACCGTCCTGGCCGGCCGGCTCGCGCACGGCGAGCGCAACGCCTACCAGGTCTTCGCCTCCGACTTCGAACTGCGTCGGCCGGGCGGTGAGTTGGTGGCCCTGGACACCGTACGACTGGAACCGGGCGGGGCCGAGGGGGTCGGCGGCCACCGCGTGGGCGGCTGCGCCGTCAACGGACCTGCCGTGCTGGCCGGCCGGTCCGTGATGGCCTGCTTCTTCGCCGTCAGCCCGCTCGTCCCCGCCCGCGAGCTCGCCGACCTGCTGCACGCAACCCTGGCCGGCCGCGGACTCCCGTACGGAGTCAGCGTGCTGCCGCAGGACTGCGGGGCCTGGGTACGGGTGCTCGGCGACCACACCGAGGCCGTGACCCGGGCGCTCGGGGCCGTCTGGGACGCGGTGCGGCGCAGGCTGATCGGCGTACCCGCCCCGGACCTGCGCAAGACCTGAACTCGCCTCACCCTCGCTCCCGTTCACGACCAGAGAGAGCTCCGCACATGCCCAGTGGCTACGACACGGGTAATACCGCCTGGATGATGGCGAGCACCGCCATGGTGCTGCTGATGACCCCGGGCCTCGCCTTCTTCTACGGGGGCATGGTCAAGACCAAGCACGTGCTGGTGATGCTCAAGATGAGCTTCGCCTGCCTCTCGCTGGTGACCATCCTGTGGGTCGCGGTCGGTTACTCCCTCGCCTTCGGCAAGGATGCCGGCGGCGGCATGATCGGCAATCTCGACCACGCCTTCTTCCGGGGCATCGGGATGGACTCCCTGCACGGCTCCATCCCGACGGTGATCTTCGCCTGCTTCCAGATGTCCTTCGCGATCATCACGGTGGCGCTGATCAGCGGCTCGATCGCGGGCCGCGCCACCATGAAGGGGTGGCTGGTCTTCGTCGTCGCCTGGACCATGCTGGTCTACGTGCCCACCGCGCACTGGGTGTTCGCGCCCGACGGCTGGATCAACAAGTCCCTGGGCGCGCTCGACTACGCGGGCGGCCTGCCCGTCGAGCTCAGCTCGGGGGCCTCGGGGCTCGCGGTGGCCATCGTGCTGCGCAAGCGCAAGGACTTCGAGCGCGAGACGATCCGCCCGCACAACCTGCCCCTGGTCATCATCGGTCTGGCGCTTCTGTGGTTCGGCTGGTTCGGTTTCAACGCGGGCTCCGCGCTCCAGGTCGAGGGCAGCGCGCCGACCACGTTCTTCAACACCCAACTGGCAGCCGCGGGCGCCATGATCGGCTGGCCGATCATCGAGAAGTGGCGGCTGGGCCACGTGGAGATGATGGGTGTGGCCTCCGCGGCGGTCGCCGGCATGGTGGCCATCACGCCGGCCTGCGGCGAAGTGTCCCCGCTCGGCGCGCTGATCATCGGCTTCACCGCCGGTGTGGTGTGCTGCTTCGCCATCAACATGAAGTTCAAGATCGGCGTCGACGACACCCTCGACGTGGTCGGCGTGCACGGCTGGGGCGGCATCGTCGGCGTGCTCTCCATCGGCTTCTTCGCGACGGCCGCGATGAGCGGCAAGAAGGGCCTCTTCTACGGGGGCGGCCTCGACCTGCTCTGGCGTCAGGCCGTCGCCGTCCTGGCCGTCGGCTCCTTCGCCTTCGTGATGACCTGGCTCATCGCCAAGGTGATCGACAAGGCCGTCGGCTTCCGCGCCTCCGAGGAGTACGAGAACGTACCCGGCCGCGAGGAGGAGGTCGCCTACGACAACGAGACCCTGGACGAGATCCGCGACCGGATCGGCGGAGCCGCGGCCGGGGCCCGCGAGCCCGCCGCGGTGGGCGCCTCCAAGGACGGGGCGGCGGAGCAGCAGGACGCCGCGCTGCTCGCCGAAATCGTATCCGTACTGGACCGACGAGAGCGTGACAAGTGACCCCGCACACGATTGCCGCGACCGCATCCGCGGTCTGGGCCGCACCGGCCGTCGCCGACTCCGGCAACGCGTCCTGGCTGATGATGGCCACGGCCCTGGTGCTGCTGATGGCTCCCGGAGTGGCCTTCTTCTACGGCGGCATGGTCCGCACGGGCCAGATCGTCGCCATGCTGAAGATGATCTTCTTCTGCATGGTGATCGTCACCGTGCTCTGGTTCGCGATCGGATACTCCCTGGCCTTCGGCCCCGATGCCGGCGGGCTCGGCGTCATCGGCACCCTCGACCACGCCTTCCTGCGCGGGATCGACGCACGGTCGCTGACCGGCTCGGTGCCCACGGTCACCTTCGTGGTCTTCCACCTGTCCTTCGCGGTCGTCACCGTGGCCCTGATCGCCGGATCCATCGCGGGCCGCGCGAAGATGGGCGGCTGGATCGCCTTCGTCATCGCCTGGACCCTGCTGGTCTACATCCCCATGGCGCACTGGGTGTTCGACCCGGCCGGCTGGGTCGCCGAGCAGCTCGGCGCCGTCGACTTCTCCGGCGGCACGGTCGTGGAGATCGGATCGGGGGCCGCCGGACTCGCCCTCGCCATCGTCGCGGGCAAGCGGGCGGATTTCGACCGCCAGGGCATCCGGCCGCACAACCTGCCGCTCGTGGTCATCGGCTTGTCGCTCATGTGGTTCGGCTGGTTCGGCTTCAACACCGGTTCCTCCCTGGAGACGCCGGGCGGCGCCGCGATGGCCTTCCTCAACAGCCAGCTCGCGGCGGGCGCGGCGATGGCCGGCTGGGCGGTGACCAGTTGGTGGCGCACCCGGCAGGTCGGCCTGCTCGACATGTGCATGGGCGCCGTCACGGGACTGGTCGCCATGACCCCGCTGGCCGGCGGGGTGAGCCCGGTGTGGGCCACCGTCATCGGCTTCCTCGCCGGGCTGAGCTGCGCGTTCGCGATCAGCTGGAAGTACCGGCTGGGAGTGGACGACACCCTGGACGTGGTGGGCATCCACGGCTGGGGCGGCATCGTCGGCATGGTCATGGCCGGCCTCTGCGCGACCGGGACCCTGACGGGCCACAAGGGCCTCTTCTACGGCGGCTCCTGGGACCTCCTGGGCAAGCAGCTCACCGCCACGGTGATCCTCGGCCTGTACTCGTTCGTGATGACCGCCCTGATCGGCAAGGCCATCGAGGTCACCATCGGGCTGCGCCAGCCCGGCGGAATGGTGGAGAAGGAGCAGGCCTACGCCGACGTCCTCTCCGACAATCTGGAGCAGCTGTCGACCGACGACTCCCGCGCCAAGGGCACCGCAGAGGAGCCGGAGAGCGCCTCCGCCCTGGTCGCCCGGCTGCGCGAGGTCCTGCTGACCGCCCCGCAGGGCGGGGGCGACCAGCAGGGCGGCGGCGACCGCGGCTGAGCACGGCCGCACATAGTGATCCGGCCCCGGCTCCGGCCGCGTTACGCGGCCGGGGCCGGGTCACGCCGCCGCCGGGTCATGCCGCCCGCCGGACCAGGTCTCCCGCGTCCAGGGGCCGCCGCCACACGATGCGGCGGCGTACGGCGTTCAGGTCGGCCCGCAGGTGACCGGGCGGCACGGCCAGGACCGGGCAGGGGGCGTGCGCCAGGCAGTACCGGGAGACCGAGGGCCGCAGCGCGCGCAGCAGGGGCCGACGCGGTCCCGTACCCACCACCAGCAGGTCTGCGGGGTCCCGGGCGGTGCCCACCAGGGCTGCGCCCGGGGTGCCCCGTACCGCCAGCCCGGCCAGGGTCACCGCCGCCGGTGAACCCCCGAAGGCGGTGTCGAGTACCTCCCGCAACCGCTCGACCGCCGCGTCCCGCGAGGCGGTGAGCAGCGGGGTCCCTCCCCCGCCGCGCCGGGCGCCCGGTCCGCCGAGCGGCGGCTGCCAGGCCAGTACGACCCACAGTTCCGCCTCCCGCGCCCGGGCCTCGGCGTGCGCCGCGTGCAATGCCGTCCGGCTCCCGAGGGATCCGTACACCCCCACCACGACTCGTCCCCGCAACGTGACCGTCCTCCCCGTCCGATGCTGCTCCGTCCCCTCAATGGAACGGCGGCGACGGGCCCTTCGGCCCTCCCCCGGCGGACTTCTGACGGAGCCCTGACGGGGGACGCGGCAGCACTGACGGATCCCCGACGCGGAGGCCCGGCGCAGGTGCGGTCAGCCGGTGAAGCCGAGGCCGTCCAGCGCCTTCTCGATGCGCGCGCGGTGCTGCTCCTCCCAGGCGTCCAGGGACTCCCCGGCCTCCTTGGCCAGCTTGTCCAGGGCGGCGCTCAGGATCTCCTCCCGCCGGGCGGCCGGGGTGACCACGATGCCCTCTTCGTCGGCGACCACGATGTCCCCGGGATGCACGGTCACTCCGCCGACCCGGACCGGGCCGCCGAGCGAGCCGAGCTTCTTCTTGCCTCCCGGGATGGCGATGACTCCGCGGGCGAAGACGGGGAAGCCCGCTTCGCGCACCTCCGCGAGGTCGCGCAGCAGCCCGTCGAGCACGAACGCGGCGATGCCCCGGCGCTGGGCGACGGCGCACACGTTGCCGCCGGCGAGCGCGTAGTCCAGATCGCCCGATTCGACGACGATGACCGAGCCGGGCTCGGCGCGGTAGATGGCCGCGTGCAGCATCAGGTTGTCCCCGGGCTCGCACCGCACCGTGTACGCGGGTCCCGCGACGCGCGGCGCGTCCCACAGCGGGCGGATGCCGATGTCCATGACCTGCTCGCGTCCCAGGAAGTCGGCGAGGGTGGTGGGCGGGAAGCCCTTGAAGCCGTATGGCATGTCGGTCCTTTTCTCACTGCCGGTTCTCCCGGGCCCGCCGGGCACCGAGATCGTAGGGCACGGATCACGGCGCGTGTTCCGCGGTGTAGCCCGCGGAGGCGATCGCCGCGATGACGGCGGCCGGGTCGACGAGCCGGTCCGTCTCGACGACGGTACGGCCCGTGCGGACGCTCGTCGCGCTGGCGACCACTCCCGCCAGCTCCTCCACCTCGTCGTCGATCAGCAGTCCGCAGCTGTTGCAGTGCATGCCGGTCACGGTGAACTCCATGCGGTCCTTCACGAGGTGCCCTCCTGGCTCTCGAAGGTGATCCGGCCGCCGTACATGCCCATGCCGCAGCTGTAGTCGAGCGTCCCCGGCGGCCGGGCACCCAGGTCGATTCCGGTGGTCCCGGTCGTGGGGAGGATCTCCTGCACGCCGAGGTCGGGGATGACGAAGGCGCGGACGCAGCCGCCCGTCCCCCGCGTGGCGACGACCAGGGTCGTGGGGACGCCTGCCGTGGCCGTGACGGCGGCCGGGGCGTAGGCGTTCGTACGGGCCTGGATGGTCACGGTCTGGGTGCCGTCCGGGTTGAGCACCACCGTCCCGGCCGCCGCCTCGACGGCGACGGCCGCCGGGGCGCCGGTGGGCCACCAGCCGCCGAGGCGCAGCCCGCTGCCGAGGGTCCACACCGCGACGAGCAGCACCACGACAGCGGTCGCCAGGGTCAGCCGCCCCTGCCACAGCCGGGCGGTGGAGCGCAGGAAGAAGCCGAGGGCGGCGAAGAGCGGCCCGGTCCCCAGGACGAAGCCGGCCATGACGGCCGCTCCCGCGAGCGGGCCGGCGGAGGTGACGGCGAGGAGCTCGACGCTCAGGGTCACCCCGCAGGGGATCAGCACGGTCAGGAAGCCGAGTACGGCCGGGGTGGTGACGGCCGTGGACCGGGCCGACCGGCGGACGCGCCGGCCCCAGGAGGCGGGCGTGCGCGGTACGAAGCGGCGTACCCCGCGCACTCCGAACATGTCGAGGGCGAACAGGACCATGAGGACGCCCGCGCACAGCATCAGCACGGCCCGGGTGCGCGGACCGGGCTGGACCGCGGCCCCGATCAGGCCGAGGGCGGCGCCGAGAAGGGTGTGGGAGAGGAGCTTGGCGCCGAGGAAGGCCCCGACGGGGGCGAAGAGGCCGCTGCGCCGCCACCTCTCCTCGGACCACTCGGTGGACCGGCGGCCGACGGCCCCGGCGAGCAGGCCTCCCTGGACGGCGGCGCAGGACGCGCCGCCGGCGAACAGACCGGTGGAGACACCGGTGACGAACAACGCGGTGGATGAAGCCATGGGGAACGGAACTCCCTGTACGTCGCGGCGGATCAGGACACGGCGAAGCACCCCGGCCGTCCGGCGTGCGGGCGGGTACGGGTGCGGGACCGGTCAGGTCCGGCTGACGCAGAGGGAGTCGAGATCGGGTGCTCTCGGGCGGGAGCATTCCGGGGGCGGCACGGGCCCCGTGTGGCCGTCGGCCACGGACTGGGTCCCCCAGGTGGCGGAACCGGCGAGCTCACCGGCCGGGCCGGCCGGCACGGTGGGCGCGTACGCGGAAGCCAGCGGGCAGTCCTGGCCGGAGGCCGAACAGCCCCCGTCGGTGCCCGCGCCCGCGCCGCTCTCCGGGCCCATGTCCATCACGGGCGTCCCGGCCGTCGCGGCCGTCCCACCCATCGCAGGCATCCCGGCCATCGCAGGCATCCCGGCCATCCCGCCCGTCCCGGCCATCGCGAGCGACCCGGTCAGCGGCGACCCGGTCATCCGCATGCCCGCCGCGTCCCCCGCGGGCGCGAGATGCGTGAACAGGCCCCCGCAGACGAGCAGCAGCACCGCCATAACGCCCGCGGCGACGGCCGAGGCGAGGCGAAGGGCGCGGATGGGCTGCATGGCCGTGATGCTACGACAGCCGTCCGGCCGCCCCCCGAACCGGGGCGGCGCTGCCCCGCACCGCACCGCCCGGCCCCGGCCAGCCCGGGCATCCGTCGCTCAGGCCGCTCCGCCATTACCGTGTGGCCATGGAGACCCACACCACCCCACGCGTGCAGTCCGCCGGCGTCCACACCGGCCGGGCCTGAGGCCCCGCCCGTGGACGCGCCCCCGCACGGCGCCTGGCTGCGCAGCGGCATCAGCCGGGACGGCGGCCCGCTCCGGGAGACCGAGCACGTCGTGTGGCTCCAGACCGGCACCCTCTACGCGGACAGCCGCGGGTTCGCCGGAACCACCTCGTACGACGGCACGCTGATCACCTTCCACCACGACGTCGGCTCCCCCGGCCACGACGTCGGAGTCCTGCGCCCCGACGGCAGGGGCCTGATCGAAACGGGCACCAACCTCGACGGCAGCACCTTCCTGGAGGTCTGGTCCCCGCTGCCGCACTCCGAGGGTCCCGCGGGCTGCTGGAGCGCCGCGGGCACCCAGACCGTGCGCGTGGGTGCCCACGTGGTGCACGTCGACGCCTCCGGCCACGGCACGCACCACGTCCTCCCGTCCTCCGGCGACGTCCCGCCGGCGGCTCAGCCGGGCTGACCCCCGCCCGCTGTCCGCGGCCCCTGCCGTACGGGCCCGGCCGCGGCCGAGCAGTTCGGCGAGGCCGCGCGGTCCTGCGGCCGCAGGACGTAGCCGGGGCGCAGGACCCAGACCAGACCAGGCCGGGCCGCCTAGCGGTTCGCAGCCCGGCTCCGCGGCGAGGCCGCGGCGGCGGTTCTCCGGGGCGGCTGCCCGGTCCCCGGCGGCCGTGCGGTTCCGCGCGGCCGGCGGGGACGACCAGCGTCACCCGCTCCTCGTACGCCTCGCGGAGCTCCGCGGCCAGGCGGTGGGCGAGCCCGTCGTCCCCGTCACCAGGAGGACTTGGTCACTCCCGGCAGGAAGCCGGCGTGCGCCTGTTCCCGCATCCGCACGCGGGACAGCCCGAACTTCCGCAGGTGCCCGCGCGGGCGCCCGTCCACGGCGTCCCGGTTGCGCACCCTCGTGGCGCTGGCATCGCGCGGCTGGCGCAGCAACTCCCCGAGCGCGGCGGCCCTTTCGGGCTCGGTCGAGGAGGGCCTGCGCAGTATCTCCTTCAACTCGGCGCGCCGTGGGGCGTACCGGGCGACGAGTTCCTTGCGCCTCTCGTTCTTGGCGATCTTCCCTCGCTTGGCCATCAGACCTTGACCCCCCGGGCGCGGATCCGGGCCACGGCGGCCTCGACGCCGATCACGTCGATCGTCTTGATCGCCTTGGCGCTGAGGGTGAGGCGGACGTGGCGCCCCTCGCCCGCCAGCCAGTAGCGCTTGTGCTGGATGTTCGGGTCGAAGCGGCGCGAGGTGCGGCGGTGCGAGTGGGAGATGCTCTTGCCGAAGCCGGGTTCGGCTCCGGTCAGCTGGCAGTGGGCGGACATGGCGTGGCCTGCCTCTCGCGACGGCCACCGGCCGCCGTATTGGAAATGGAAACCATTTCCATATAGTAGCCACACGGCGCACCGTGACATCGCGAGGGGGGTGTACGTACGTCAGTGGATGACGCTGAAGCTGCGCCAGGGCAGGGCCTCGGGGGCGGTGACGTTCGAGAGGGTCGTGCCGACGTAGGTGCCGTCGACCCGGTCGATCTTGCGGCAGTCTTCCGTCCGGTACAGGACGACGTCCACGAGGGTGTTGTTCTCCACGTGGGTCGCCCCCTTCGGCAGGGCGATCTTGTGGCAGCCCTTGACCGAGGTGTTGATGTAGCTCACCTCGAGCGGCGAGTCGTGGCCGCGGAATTCGAGCATCCCGACGGTGCTCCGGCCCAGGCCCGAGCAGGCGGTGGCCGTCAGCAGCAGCGCTGCCGTTCCCGCGATGATGCCGATACGCCTGCTGTGGGACATGGCGCGGTCCTCGTCTGTGCGGTGATGGCGGTCCTACGCACAGACTGCCCCGGCACGGCGCCCGCGGCTTCCGCTGCTCCGCCGTCCGGGTGAATCCGCCCCGCGGCGACGCACCGGGGGCCGCGGAGCCCACGGGCTCCGCCAGGGGGTCCGGGCCGGCCGCCGGTCACGACGGCCGGCCCGGACGCCGGGATCAGACGAGGTCGAACCGGTCCAGGTTCATCACCTTGTCCCAGGCGGCGACGAAGTCCTTGACGAACTTCTCCTTCGCGTCGTCGCTCGCGTAGACCTCCGCGAGCGCGCGCAGCTCGGAGTTCGACCCGAAGACCAGGTCGACGCGGCTGCCGGTCCACTTGACCTTGCCCGTGGCGTCGTCGCGGGCCTCGAAGGTGTTCGCGTCCTCGGAGGTCGGCTTCCAGGTCGTCCCCAGGTCGAGCAGGTTGACGAAGAAGTCGTTGGTGAGGGAACCGGGGGTCGTGGTGAGGACCCCGAGCGGCGACTGCTGGTGGTTCGCGCCGAGCACCCGCAGGCCGCCCACGAGGACGGTCGCCTCGGGGGCGCTGAGGTTCAGCAGGTTCGCCTTGTCCAGCAGCAGGTACTCGGCGGGCAGGCGGTTGCCCTTCCCGAGGTAGTTGCGGAACCCGTCGGCGGCCGGCTCCAGCGCGGCGAACGACTCCACGTCGGTTTGCTCCTGCGAGGCGTCCACGCGTCCGGGCGCGAACGGCACCCGGATCTCGACACCGCCGTCCTTGGCGGCCTGCTCGACGCCCGCGCCGCCCGCGAGGACGATCAGGTCGGCCAGCGAGATCTGCTTGCCGCCGCTCTGGGCCGAGTTGAAGGACGCCCGGATCCCCTCCAGCGTGCGCAGTACCGTCGCCAGCTCGTCGGGGTTGTTCACCTCCCAGCCGCTCTGCGGCTGGAGGCGGATGCGCGCGCCGTTGGCGCCGCCGCGCTTGTCGCTGCCCCGGAAGGACGAGGCCGCGGCCCAGGCGGTGGAGACGAGCTGGGACACCGACAGGTCCGAGGCGAGGACCTCGGCCTTGAGGGCGGCCACGTCCGCGTCGTCGACCGGCGAGTGGGTCAGCGCGGGGAGCGGGTCCTGCCACAGCAGGGTCTCGGACGGGACCTCGGAGCCGAGGTAGCGGACGACCGGGCCCATGTCGCGGTGGGTCAGCTTGTACCAGGCGCGGGCGAAGGCGTCGGCGAACTCGGCCGGGTTCTCGTGGAAGCGCCGCGAGATCTGCTCGTAGGCCGGGTCGATGCGCAGCGCCAGGTCGGTCGTGAGCATCGTCGGGGCGTGGCTCTTCGACGGGTCGTGCGCGTCGGGTACGGTGCCGGCCCCGGCGCCCGCCTTCGGCCGCCACTGGTGGGCGCCGGCGGGGCTCTTGAACAGCTCCCACTCGTAGCCGAAGAGGATGTCGAAGAAGGTGTTGTCCCAGGTGATCGGGGTGTTCGTCCAGATCCCCTCCAGCCCGCTGGTGATGGCGTCGCCGCCCTTGCCGGTACCGAAGGAGTTGGCCCAGCCCAGGCCCTGCGCCTCGATCGGGGCGGCCTCGGGGTCGTCGCCGACGCTCTCCGACGGGCCCGCGCCGTGGGTCTTGCCGAAGGTGTGGCCGCCCGCGATCAGGGCGACGGTCTCCTCGTCGTTCATCGCCATCCGGCGGAACGTCTCGCGGATGTCGCGCGCCGCGGCGATCGGGTCCGGGGTGCCGTTCGGGCCCTCCGGGTTGACGTAGATGAGGCCCATCTGGACGGCGCCGAGGGGGTTCTCCAGCTCGCGGTCGCCGGTGTAGCGCTCGTCGTCGAGCCAGGTGGTCTCGGGACCCCAGTAGACGTCCTCGTCCGGCTCCCAGACGTCGGCCCGTCCGCCGCCGAAGCCGAAGGTCTCGAAGCCCATCGACTCCAGGGCGACATTGCCCGTGAGGATCATGAGGTCGGCCCACGAGAGGCTCTGGCCGTACTTCTTCTTGACCGGCCACAGCAGGCGGCGGGCCTTGTCCAGGTTGCCGTTGTCCGGCCAGCTGTTGAGGGGGGCGAAGCGCTGCTGTCCGGCTCCGGCGCCGCCGCGGCCGTCGCTGATCCGATAGGTGCCGGCACTGTGCCAGGCCATGCGGATCATGAACGGGCCGTAGTGGCCGAAGTCGGCGGGCCACCAGTCCTGCGAGGTGGTCAGCACCTCCGCGATGTCCCGCTTGACCGCCGGCAGGTCGAGCGTGTTGAACGCCGCGGCGTAGTCGAACTCCTCGCCGAGCGGGTTGGCCACGGCGGGGTTCTTGGCAAGGATCTTCAGGTTCAGGCGGTCCGGCCACCACTGGCGGTTTCCGCCGCCCTGGGTCGGGTGCGGGGCGCGGTCGTGCGCGACCGGGCAGCCACCGCCGCCCTCGGCCTTCGCGTCCGTGACGATTGCATCGTGGTTCTCAGACATGGGAATCCTTCCGGACCGGACCAGGCGGTCACGGTGATCAGGAACTGCATGCAATGGAACATTTCGGGGCACGGGACCTGACAGCGGGCCACGGTTTCACGGTCGTCCTGACACCGGGGCGGTCCGGGTCGCGGACGGTCTCACGTCCGGTCTCGCGCTGCTCCGGACCGCTCCCGTCCCTTGGCTGTCAACGCGACCGATCCTACGATGGACGCAATCCAAGTCAAGAACGACACCAAGTCCACACCACATCCTGTCGGATCCCGGACGTCCGCGGGTAGATTCCGGGTACCCCGCCGAACCAGCCCCGCCGAACCAGCCCCCTCCGAACCGGAAAATGGTGAGCCGATATGAGTGACCTGCTGGAGCGGCTGCGCGAGCGCGGCTGGCGGATGACCTCCCAGCGGCGCGTGGTCGCCGAGGTGCTCGACGGTGATCACGTACACCTCACGGCCGACGAGGTGCACGCCCGCGCGGCGGAGCGGTTGCCCGAGATCTCCCGGGCCACCGTCTACAACGCCCTGGGCGAGCTGGTTTCCCTCGGCGAGGTCATGGAGGTCACCACCGACGGCCGGGCCAAACGGTACGACCCCAACGCGCACCACCCGCACCAGCACCTGGTGTGCTCCGGCTGCGGCCTGATCCGCGACGTCCACCCCACCGGCGACCCGCTGGCCGGCCTGCCGGCGGAGGACCGGTTCGGATTCACGGTCTCCGGGGTCGAGGTCACCTACCGGGGGCTCTGCGCCACCTGCGCCTGAGGCCCGATGGCCCACCGCACGGGGCGGCGGGCCGGGCCTGAACGCGCCCGTACGAGTCCGCGCGAACGGTGCGCGAGGTGGACGTCGGCCTGCGCGGACGTCGGCCTACGCGGACGTCGACCGAGCCGGACGTCAGCCGAGCTGGACGTCGGAGTCGGGCTGGGCGACCTTGAACAGCGCCCGGGCGATCACCGCGGCGTCCGCGTCGGTGAGGTGCACGGAGAAGTGCTTCTGGATGCTGCGCATGTAGACCGGGGCCGTCTCCCGATGGGCCTCGGCCCCCTGTGGGGTGATGACCGCCCAGGACGCCCGTTTGTCATGGGGGTCCGGCAGCTTGTCCACGAGGCCGGCGCGCACCATCTCGTCGATCAGGCGGCTGACCCGGGTGCGGCTGAGGACCACCCGGTTGGCCACTTCCTGCATGCGCAACCCGTGCTCTCCGGCCGCCTTGAGTTCGAGCAGTACGTCGTACCACGTCAAGGGGATCCGGCCGTCGCGCTGCACGTCGCTCTCGATGGCGCGCACCGCGGTGTTGTGCGCGAGGAGCATCGCCCGCCACGCCTCAAGTCGATCATCCTGTCCCGTCACACCGTGATCCTACTCCCATTGCGTGCGCCCGCACATACTTGTTAAGGTGCGTGCGTACGCACTTATCGGTCCTTGATTTTCGGAGGCTGGCTACATGGCGGTTCAGAACCTCACCCGCGACGAGGTCAAGCAGAAGCTCGACAGTGGCAAGACGGCGGTCGTCGAAGCCCTGCCGGAGCAGTACTACAAGGAGGCGCACCTGCCGGGGGCGCTGCTCCTCCCCCTCGACGACGTCGACGCGCTGGCCCCCGGCCTGCTGCCCGACAAGGACGCCGAGGTGATCGTCTACTGCACCGGCACGACCTGCTCCAACTCGGGGATCGCGGCCGAGCGGCTCGCGGAGCTCGGCTACTCGAAGGTCTACACGTACAAGGACGGCAAGGAGGACTGGATCGGGGGCGGCCTCCCGACCGAGTCCGGCGTCTGAGCGCCGCATCCACACCTGAGCAGGAGGAACGGACGATGACCAGTAGCGCGATGTCGCCGACCCGCACCGTGGACGGGGTCGAACTCCCGGCCGTGGGTGACTGGAAGGTCGACCCGGGGCACGCGGAGGTCGGCTTCCTCGGCCGGCACTTCATGCTCACGAAGGTGCGCGGCCGGTTCACCGGCGTCGACGCCACCGTCTACATCGGCGAGCGGCCCGAGGACAGCAAGGTCACCGCGGTGATCGACATGGCCAGCGTCAACAGCGGGGACACGGCCCGGGACGACCACCTGCGGTCCGCCGAGTTCTTCGACGTGACCGAGCACCCCCAGGCGACGTTCACCTCGACGTCGGTGAGCTGGAACGGCACGAGCGGCACGCTCGCCGGCGATCTCACCATCAAGGGGTTCACCCGTCGCGTCGAGCTCGACGTGGACTACCTGGGCTACGCCAAGGACCCGTGGGGCAACGACCGCACGGTCTTCTCCGCACGCGGCAAGATCAACCGCGAGGACTGGGGCCTGACCTGGAACATGGCCCTGGAGGCCGGCGGGTTCCTGGTCTCCAAGGAGATCGAGCTCTCGCTGGAGATCGAGGCGGTCAGGGAGGGCTGACGCCCGGCGCGCCGACCTGCCGGTCCCGGTACGGCACCCGCCGTACCGGGACCACCCCTGCCCGCGCCGGGACCGGCCCCGCGCAGACCCCGGCCACCCCTGCCCACGGCGAGCCGCTCAGGCCTCCAGGACCCGCCGCACCATCTCGCCCAGCGCCCCGCGGATCCGCCCCGGGGTGAACTCGCTGCTGCGCAGCGCCTGTTGGAGGTCCGCGTCGACCATGGCCAGGAGGAGGTGCGAAGTGCCCTGGGCGTCCAGCTCCGGCCGCGCCTCGGCCAGCAGGTCGGACAGGTGGCGCTGCCACAGGCAGTAGGAGCCGATCTGGTACCGGACGCCGGGCGCGGTGGTCTCCGAGAGCCTGACCAGCTCCAGATTCGTGTCGAGCAGATCGAGATAGGTGTCGAAGAAGGCGGCGATCCGCACGCCCGCATCACCACCGGGCCCCAGGGGCGGCGGCCCGTGGAGCATCTTGTCCTGCAGCTCGCTCTCCTGCGCGTCGAGCAGGGCCACGGCCAGCCCGGACTTGCTGCCGAACCGGCGGTACAGGGTTCCCTTACCGACGCCCGCGCGCGCCGCGATGGCGTCGAGCGAGACGTTGTCGACGCCCTGCTCCCTGAACAGTTCCGCCGCGACCACCAGGATGCGGCTTCGGTTGCGCGCCGCATCCGCCCGCTCGCGAGCCGGCTGCCGGATGAGTTCGGCCACTTCAGGTGACCCCGCGCTCATGCTGTGCCTTCGTTCGTGACCTCGTAGGTGTGGGTGGTCGTGAGTGTACTCAGCACGGACAAGAGCCGCGCCGGAGCGGGCCGGAATCACACTCTCACCCCTCCCCCGATCTTCGCCGTTCGTTTACTTGCCCCCGAGAAGGCGATGTGCCAGGGTCGTCCTAACCGGACCACAGTCCGCTTACGGGGGATCCACCATGACACAAGTCGAGGGCGACCGCACCTCTTCTTCAGGTTCCGCGGCCGTGACGCACCCGCACTGCGCGCACTCCCCCCTGGCAATCCCGTTCCTGATCGGAGGAAGCATGACCACGCACCCCAGCCCGACCAGCCCGGACAACCAGCTCCTCGACCTGACCCAGCACGAGATCCAGGCCCTGCGCACCAGGTTCAACCTCGCCGACGCCCACACGCACCAGCAGCAGTCGGACAGCCAGCGCGAGATCGTCGCCCGACTGCCCGAGCTCTGGTACGAGGCGGAGCGCGGCCTGCAGGCAACGGCCGAGGAGCGCTTCGTCGAGGCCTTCTTCACCCTGCACCGCCAGCACACTGCCCTGGCCAAGAACAAGACCCTGCTCTCGTACGCCGCCTCGATCTCGACGATGGTCGCCGGCATGTACCTCAAGCAGCAGCGCAAGTCGGTCACGCTGGTCGAGCCCTGCTTCGACAACCTCTACGACGTCCTGAACAACATGGGCGTACCGATGTACCCGATCGACGAGTCGGCGCTCCACGACCCGGACCTGATCTACTCCGAGCTCAAGCGCCGGGTCCGCACCGACGCCCTGTTCCTCGTCGACCCGAACAACCCCACCGGCTTCACGCTCCTCCAGCACGGCCGCAAGGGCTTCGAAGAGGTGGTCCGCTTCTGCAAGGACCACAACAAGCTGCTGGTCATCGACTTCTGCTTCGCCTCGTTCACCCTCTACGACGAGAAGCTCGCCCGCTTCGACGTCTATGAGCTCCTCGAAAGCTCCGGCATCTCGTACCTGGCCATCGAGGACACCGGCAAGACCTGGCCCGTCCAGGACGCCAAGGCCGCCATGATCACGGCCAGCGACGACATCCGCGAGGACGTCTACAACCTGCACACCAGCGTGCTGCTCAACGTCTCGCCCTTCGTGCTCACCATGCTGACCCAGTACGTCGAGGACTCCACCCGCGACCAGCTCGGCTCCGTCCGCGAGGTCCTCACCCAGAACCGCGAGGCGATACGCAAGGCCATCGACGGCACGATCCTGGAGTACCAGGAGCCCGTCGCCGGTGTGAGCGTCGCCTGGGCGCGCATCAACCACCCGGAGCTGACGGCGAGCGAACTGCAGCGGCTCCTGGCCGAGGCCGAGGTGTACGTCCTGCCCGGCCGGTTCTTCTACTGGAGCCAGCCCGACCGCGGCGAGGCCTTCGTACGGTTCGCCCTCGCGCGCGACCCGCAGGTGTTCTCCGACGCCATGGCCCGGATGCGCGAGGTGCTCGACCGCCATGCCGTCTGACACGCACGTCCGGGAGGACTACGCCGACGCCGCGCTCTTCCTCGGCATGAACAGCGAGGACGAGGCCTTACGGCGCGCCTGCAAGGCCTTCTTCGCAGACCGGCTCGACGGCCGGATCGTCATGAGCCTGGAGCAGGTGGGCCGCTGCGACGACATCATCTGGGGCTTCTCCCGCGAACTCCAGGACGCCTACTACCCGTTCATGGACAACCTGCACACCGTCATGGACATCCGCCGACTCGGCTACGAGGAGGCCGACGTCCTGCGCGCCGCCGGCACGGAGCTGCCCCGGTCCCTTCCAGTGCACGAACGACTGCTCCTCGGCATGGTCCTGGGCCGCGAGGGCCTGCTGCACACGGCCAGTCCCCGCCTCACCGCCACGAGCGGGCTCGCGTTGCACGCCGTGTCCGGCGCCGACGGGCCTGAAGCCCGCTTCCCCGAGCCGCTGGAAGGCCTCTACCAGCAGTCCCTCGCCCTGCGCGTGCCGGCCGAAGCCCTATGACGGAGGACCGATGATCACCGGAATGACCACCGCGCTCGTCACCCCGGTCGACGCGGCGGGAGAGATCGACGAGAAGAGCATGGCCCGCCTGATCGCGACCGTACGGCCGTACGCCGACGCCCTGTTGCCCGCGCTGAGCACCGGCGAGGGAGGGTCACTGTCGGACCGGCAGTGGCGGGAGACGCTGACCGCCGCCGTCCGGTACGCCGACGGCGCACCGGTCCTCGCCGGCATCCTGCGGCCCACCACGGACGAGGTACTCGCCCTCGCCCGCGGCGCGGGCGGACTCGGCGCCGCCGCAGTCGTGGTCACCACCCCGTACGGGGCGGACGTGACCCAGGAGGAGATGTACCGCCACTTCGAGGCCGTGGCCGGGGCCGGACTGCCCGTGATCGTCTACCACGAGTCCGCCGTCTCCGGGAACAGCCTCGAACTCGGCACCCTGCTGCGCGTCTGCGCGCTGCCGGGGGTGGCCGGCGTCAAGGACTCCGCCGGAGAGCCCGACTTCACCCGCGCGCTGATCGCCGCCGGCCCGGGCGTACCCGTGGTCCAGGGACTCGAACACCTCCTGCTGGAGTCCGGCCCGGTCGACGGCTGGGTCGTCGCGCTGGCCAACGTCGAACCGGAGCTCTGCAAGGCCCTGTTGACCGACCGCGGCGAGGAGCGGGCCGCCCAGCTGCACGCCGCGTACGCACGGTACGGCCTGGACCGGGACGACTGGTACCGCTCGCTGAAGACCGAACTGCTGCGGCGCTCCGTGATCGAGACAGACCGGGAGGTCCCGTGCTGAACGTGACACCGAAGCCCGACGACAGTCCGCACAAGCGGCTGTTCCTCCACAACCGCACCCTCCAGAGCTCCGCGGTCCTCGCCCGGATCGAGGAGCTGGAGGCGGCCTGGATCGAGCCCCTCGTCGAGGGCATCGCCGACCGCACGCCGCCGCTCGCCGGCCGCGCCGAGTGGAAGGATCGCCTCGACGGGCTGCTGGCCCTCGAACGCGAGGGCAGCCCGGCCGGAAGCTACCTCGCCGAGAAGGCCACCCGGGATCAGTTCGCCCACGTGGTACGGGAGTTCGCGCTCGACGGACTGACCGAGGCGCAGAACTTCTTCCCGGCGATCCCCCGGCTCCCGATCCGCGCGCAGATGGCCGTGATGCGGGTGCTCATCGACGAGTTCGGCTGCGGCAACCTCCAGCAGACCCACTCCAAGCTCTACCTCGACCTGCTCGCCGAACTGGGGCTCCCCCAGGAGCTGGAGAGCTTCCTCGACACCACCGGCGACGAGACGTACGCGTTCCTCAACGTCTTCTACTGGCTCACCCAGCGCGCCGCACACGTCGAGTACTTCCTCGGCGCGCTCGCCTATCTGGAGGCGAGCATCCCCGACGCCTTCGCCGTACAGGCCCGCGCCTGCGCCCGGCTCGGGATCACCCAAGGCAGGTACTACACCGAGCACCTGCACATCGACACCTTCCACATGCGGGAGATGCAGACCGCGATCAAGGAGTACGAAGCGGCGCGCGGACTCGACGCGACGAAGCTCTGGATCGGGGCGCAACTGCTGTCCGGGCTGATCGGGGGCGCCTTCGACGCCGCCGTCGAGCGCGCGCGGGAGGCGGCATGAGCGACGCCGTGCTGGAAGAGCTGCCGGGCGACCGGGTGCGGGTCCGCGTCGCCGGCCGGGAGTTCGTGATCGACTCCGCCTGTACGCACCGGCTCGGCCGGCTCGTGCACGGGCAGGTCAATCCGCGCACCCTGCGCATCACCTGCCCGCTGCACGGCACCGGCTTCGACCTCACCACCGGCTGCCCGGTGGCCGGACCGTCGGCGGATCCGCTGACCGTGCACCACGCGGGTGTGCTCGGGCAGGTGTACGAGCCGCAGGACGTCTGGCTGCCCGCCTCCGAGCGCCTCCTCGAATGGGACGACGGGTTCCACGACCTCATGCTGGGCGACCGGCTGCGCATGACGGCGTACAAGGCGGCCGTCACCGAGGCCGTACGGCCCGGCGCGACCGTCCTCGACCTGGGCACCGGTACCGGCATCCTGGCCCAGTGGGCGCTGGAGGCGGGAGCGGCCCGGGTCTACGGCATCGACCTCAACGAGAAGATCCTTCAGACCGCGGCGCGGCGGCTCGCCGAGGCCGGGTTCGGGGACCGGTTCCATCCGCTGCGCGGGTTCTCCTTCGACATCGAGCTGCCCGAGCGGGTGGACCTGATCATCTCCGAGATCATGGGCAACCTCGCCGACAACGAGAACTGCGTGGCGATCCTCGACGACGCGCGCAGCCGCTTCCTGCGACCGGGCGGCACGATGCTCCCGGTGGCCGTGGAGAGCTATCTCGTACCGGTCACCGCGGAGGCGGCCCACGGCCGGGTGCGCGACGGATCCCCGCAGGACGCCGGGGACCCGGCCGAGTTCGCCGAGCTGCTGAAGGGGCGCGGGGCGCGGGACGCCTTCGACCTCTACTACGACGCGATCATCCCGGTGGGCGGTCAGCTCTCGGCGCCGCGGCTCGTACGCCGGTACGCCTTCGAGGGGGCGCACGGCGCGCACGAGACCTCGTACGAGGTTCCGCTCGTGTACACCGTCCAGCGGGCGGGGCTGTTCACCGGCTTCAAGGGCTACTTCGTGGCCACCCTCTCGGACACCGTGGCCCTGGACATCTCCGGTGACGAGGTTTCGGCGGGCGATCCGCAGGCCCGTACGACCTCGGACAGCTGGAAGCACGCCTATCTGCCGGTCCGGGACGCCGTGCCGGTGCGGCCCGGCGACCGGATCGCGCTCACCTTCTCCAGGCGGCACCCGGCGGACACCGGATCCGGGTCCTTCGGGCAGGTCTACGGCTGGGAGGGCTCGGTCGTCTCCGGGGACGTCACCGTGGCCCGGTTCTCGCACAGCACCCGGCCCGACCAGGAAGGCTGGACCCAGTGACCGCCACGAGCATGACGACCGAAGCGGGGGTCGGCCGGCCGGCGGACCCGCGGCTGCCGGCCACGCCCGACACCATCAGCGTCTACACCGACCTGAACTGCTCCTTCGCCCACGTGGCCGTGCACCGGCTGCACGAGACCCGGCGCACGCTGGGTCTGGAGGGCCGGATCTGGTTCGACTTCCGGGCCTTCCCCCTGGAGCTGTTCAACCGGGAGGTCAATGCGCGGCCCGGCGTCGACTCCGAGATCTCGGTGCTCGGCGCGCTCGAACCGGAGGCCGGCTGGCGGCTGTGGCAGGGGCCCGACTGGACCTACCCGGTCACCACCCTGCCCGCGCTCGAAGCGGTGCACGCGGCCAAGTCCCAGTCCCTGGAGGCCAGTGAGCGGCTCGACCGCGCGCTGCGCCGCGCCTTCTGGGCGGAGGGCCGCTGCATCTCGATGCGCCACGTGATCCTGGACGTGGCCGCCGCGACGGGAGCCGTCGAGGTCGACGAGCTCGCGAGGGCCCTGGACACGGGCTCGGCGCGGGCCGCCGTGACTGCCCAGTACGAGTCGGCGCGCGAGGGCCGGGTCAACTGCAGCCCGCACGTGTTCCTCCACGACGGCACCGACATGGCCAACCCCGGCATCGAGGCGCGCTGGGTGAACGGCGACTTCGGGCAGGGTTTCCCGGTGATCGACCGGGACCGCCCGGAGGTGTACGAGGAACTCCTCGCGCACGCCGCCCTGTTGCTGCCCTGAGGTCCGCCCGGTGCAGCCGGGCCCGCCGGGGGGCGGGCCCGGCGCGGTCGTCAGATCCGGTCGGCCGCGATCAGCACGTACTGGAAGGAGCCGTCCTTGTAGGACTCGATGAACGCCTCCTCGATGCCGGTGACCAGCGAGGACGTGGCCCGCAGCTCCCAGTAGGGCAGGGTCGCGGGAGTCAGGTCGATCACGGCCTGCGGCACGAGGCGGTTGTCGGCCATGGCCCGCAGGTACTCCCGGCGGGAGTGGATGTTGCACTCGAAGTGGGCGTTGATCTGGGAGACCCACTTCGAGGGCTGGCCGTACCGCGGGTTCCAGCAGCCGGTGATGGTCACGTACCGGCCGCCGACCTTCAGGACGCGGGAGTGCTCGGCGAAGAGGTCGTGCAGGTCGACGTACATGCTCGACTCGTTGTTCCAGGACGCCGCGGCCTGCCCGGTCTCGAAGGGCGTGCCGAGCATGTTGCAGACGCGGGCCCGGACGTGGTCCTCGATGCCGAGCTCGCGGGCGCGCTGGTTGCCGAAGTCGGCCTGCTTCGCGGACAGGGTGACGCCCTCGACCTTGCATCCGAAGCGCTGGTGGGCCATGACCATCGAACCGCCGCGGCCGCAGCCGGCGTCCACGAGCGTGTCCTCGCGGCCGATGGGGCCGAGGTGGTCCAGGAGGAGTTCGGCCTGCGCCGACTCCAGCCGGTGGAGCTCGGCGACCAGCTTCTTCTCGTACGCGCTGTCGTCGGTGTCGCCCAGGGCGGAGTGGTCGACGTCGCCGATGCCGTAGTGGTGGTGGTAGAGGCCGTCCACGTCGCCGAGGCGCAGGTTCACGGGCCTGGCCTCGTTGTTCCAGTAACGGGCGATGTCTCCCTGGTAGGGGGTCGCGGGGCCGGGGATGATCACGGAGGCCGGGGTGGCGCCGTTGGAGCTGGTGGTCAGGTCAATGCTGGTCACGAATGAGGTCCGTCCTTACCAGAAGTCGGGCAGGCTGTATCGGTAGGTGTTGGTCTGGTGCCAGTAGTGGTTGCCGTCGACCCATACGGCGACTCCCCGCAGGAAGCGCAGCACGCTGGGGACGGGGCAGGCGGCGGCCAGGTCGGCGGCCTCCGCTTCGAAGGCGTGCATGAGGTCGTTGTGGACCTCGACCGCCTTCAGATAGCCCTCCTGGTCGGAGGTCCCCTCCCGGTCGGCGATCACCACGGGAAGGTTCATGTGCCGTCCGGGGGCGGCGAGTTCCTTGGTGTAGGAGTACAGGTCGTTGACGATGGTGGTGGCGTTGCCGGCGAGTGCGATGACCCGCTGCATGGGCGCCTGGGCGTGCAGGTCGGCCGGGAGTTCGTACCCGCCGACGGTGTCGGTGATGGTGGGGCAGGGGCGGAAGTTGTTGAACTGCCGCATGGCCAGGTACTCCCACACCTCGGGGACGTACTCCGTCTGGCTCCAGGCCGCCTCGGCGAGGTACCCGAGGTGCAGCCGGGCCATGTCGTGCCGGTAGCGGTCCGCCTGCGAGGGACTGGCCTGCGCGAGGAAGTACTCCATGGCGGAGCTGTAGGCGCGCCGGGGCGCGTCCGACTGGAGCGACCGGGCCCACTGGGGCTCGTACTCCTTCGTCGTGTGGAGGGGGTCGATGGCGGTGTGCGCCAGCAGGAGGCGTCCGCCGAGGCCGATGGGCGAGCCCCCGTGGTCCTCGCAGTAGCAGTCGTCCACCGCGTTCTCGGCGACCATCAGCCGGGTGGCGACCATCAGGTGCTCGACGGTGGGGGCGTCCGGGTGGCAGGCCACCATGTAGCGCCCGACCTGGAAGCCGTCGAACTGGTTCTCCCAGTCTTCGGGGAACAGGTCGACCTCGTCCACCGCCCAGGCCTTGATCCGGCGGCCGACCTCCTCGACCCGCACCGGGTCCGGCTCCGGCACGGGGTGGTGGTAGAGGCCCGGGATCGGATTTCCCGCCACCGGCACCGCCGGCGCCTCGAGATCCGCGGGTGCCGGAGGGTCTTCGCTCCGAGTCAGGTGCAGGCTCGCCGTGCCCAGACCGCTGGGGCCGCGCAGGATCCGTTCCAGGGCAGGGCTCGGTTGCCTTACCTCGGCGGCGGGGACAGGCGGCGGGGACGGCAGAACAGGCACGACGGGCAAGCCGCCGAAGGTGTGGGCGTGGGCGGTGCCGAGGACGTGGGCCCCGAAGTGGGCCGCAGCGCCAGGCAGGCCCGACTGCAGAGGGGAAGGCCCGGGATCGGGCATCCGTGGCTCCTTGGTGAGGTGAGTGGGCTGTCGCGGATCCCGGGCGTGCGGGTCCTCGGGGCGGTCCTCGGGTCGCTCAGTCGCGCCTGCGGGCGATCTGTACGTTCTCCAGCACGCCGAGCGCGTCGGGCACCAGGATGGCGGCGGAGTAGTAGGTGCTGACCAGGTAGGAGATGAGCGCCTGCTCGTTGATGCCCATAAAGCGCACGGACAGGCCCGGCTCGTACTCCTCCGGCAGACCGGTCTGCCGCAGACCGATGACGCCCTGGTTGTCCTCGCCGGTACGCATGGCGAGGATCGAGCTGGTGTTCTCCTTGCTGATCGGGATCTTGTTGCACGGCAGGATCGGCACCCCGCGCCAGGCCGGGACGGACTGCCCCCCGACGTCGACGTGGTCCGGGTAGAGCCCGCGGGCGTTGAACTCGCGCCCGATCGCCGCGATGGTCTTGGGGTGGGCGAAGAAGAACTTGGTGCCGCGGCGACGGCAGAGCAGCTCGTCCAGGTCGTCCGGGGTGGGCGGGCCGGAGTGGGTCTGGATCCGCTGCTTGAAGTCGGCGTTGTGGAGCAGGCCGAACTCCCGGTTGTTGACCAGCTCGTGCTCTTGCCGCTCGCGCAGGGCCTCGATGGTGAGCCTGAGCTGCTCCTCGGTCTGGTTGTGCGGCCCGTTGTAGAGGTCGGCGACCCTCGTGTGGACCCTCAGTACGGTCTGGGCGATGGAGAGTTCGTACTCCCGCGGCTTGAGTTCGTAGTCGACGAACGCGCCGGGCAGATCGGCCTCGCCTGTGTGGCCGGCCGACATGGCGATCTCCGCCTCGCCGTGCTTGTTCTGCCGCTGCTGGGGAAGCGAGCTGAACTGCCGGATGTGTTCCTGGAGGTGCGGGGCGGTGGCCTGGATGGCGGCGAAGTCGGCGCGGGAGAGGGTGAGCAAGGTGCCGGGGGTCTCGGCGGTGGCGGTGTAGTCCCAGCCGGCGTCGCCGTCCAGCAGGGCGTTCTCACCGAACCGGTCACCGTCGGCGAGTACGGCTACGGTGACGTCGTCCCCGTACTTGCCGACGGAGGTCTGGCTGATCCGGCCATGGGCGATGAGGTGGATCTGCTCGGCGGGGGTACCGCGTTCGACCAACACCTCGCCGGAACGGAAATCTCGCTGGACGCACCGGCCGGCGAGCGCGGTCAGCACCTCCTCGTCCTCGAAGCCGCGCAGCAGAGCCAGCTCGCTGAGCTCGCGGGGGATCACGCGGACGTCGGCACCGTCCTGGACGAACTCGATGCGTCCGTCGCCGACGGTGTAGCTCAGCCGGCGGTTCACCCGGTAGGTGCCGCCCTTGGTCTCCACCCAGGGGAGCATCCGCAGCAGCCAGCGAGAGGTGATCTCCTGCATCTGCGGGGCGGATTTGGTCGTGCTGGCGAGGTTGCGGGCAGCAGCCGTGCTCAGACTGGACTGCTTGGGCGGCTCCAGCTGCGCTTCCGGGCTGGTGTCAACGGTCATCGGTCGAGCTCTCCTTCATCAGCTTCCTCAGCGGGGAAAGGAAGGCAAACGTCTGGGCGTCCGTCCAGATCCGGGGGAACCGTAGCGCCGGTGATCACCGGCCGACCGTGAAGAAACGTTGCCGTTGCTTCGTTCGGATGATCTTGTCCCGCATTAGGTTTGTTTGGCGGACCGCCGATATTCAGCCAGGTCCGCGCGGCCTCGAGGCGTCCGCCGACGGTGGACACCCGCCCCCTGGGCTGCCCCGGCCGACCACGGCCGGAAAGCCGGGCAGTGTGCCACAAACGGCCCGGGCGGTCACGTCACGTGATCCCGGGGCGTGCCCCCGGGGTCCGCGGGGTGGCGCAATGAGGGCAACGGCCAGGGCGGACCCGCCGCCCGGCACCCCGAAATAGGAGGACAGCCATGGCTGCCCTGATCCCCCTGCGCAAGTCGCTCCTCATCGCCGTCTCCGCCGTCGCCGCGCTCCTCGGCGCCAGATCGGCCCACACCACATCGGGCTCCGCCCGCCTGGCCAACGACCCCTCCGGAGCGAAGGTGTAACGCAGCAGTCCGGTGAAGAGCGCGCTCGGCGGCCAGGACACGTCCACCGCGTATTACTACTCCTACGTACAGGGACGCTAGCCGTGCTGTCGACCCGCGTGCCGCCCTCGCGGAGCAGGTCCTCAAGCACACCAACACCACCTACACCATCGCCCGCGACCTGCTGGGCGAGGCGACCGACGGCAGCCGCGCCTCCGAAGACCTGGCCCTGTGGATGCGGGCCCGCGCCCTGGCGGGACGCGGCCTGAACCGGACCGGCACACGGGCCGCCGGGGACCGCCTCGCGGCGGCCGCCGCCCGCCACGCGCACACCTGGCAGGCACGCGGCAGGATCGAGGCGATCCCCGCCCTGGAAGACCTCACCGCCTACCTCATCGCGGAATTCTGCCTCGGCCCCGAGACGGGCGCGGTCCCCGACCTCCTGGCCCGCCTGCAGGA
>NZ_JBWJVM010000089.1:0-32484 GCF_056428985.1 Streptomyces sp. CA189 | reverse complement strand
GGGGGGTCTGGGGGGGAGCCCCAGGGGGTCCGGGGCGCAGCCCCGGGGAACGGTGGAAGGGAGGGTAGGGGACGGCCGCCCGCAGGGCACGCCCGGCACCGTCGTGACGGTGTGGCCGGACACGTTCACGGAGCACCTCGCGCCCGAGGCCGGCCACGCCGCGGTCCGGGTCCTGCGGGCCGCCGGCCTGGAGCCCGTGGTGCCGGAGGGTCGCGTCTGCTGCGGGCTGACCTACATCTCCACAGGCCGCCTGGACGCCGCCCGCAGGGTCCTGCGCCGCACCCTGGACGCCGTGGGCGACCCGCGAGGGCCCGTCACCGTCCTCGAACCGAGCTGCGCGGCAGCGCTCCGCACCGATCTGCCCGCCCTGCTCCCGGAGGACCCCCGCGCACCCCGTCTCGCAGCGGCCGTCCGAACCTTCGCCGAGACCCTGGAGGAGTACGCCCCGCACTGGCAGCCGCCCCGCCTCGACCGGCCGGTCGCCGGCCAGACCCACTGCCACCAGCACGCCGTCCTCGGCGACGCCCCCGACCGCCGGCTGCGCGAGCGCGCCGGGCTGACGGGGGAGCTCAGCGGCGGCTGCTGCGGGCTCGCGGGCAACTTCGGCTTCGAGCCCGGCCACCACGCGGTCTCCGTGGCCTGCGCCGAGGAGCAGCTCCTGCCGTCGCTGCGGGCGGCCGCGCCGGGTACGGAGGTGCTGGCGGACGGGTTCTCCTGCCGGACCCAGATCGCGCAGCTCGCCGGCGGCCGGGCCCGCCACCTGGCGGAGGTGCTGGCGGAGGGCTTGCCGGATGGAGAGCAGATGTAAGCAGATGTAAGGCAAAACACGGACACACGGTGCTTACCAACCCCCTAATCTGGATAAATGCCCGCACCCTCCTCCCCCACGAGCACCGCCACGCCCACCGAGCCCTCGCAAGCGACGGCGGCGGCCCCCGCCACGGCCCGCGCCCCCGCCCCCGCCACCGACACGGCCCCCGCGGACGGCTCCTTCCGGGCCCGCTTCGGCCCCGTCGCCCTGGTGGTCACGGCGGGCGTGTCGGTGCAGTTCGGCGCCGCCCTCGCGGTGATGCTCATGCCGCGGGCGGGCGCGGCCGGCGTGGTCACGCTGCGCCTCGCCGCGGCCGCGCTGGTGCTGCTGCTCGTCTGCAGGCCCAAGGTGCGCGGCTACTCCCGCGCCGACTGGTCGACCGTGGTGTGGTTCGGTGTCGCCATGGCCGGCATGAACGGGTTCATCTACCAGGCCATCGACCGCATCCCCCTCGGCCCCGCCGTCACCCTGGAGGTACTGGGCCCGCTGGTGCTCTCCGTCGTGGTCTCCCGCCGGCTGCTGAACCTGCTGTGGGCCGGGCTGGCGCTGGCCGGAGTCGTCCTCCTGTCCACCCACGGCGGAGGCGGCCTCGGCGGCCTCGACCCGCTGGGCGTGGCCTTCGCCCTCGCGGCGGGCGGCATGTGGGCGGCGTACATCGTGTTCAGCGCGCGGACCGGCCGCCGGTTCCCGCAGGCCGACGGGCTGGCGCTGGCGATGGCCGTGGCCGCCGTACTGTCCCTGCCGCTCGGCGTGATCGAGGCCGGCTCGGCCCTGCTGCGCCCCAGCACCCTGATCCTGGGCCTCGGCGTGGCGGTGCTGTCCTCGGTCCTGCCCTACACGCTGGAACTGCTCGCCCTGCGCAGGCTCCCGGCGCCGACCTTCGCGATCCTGATGAGCCTGGAGCCCGCGATCGCCGCGACGGCCGGGTTCCTGATCCTGAACCAGGCGCTGTCGGCGCTCGACGCGGCGGCGATCGCGCTGGTCATCGTGGCGAGCATGGGCGCGGTCCGCTCACAGACCCGCCTGCGGCCGCCGTCCGGTGCTCAGGCCGTCGTGGAGGGGGCCAGCGCGGGCAGGAACTGATCGTAGAAACCGGCTTTGAGGCGCAGCGCCCGCTCCTCGGTTTCCTTGAAGCCGGTCGCCCGGTCCACGCCGTCGACCCCGTCCGCGCCGTCGACCCCGTCCATCCTGCCCGTCTCGTCCGCCCCGCCCGCACGGCCGAGCAGCTCGGTCACCCGCGCGGCCAGCCGGTCGGAGTGGGTGTCGGACAGCATGGACACGGTCGCGAGCGATTGCGTCTTCGCGTCGTGGACCAAGTGCGGGTGGTAGAAGCGCGAACGGTTCCGGCCGCCGCCCTCGCCCGTGAACAGCGGTCCCATCCGCTCCCACAGCCGTCCGTACTCGACGGAGACCAATACCTCGCCCCAGAAGCGGAGGAAGGTCAGCAGCCGCAGGTCGGCGTCGGCGTGGCCGCCCGCCTCCGCGATCAGTTCGAGGGTGTCGGTGATGGCGCGCCTCGTCGCGGCCGTGGGCCTCGACGCCACCAGGGCCTCCCTGGACACTCCGAGCCGGCGCAGGTCCTCCGTCATGTCCTCGCGGTGCGAGGGCTCGTGCCCCGTGGCGCCCGGGTACTCCTCGCGCAGGATGACCCGGGCGATCCGGAGCCCCTCCTCGTCGCGCAGCAGGTCGATGGCCAGGTCGTAGGACGGGGTGAACGCGAGCGATACGAAGCGCCGCTGGAGGAGGAGCGCGGTGAAGTCCTCGTCGGGCAGCCGGGTGATGTTCGCCAGGACCGGATGCTCCTCGAAGCGCTCGATCAGCCCGTTCTCGAACGCGTCCAGCCCGTGAAGCCCGTCCAGCCCGTCCTTCTCGCCCGGGGCACCCAAGTCGTGCATGGCCGTACCTTTCCGTGGATCTGTGTCTGTGTCTGTGTCTGTTTCCGTGTCTGCATCCGGATCTAGATCTGGACCCGGACCTGGACCTGGACCCGGACCTGGACCCGGATCACCAGCTGATGTTTCTGAGCGACTCGCGCCAGTCGGCCAGGGCCACGTCGCGGCCGATCGCCCACAGCGTGTCCAGCTCCCGCTGGACCTGCCGGCCCATCGCCGTGTCACAGCCGTCGATCTCGGTCTGCGCGGAGTTGATCGCGAGCTGGCGGTGCAGGAACGAACTGACCAGAAAGTGCTCGTCGGCCTTGTGCACGGCGATGGACGGCAGGGAGTTGTACACCCGCACGCTGAGCAGCGCCCGGCCCGCAGGTCCGACCGCCCTGTGCAGCTCCGCGAGGCCGGCCAGGCACATCTCGACCCGGGCCTTCACGTCCAGCGCGAGGGCGGGGTCCCGTACGGAGCGCAGTGCCTCGTCGCGCAGGCCCGCCACGGGGGAAGACGGGTACAGGAGCATGATGCGCACCGGAACCCCGTGGTCCACCAGGGCCTTCTCCAGTGCGGGCTGGAGGTGTTCCAGGTTGGGCATGAAGGTCTGCAGGATGGCCACCTCCTGGGTGGCGGCCTCGACGAACGCGTTGAACCGCTCGCCGGGGAACTCCGCGTGCACCCGGATCACGCCGAGGTAGTTCTCCTGCTTGAGCTGCTGCGCGACGGTGTCGATGTCGAGCTTGGCGAGCTGCGTCCGGAGGGTGTGGTCGAGCCGGGTGACCTGCGCCTCGACCGTCTCGTCCAGGCCGGTGATCCGGATGCGGACGGTCTCGCCCAGCTCGGTCAACTGGTCCTGGACCACGTCGAGCTTGCGCAGGCGGTCGATCTCCAGCAGGAGGAACACGGTGACCGTGCTCAGGATGAGCAGGGTCACCTTCGGGAGCGCGCCTCCGGGAGCGAGGGCGTCCAGCCACCCGAAGAGGTCGGCGATCAGCACCACGACGCCCGATATGGACATCAGGGCCAGCGCGATCCGTTCCACGCGATAGCGAACGTCGACACTCATCTCGCTCCAGCCCCCCGTGCCCGGTACCCCGTACCTGATACCTGGTACCTGGTACCGCGTACCTCGTGCCCGTCGTGGTCGGCGATGACGCTATACCGACTCCCGTTGTTCCAGGGAGGTTTAAGGGCCGCTTCGGGGTGGGACGGGGCGAGTTCAGGCCACGCCGGTCCCGTCAGCTCCAGATGATGTCGCCGGCCGGCCGGGGCGTCACGTCGGCGTGCTGGACGTTCGCCTCGACGTGGGTCGTCCCGGAGCCGGAGCCCGCGGAGTCCCCGTCCGGGAAGTCCTGGCCCCAGCCGCTGGCCATGGCGACGCCCAGCGCGAGGGCGCTCAGGGCGGCAGTGGCGAAGTACATCCGAGGAGTCGTCATGCGGGGAGCATCCCAGCCGCCCGCACCGGAGGGAAGGCCTCACCCGAACCGGTCCGCGGCCCCGTTCTCACCCCGGCCCATCCGCGCCCGAGTCCGCGCCCGCGTCCCCCGCCGTCCCGTAGCGGGCCGCCGTCGCGGCGGCTGCCGCTCCGATGCGCCGGCGCAGGGCCGCCGGGGCGAGCACCTCCGCCTCCGCGCCGAGCTCCAGGAACTGCGCCTCCGCGTGGTCCTGCGACTCGATCGGCAGGACCACCCGTGTCCACCCGGGCAGCCCCGGGTCCGGGGTCCCCGTGGCGGCCAGGGCCCTGGCCTGGGCGCCGGTCAGCCGGGCGGCCGCGCGCGCGGAAACCCGTACCTCCGCCTCCTCCGGGTACAGCCGCTCGTGGAACTCCGCCTGGGTGCGCCGCCAGTGGGAGGCGAGCTCGAAGCCGTCGGGGAGCGCGCATTCCTCGGCGGTCTCCCGCAGCGCCAGGATCTGGTCCACGCGGTAGGTGCGCGGGGGCGCGGTCGCGCCTGCCGTGCCCGCCGCGCCTGCCGTGCCCGCGACCAGGTACCAGCGCCCCGCCTTCAGGACCAGCCCGTACGGGGCCAGTCGCCGGTCCACCTCGTGGGGTTCCTTCCAGCGCCGGTACCGGACCTCGACGACCCGTCCCCGCCAGACCGCGTCGGCGACCCGCCCCAGGTGCGGGGTCTCCTCGTGCTCCGCGTACCAGCCGGGCGCGTCCAGGTGGAACCGCAGCCGCATCCGGTCGGCCTGCGCACGCAGGTCCGGGGGCAGGGCGGCGCGCAGCTTCAGCTGAGCGGTGGACAGGGCGCGGCCGAGGCCGAGTTCGGCGGCCGGTCCCGGCAACGAGGTGAGGAAGAGGGCCTCCGCCTCGCCCGGGGCCAGCCCGGTGAGGCGGGTGCGGTAGCCGTCGAGGAGCTGGTAGCCGCCGCTGTGCCCGGCGTCGCCGTACAGCGGGACGCCGGCGGCGGCCAACGCCTCCGCGTCGCGGTAGACCGTACGGACCGACACCTCCAGCTCCTCAGCGAGCTCGGCGGCGGTCATCCGGCCCCGGGTCTGGAGCAGGAGCAGGATCGAGAGCAGGCGGCTGGACTTCACTGGGACTTCACTGCCACAGGATGTCAGTGGAGTGCTCCTACGGTTGCCCCATCAGCGCAGAGAGCGGCAGAGAACAGTTGTTGGGGAGACCGCACATGAACGACTTCGACTTCCTCGTCGGCACCTGGGACGTGTCCAACCGGTGGCTCGCCGACTTCCTGGACGCGGACAGCGGCTGGGAGGCGTTTCCGGCGGTGTCCCGGGCCGGCCGCCACTTCGACGGCGCCGCGAGCTTCGACGAGATCGAGTTCCCGACGAAGGGCTTCGCCGGCCTGACCCTGCGGCTCTACGAGCCCGAGCGCGACCTCTGGACCCTCAACTGGGCGAGCCGCCGGACCGGAACGCTCTTCCCACCCGTCACCGGACGGTTCGACGCGGGCACGGGGACGGGCGTCTTCGAGGGCGAGGACACCTACGAGGGCACGGCGGTCCGGGTGCGCTTCGTGTGGTCGGGGACGGGGACGGACTCCCCGCGCTGGGAACAGTTCTTCTCGGCCGACGGCGCCGCGAGCTGGGTCCACAACTGGACGATGGACTTCAGCCGTCGGGCGGCCGGCGCTGCCGCCTGATCCCGGGAAGGCTCCTACGCCTCGACTACGCCTGCCTCGGCTACGCCTCAGAGGAGCCGGAGGGACGCGAGCGCCGAGCCGAGCCCGCTCGGCCGCTGCTCGACCGGCAGGTGCTCGACCAGCCGGACCGGGCAGCCCAGCGCCGCGGCCCCCGCGTCCGCGACGGCGTCGTCGCCGACCATGAGCACGTCCGCGGGCGCCGCCCCGAGGGCCTCGCAGGCGGCCTGGAAGAGGCGCGGATCGGGCTTCTGGACTCCGTGCTCGAAGGAGAGCACGTACGCGTCGACGAACCGGTCGACCCCGTGGGCGCGGAAGACGGGGCGCAGGTCCCAGCCGATGTTGCTGACGACGGCGACGGGGACGCCCCGTTCGCGCAGGGCGGCGAGGGTGGCCGCGGTATCGGGATAGGGCCGCCAGGCTAGCATTGGTTTATGTCACCGCGCTGGAACCCGAATCCCGATGTCAGAACCGGTCGCCATGCTGTCTACAACCTGCACGTTCACTTGGTTTTCGTCACCAAGTACAGGCGGAAAGCGTTCACCGGCGCCATGCTGACCCGCACTGAAGAGATCATGCGGGAGGTCTGCGCCGACTTCGAGGCCGAGCTGAAGCAGTTCAACGGAGAACAAGACCACGTGCACCTGCTCGTGCACTACCCGCCCAAAGTCCAGCTCTCCAAGCTGGTCAACTCCCTCAAGGGCGTCAGCTCCCGCAGGCTCCACCAGGAGTACGACAGCCATGTCCGCCGGTACCTGTGGGGCGGACGCTTCTGGTCCGGCTCCTACTTCGCAGGATCATGCGGCGGGGCACCCTTGACCGTCGTCAAGCAGTACATCGAAAACCAGCAGCGTCCCGTCTGACCGTCACCACGGAAGCGCAGAGCCCTCCGGCGCTCCGCGCCTCCGACCCCAAGGATGGCCTTCACCCCCGCCCTGAAGGGCGGAGCACTGGCCAAGATCAGAGGTAGAGGGCGTCGGCCAGCTCGGCGGAGGGCAGCGGCACCTCGCGGGCGAGGGCGGTGTAGGCGGCCCGGTGCTGCTCGGGACTCAGGTCCCGCTCCCGCCACAGCGGCTCCAGCCGAGCCGGCAGCCGGCGCGGCGAGGCGCCGCCCGGCAGGGCGCCCGCCTCTTCCAGCAGGGCGGCACAGGCGGTGAGTTCGGCCTCGGGCAGGTCGAGCCCGGCGTCCGCCACGACCGCGCGCAGCCAGTCCTCGGTGGGCTCGACGCGGAAGAGCGTGCCGGAGAAGTCGAACATCACGCCCTTGACGGAACCCGTGAGCACGTCCTCGTCCCCGCCTCTGTCCTTGCGCTCGGCCATGAGAGCGATCCTTGCCGCGGACGCACACCCCGCGCAAGCCCCGCCCGGGCACCGGTGGGCCGTGGCGGTTGGCGACGGCGGCATCCGGGCCGGAGCCGGAGCCGGAGCCGTGCTTGTACCCGGGCTGGTGCCCGTGCCTGGGCTGGTGCCCGTGCCTGGGCTGGTGCCCGTGCCCGGGCCGGGGCCCGTACCCGGCCCCGGAGGCCCCACGGCGCCCGGCCGGTCGTCCCAAGTCCGCGCCCACTCGCCCCCGTTCACCGCCCCAGAAAATAATGCAAGCACGCTTGATTGTTTTGGTGGCGGCTGCCACGCTTCCCCTCACGCCGAGAAGGGGAGCGCACCCGTGCCCGATCCGTCCGCTGTCGAGAACGTCTTCGCCGTCTTCGCCGATCTCCGCGAGGAGGGCCGGGAACTCGACGCCTTGGTCGCGGAGTTGCCGGCCCCCGACTGGGCCAGGGCGACGCCCGCGCCCGGCTGGAGCCTCGCCCACCAGATCGCCCACCTGCACTGGACCGACCGGGCCGCCCTGCTCGCCCTCACCGACGCTCCCGCCTTCGCGGGGCTGGTCGAGGAGGCCCTGAAGGCCCCCGACTCCTTCGTGGACGAAGGGGCCGGGGAGGGCGCCGCACTGGCCCCCGCCGAGCTGCTCGCCCGCTGGCGCACAGGCCGCGCCGCCCTCGACGAGGCGCTCGCCGCGGCCTCGCCCGACGCCAAGTTCCCCTGGTACGGGCCGCCGATGAAGGCCGCCTCGATGGCGAGCGCCCGCCTGATGGAGACCTGGGCGCACGGCCAGGACGTCGCCGACGCGCTCGGGGTGCGCCGCGTGCCGACGGCCCGGCTGCGGCACGTGGCGCGGATCGGGGTCCGGGCCCGCGACTACGCGTACGCCGTACGGGGCCTGCCGGCGCCGGCGGGGGAGTTCCGGGTGGAGCTGACGGCTCCGGGAGCCCGCGCCGAGGTGTGGACGTACGGCCCCGAGGACGCCCCGCAGCGGGTCACCGGCCCGGCGCTCGACTTCTGCCTGCTGGTGACCCAGCGCGCCCACCGCGCCGACCTGGCCCTGACGGCCGCCGGCCCCGACGCCGACCGATGGCTCGACATCGCCCAGGCCTTCGCCGGCCCGGCGGGCCCGGGGCGCGCACCGGGGGACCCCCGGTGACCCGGCGCCCCCTGCTGATCGGCAACGCGTCGGGCTTCTACGGAGACCGCTTCGAGGCCCTGCGCGAGATGCTGACGGACGGCCCCCTCGACGTACTGACCGGGGACTACCTGGCCGAGCTGACCATGCTGATCCTCGGCCGCGACCGGCTGAAGAACCCGGAACTCGGCTACGCCAAAACCTTCCTGCGCCAGTTGGAGGAGTGCCTCGGCCTCGCCCACGAGCGGGGCGTACGGATCGTCGTGAACGCGGGCGGCCTGAACCCGGCGGGACTCGCCGGAGCGGTGCGCGCGCTGGCCGCGAAGCTGTCCGTCCCCGTCTCGGTCGCGCACGTCGAGGGCGACGACCTGATGCCGTACCCGCTGCCGTACGGGCAGCAGGCGCTCACCGCGAACGCCTACCTCGGCGGCGCCGGCATCACGGCCTGCCTGCGGTCGGGCGCGGACGTGGTGGTGACCGGCCGGGTCACGGACGCGGCGCTGGTGAGCGGGCCCGCGGCGTGGTGGTTCGACTGGGCGCCCGACGACCACGACCGGCTGGCCGGGGCGGTGGTGGCGGGCCACGTACTGGAATGCGGCACCCAGGCCACGGGCGGCAACTACGCCTTCTTCACCCGGCACGACGTGTCCCGCCCGGGGTTCCCGCTGGCGGAGATCGCCGAGGACGGCTCGTCGGTGATCACGAAGCACCCGGGCACGGGCGGCGTCGTCTCCGTCGGTACGGTCACGGCGCAACTCCTCTACGAAACCCAGGGGGTCCGCTACCTGGGCCCCGACGTGACGGCCCGCCTGGACACGGTCCGGCTGGCGCGGGCCGGCCGGGACCGGGTCGCGATCTCGGGCACCCGCGGGGAAGCCCCGCCCGCCACCCTCAAGGTGGGCGTGACCCGCATCGGCGGCTGGCGCAACGAGGTCGTCTTCGTCCTGACGGGCCTGGACATCGACGCGAAGGCGGCGCTGGTACGGCAGCAGCTGTCCGGGCTGCTCGCGCCGGTGGAGTCGGTCTCCTGGACGCTGTCCCGTACGGACCACGAGGACGCGTCGACCGAGGAGACCGCGAGCGCACTGCTCCGCCTGGTGGTCCGCGACCCGTCCCCCGACCGGGTGGGCCGCCCCCTGACCTCGGCGGCCATCGAACTGGCCCTGGCCAGCTACCCGGGCTTCCACGTCACGGCCCCCCCGTCCCCGGCCCAGCCGTACGGAGGCTTCACCGCGACCACGGTCCCCGCGGGCCAGGTCCCCCACACGGCAGTCCTCGCGGACGGCACCCGCCTGGCACATCAAGCCCCGCCGGCGTTCGAGCCGCGGGGGCCCGGGGCGCAGCCCGGGCCCGGGGGCCCGGGGGCCGAGCCCCCGGTTTCGGGAAGGGGTGGGGTGGGGGAAAGCCCCGCAGGGCCCGGGCCGACACCCCCCACGCAGGGGGCGCCGGTGGCACCGGAGTCGGCCACACCGGGCACGCCGGGCACGCCGGGCACGCCGGAGTCGGCCACACCGGGGCCGGGCACGCCGCAGGCCCCGAGCGGGCCCCCCACCCGCAAGGTGCCCCTCGGCACCATCGTCGGGGCCCGCAGCGGCGACAAGGGCGGGGACGCCAATGTCGGGCTGTGGGCCGAGAGCGACCCCGCCTGGGAGTGGCTCCACCGCACCCTCACCGTCGACGCCTTCAAGCGACTGCTCCCCGAGACCGCCCCACTGGAAGTGACCCGCCACGCACTTCCCAACCTCCGCTCCCTCAACTTCACCGTCACCCGGATCCTCGGCGACGGCGTAGCCTCCGGCCACCGCTTCGACCCCCAGGCCAAGGCCCTCGGCGAATGGCTCCGCTCCCGCCACCTGGACATCCCCACCACCCTGCTGGGCGATCCACCCGGCGACGGCGACAGCCCCGAGACCACCACCCCGGAGGGGACCCCGTGACCCGCCTCAAGAGCGCCGTCGACCCGCTCGCCGCCGAGCACACGCAGGCCCGTACCGCCGCCCTGGACCGCCTCGCCGAGCTCGATGCCGCGCACGCCGCAGCCCTCGCCGGCGGGGGCGAGAAGTACACCGCCCGCCACAAGACCCGCGGCAAGCTCCTCGCCCGCGAGCGGGTGGAACTGCTCCTCGACCCGGACACGCCGTTCCTGGAGCTGTCCCCGCTCGCCGCCTGGGGCAGCGACTACCCGGTCGGCGCCTCCATGGTCACCGGCATCGGCACCGTCGAGGGCGTCGAATGCCTGGTCACCGCCAACGACCCCACCGTCCGCGGCGGCGCCTCCAACCCCTGGACGCTCAAGAAGGCACTCCGCGCCAACGAGATCGCCCGCCAGAACAGACTCCCCTGCATCAGCCTCGTCGAGTCCGGCGGCGCGGATCTCCCCTCCCAGAAGGAGATCTTCATCCCGGGCGGCGCCGTCTTCCGCGACCTCACCCGGCTCTCGGCCGACGGCGTCCCCACCATCGCCGTCGTGTTCGGCAACTCCACCGCCGGAGGCGCGTACATCCCCGGCATGTCCGACCACACCATCATGATCAAGGACCGCTCCAAGGTGTTCCTGGGCGGCCCGCCGCTCGTCAAGATGGCCACGGGCGAGGAGAGCGACGACGAGTCCCTCGGCGGAGCCGACATGCACGCCCGGACCTCCGGCCTCGCCGACTACTACGCCCTCGACGAGCACGACGCCATCCGCCAGGCCCGCCGCGTCGTCGCCCGCCTCAACCACCGCAAGGCCCAACCCGATCCGGCCCGCGCCGAAGAACCCCTCCACGATCCCGAGGAGCTCCTCGGGATCGTCCCCGCCGACCTCAAAACCCCCTTCGACCCCCGCGAGGTCATCGCCCGCATCGTCGACGCCTCCGACTTCGACGAGTTCAAGCCGCTCTACGGCACCAGCCTGGTCACCGGCTGGGCGAGCCTCCACGGCTACCCGGTCGGCATCCTCGCCAACGCCCAAGGAGTGCTGTTCAGCGCGGAATCGCAGAAGGCGGCCCAGTTCATCCAGCTCGCCAACCAGCGCGACATCCCGCTCCTCTTCCTCCACAACACCACCGGCTACATGGTCGGCAAGGAGTACGAGCAGGGCGGCATCATCAAGCACGGCTCGATGATGATCAACGCGGTCTCGAACTCGAAGGTCCCCCACCTCTCCGTCCTCATCGGCGCCAGCTACGGCGCGGGCCACTACGGCATGTGCGGCCGCGCCTACGAGCCCCGCTTCCTCTTCGCCTGGCCCAGTGCCAAGTCCGCCGTCATGGGCCCCGCCCAGCTCGCCGGAGTGCTCTCCATCGTCTCCCGCCAGTCGGCCGCGGCGAAGGGGCACACGTACGACGCCAACGACGAGGAGGCGGACGCCGGCATGCGCGCCTTCGTGGAGGCGCAGATCGAGTCCGAGTCCCTGCCGATGTTCCTGTCCGGACGGCTGTACGACGACGGGGTCATCGACCCGCGCGACACCCGCACCGTCCTCGGCCTGTGCCTGTCGGCCGTCCACAACGCCCCCGTCGAGGGCGCCCGTGGCGGCTTCGGCGTCTTCCGGATGTGAGCCCGCACATGACTCTGAACCCGCCCCACACCACGACCCTGCGCTCCCTCCTCGTCGCCAACCGCGGCGAGATCGCCGTCCGCGTCTTCCGCACGGCCCGCGCCCTGGGCCTGGCCACCGTCGCCGTCCACTCCGACCCCGACACCGACGCCCTGCACGTCCGCGCGGCCGACGCGGCCGTACCGCTGCCCGGCGCGGCCCCCGCCGACACCTACCTGCGCGGCGACCTGCTCATCGGGGCCGCCCTCGCCGCGGGCGCCGACGCCGTCCACCCCGGCTACGGGTTCCTCTCCGAGAACGCGGACTTCGCCCGCGCCGTCCGCGCCGCCGGACTCACCTGGGTCGGCCCGCCGCCCGAGGCCATGGAGGCCATGGCGTCCAAGACCCGGGCCAAGGACCTGATGCGCGCGGCCGGGGTCCCGCTGCTCGACCCCGTCGACCCGCACGCGGCCACCGCCGCCGACCTCCCGCTGCTCCTCAAGGCCGCGGCGGGCGGCGGCGGCCGCGGGATGCGGGTGGTCCGGGACCTCGACTCCCTCAAGGAATCCCTCGAGGCCGCCTCCGCCGAGGCCCTGTCCGCCTTCGGCGACGGAGAGGTCTTCGCCGAGCCCTACGTGGAGCGCGGCCGCCACGTCGAGGTGCAGATCCTCGCCGACTCCCACGGCACCGTCTGGGCACTCGGCACCCGCGACTGCTCCCTCCAGCGGCGCCACCAGAAGGTCATCGAGGAAGCCCCCGCGCCCGGCCTGCCCGAGGCCCTGCGCACCACCCTCCACGAGGCCGCCGTGGCCGCCGCCCGCGCGGTCTCGTACGAGGGGGCGGGCACGGTCGAGTTCCTGGTCACCGCCGACGGCCGCCCGTACTTCCTGGAGATGAACACCCGCCTCCAGGTGGAACACCCCGTCACCGAAGCGGTCTTCGGGATCGACCTCGTCGCCCTGCAACTGCGGATCGCCGAGGGCGCCGCCCTGCCGCTGCACCCTCCCACGCCCGCCGGACACTCCGTCGAGGCCCGCCTCTACGCCGAGGACCCGGCCCAGGACTGGCGTCCGCAGACCGGAACCCTGCACACCCTCGCCGTCCCCGGCGAGGTCCGCGTGGACACCGGTTTCGCCGACGGGGACACCGTCTCCATCCACTACGACGCCATGCTCGCCAAGGTCGTCGCCCACGCCCCGACCCGCGCCGAGGCGGTCCGCGCCCTGGCCCACGCCCTCGCCGGAGCCCGGATCCACGGGCTCACCACCAACCGCGAGCTCCTCGTACGCTCCCTGCGGCAGCCGGATTTCGCGGCCGGCCGGCTCGACACCGGGTTCTACGAACGCCACCTGCCCGCCCTCACCGAGGCCGCCCCGGACGACCCGGCCCCCGTACTCAGTGCGCTCGCCGCCGCCCTCGCGGAGGCCGCCCCCGAGCAGGACGCCCCCCTCGCCGTCCGCCTCGGCGGCTGGCGAAACCTCCGCTCCCAGCCGCAGAGCCGCCGCTACACGGCCGGCGGGACCGCGTACGAAGTCCGCTACCACCCCTCCCGCAGCGGCCTGCCGGAGCTTCTCGACCACCCCGGTGTGCGGGTCATGTCGGCTTCCCGACACGCGGTGACCCTCGAAGTGGACGGCGTCCGGCGGCTGTTCCACGTGAAACAAAAATCGAACACGGCGTACGTGGACTCCGTGCTCGGCTCCCACGCCCTGACCCCCGTCCCCCGGTTCGCGGACCCCCGGGACCGCACCGAACCGGGCTCCCTGCTCGCCCCCATGCCCGGCACCGTCGTCCGCGTAGCCGAGGGCCTCGCCCCCGGCAGCCCCGTCACCGCCGGGCAGCCCCTGCTCTGGCTGGAGGCCATGAAGATGGAGCACCGCATCCTCGCGCCCGCCTCCGGCACGCTCACCGCGCTCCACGCCGCCACCGGCCAACAGGTCGAATTCGGCGCCCTGCTCGCCGTAGTCCAGGAGGAAGCATGAGCTCCACCCCCGGCACCACGACGCTCGGCACCACAACTCTCGAAACTGAAGAACACCAGGCCCTGCGCGCGGCGGTGGCCGCCCTCGGCCGCAAGTACGGCCGCGAGTACCTCGCCCGCATCGCCCGGGAGGGCGGCCACCCCGACGAACTGTGGGCGGACGCCGCCAAGCTGGGCTACCTCGGGGTCAACCTCCCCGAGGAGTACGGCGGCGGGGGCGGCGGCATCGCCGAACTCTCCATCGTCCTCGAAGAACTCGGCGCCGCGGGCTGCCCCCTCCTCATGATGGTCGTCTCACCCGCCATCTGTGGAACGGTCATCGCCCGCTTCGGCACCGAGGCACAGAAGCGGGCCTGGCTCCCCGGCCTCGCGGACGGCACCCGGACCATGGCCTTCGGCATCACCGAACCCGACGCCGGCTCCAACTCCCACCGCATCACCACCACCGCCCGCCGCGACGGCGACGACTGGGTCCTCACCGGCCGCAAGGTCTTCATCTCCGGCGTGGACATCGCCGACGCCACCCTCATCGTGGGCCGCACGGAAGACGCCCGGACGGGCAGCCTCAAGCCCTGCCTGTTCATCGTCCCCCGCGACACCCCCGGTTTCCTGCACACCCCCATCGACATGGAACTCCAGGCGGCGGAGAAGCAGTTCGAGCTGGTCCTGGAAGACGTACGGCTCCCCTCCTCCGCGCTGGTCGGCGACGAGGACGCGGGCCTCCTCCAGCTCTTCGCGGGCCTCAACCCCGAGCGCGTCATGACCGCCGCCTTCGCCATCGGCATGGGCCGCTACGCCCTCGCCCGGGCCGTCGACTACGCGAAGACCCGCCAGGTCTGGAAGGCCCCCATCGGCGCCCACCAGGCCATCGCACACCCCCTGGCAGCCGCCCACATAGAGCTGGAACTGGCCCGCCTGATGATGCAGAAGGCGGCCCACCTCTACGACGCCGGCGACGACATGGGCGCGGGCGAGGCCGCGAACATGGCGAAGTACGCCGCGGGGGAGGCCTGCGTCCGGGCGGTGGACCAGTCCGTCCACACCCTGGGCGGCAACGGCCTCACCCGCGAGTACGGCCTGGCCGCACTGATCGTGGCCTCCCGGGTGGCCCGGATCGCCCCGGTCAGCCGAGAGATGATCCTGAACTTCATCTCCCACCAGACCCTGGGCCTCCCCAAGTCCTACTAGCCGAGCCCCGACGCGGCTGCCGCTGCGCGGGGCCGGGAATCCTCTACCCGCCCTTCGCCCCCAGGGCCAGCCACCCGCAGCCCACCGGAGCCCGCCGCAGGCGACCCGCAGACCCTCCCCGGAGGGGATCCCGACCGCCCGACCACCCCCTCCGGAGGAGACATGCCCCCACTGGTCCACGCCGCGCGAACGCCCGGCCTCACCACCCTCACCCTCGACTCCCCGGCCAACCGCAACGCCCTCTCCGCCCCCCTGGTCCAAGAACTCCGCACCGCCCTGGCCACCGCGGCCACCGAACGAGCGACCCGGGCGGTGGTCCTCACCCACACCGGCTCCACCTTCTGTGCAGGCGCCGACCTCAAGTCCCCCTGCGACCCCGCCGACTTCATGGCTCTGCTCCGGGAGATCGCCGAACTCCCCAAGCCCGTCGTCGCCCGCGTCACCGGCCACGTCCGCGCGGGTGGCCTCGGGCTGCTCGGCGTCTGCGACATCGCCGCCGCCGGGCAGGCGTCCACGTACGCCTTCACCGAGACGCACCTCGGCGTCGTCCCGGCTGTCATCTCCGCACCGCTGCTCCCGCGCCTGGACCCCCGCGCCGCCGCCCGCTACTTCCTGACCGCCGAGGTCTTCGACGCCGCCGAAGCCACCCGCATCGGCCTGCTCACCCTCGACGGCGGGGACGCCGAGGATCTGGACAAGCTCCTGGCCCCCGTCCTGGAAGGTCTCCTCAAGGCGGGCCCCGAGGCCCTGGCCGCGACGAAACGGCTGGTCACCGCCCCGGTGCGGGCTGCCCTGGAGCGGGACGGAGCCGCCCTCACCGAGCTGTCCGCCCGGCACTTCGCCTCCGCCGAGGCCCGCGAGGGCATCAGCGCCCGCTTCGAGCGACGGGACCCGTCATGGCTACGTTGACATCCTCCCCTCCTGAAGGGAGGGGATTCCTAGCTCACTTCGCCTGACACCTAGCAGGTGGCAGGGCTTACAAGATCAGCGCTAGCCGGGTTGAGACCAGCCCGGACGAGCATCACGCGGGCAGAGTTCTTGTCCCTGGGGGACACGATTCCGCACGCGGTGCACGTATACGTTCTCTCGGAAAGAGGTAGGCGGTGCTTGGCTCTCGCTCCGCAGTGTGCGCAGTCCATGGTGGTGTGCGAGGGGTTGACCAGGTGCACGGTCCGGCCGTGCTTGCGGGCCATATCGATCAGCGCCGTCTTGGTGGCGCCGATCGCGGCGTCGGCCGCTTTGCGGGCCATGGTGGTCTTCGCGAGGAACTTCGGCTTGAAGTCCTCCACGGCCAACTGGTCGAAGTCACGGACCACGGACCTCGCCCACTTGCGGCCGGTGTCCTGCCGCTGCCGGGCGATCTTCTTCGACACCTTCGCCGCCGCCCGCCGGGCCCTCTTGTATCCCTTGGTCTCGGGCTTGTTCTTCGGGGTCCGGCGCCGCGCCATCATCCGCTGGTAGTGCGCGAGCTTCGCGGCGGCCGTCATACCGTGCTGGGGGTGGGGCAGGTCGTGGGCGTCGCTGGTGGTGGTCGCGGTCTCCTTCACGCCCCAGTCGACACCGATCACAGCGCCGGTCTCCGGCAGGGCCTCGGTCACGGTGGGGACGACGAACGAGCAGTACCAATGTCCGAGGCTGTCGCGGTACACGCGTACGCTGGACGGCGGTTTGGGCAGCGCACGCGACCACACCACCGTCAGCACGATCCCGCCGGCCAGGCGCAGATGATGGCCCTTGAGCCGGAACCCGCGTTGTGTGTAGTTCAGCGACGGCGCGGCCTCCCGCTTCCGCTTGATGCGGGGCATCCCCGCCCGCTGCCGCATCGGCAGCTTCGCCTTGATGTCCTTGAGCGCCTTCGCCCGGGACTTCGCGAAGTCCCGGATGATCTGTTGCTGAGGCACCGAAGCACCGTTGCGCAGCCAGGACATCGCGGCGCGCGCATCGGTCAGCATCTTGTCGAGCTGCGCCGGCCCGCACGTCGCCTTCGCCTCAGTGTCCTTGTTGAGCTTGTGGACCTTGCGGGACATTGCCACGCACTCGTTCCACACCCAACGACACCGGCCCCACTCCGCTTCCAGAGCGGTACGGGCGGTGGACGACAGGCGCAGCCGGTAGGTGTACCGGGCATGCCCAGCCACCTCATCGGCCATCGCTGCTGTCGTCACGACCGGAAGCTAACACCCGCCACTGACAACGGAAGAGAGCGCAGGTCAGAACAGATGCGCAGAGAACTTCGGTGCTTCGCGCCTCCTCGCCAAGGACCCGTTCCTCCCCGCCCTGAAGGCCGGGGCTCCGTGGGAGAGATCCGGTGACCACGGAAACCGGCCCGACCGACCAGACCGGCCCGACCGCCCCCAGGCAGGCACCCAAGCAGGCCCGCAGCCGCGTGACCCGCCGCCACCTCCTGGAGGCAGCCGTCTCCTGCCTCGCCGAACAGGGCTGGGCCGGATCCACCGTCGCAGTCGTCGCCGAGCGCGCCGGCGTCTCGCGCGGAGCGGCCCAGCACCACTTCCGCACCCGCGAGGAGCTGTTCACGGCGGCCGTCGAGTACATGGCCGAGGTGCGCTCGACCGCACTGCTGGGCCTGTTCCCGCACGGCGGCGCCGCCGCGGCCCGCGCCGACGTGGTCGGGGCGCTCATCGACCTGTACACCGGCCCGATGTTCCGCGCCGCTCTCCAACTGTGGGTCGCGGCCTCCCACGAGGAGCAGTTGCGGCCCCGCGTGGCCGAGCTGGAGGCCCGCGTCGGCCGCGAGACCCACCGCATCGCCGTGGAGCTGCTGGGCGCGGACGAGTCGGTACCGGGAGTACGGGAGACCGTGCAGGGCCTGCTCGACATGGCCCGCGGCCTGGGGCTGGCGAACGTCCTCACCGACGACACCGCCCGCCGGGCGCGGGTGGTCGCCCAGTGGGCCAGGATCCTGGACTCAGAACTGGGCTGAGGTCCCAGCCCCTTCTCTTCTTCCTCTTCCCCCGGAAACGCGAAGGGCGCCGCACCCCCGAGGGGATGCGGCGCCCTTCGTCACGGCGGCCCTGTGCGGGGGCAGCCGGCGGCCGGCGCGATCAGGCGGTGGAGGCGATGTCCGTGATGCCGGAGTATCCCTCGATCTCGCGCGGGTTGCGCACGCCCGGCCCGGTGTAGCGGGCCGAGGGGCGGACCAGGCGGCCCGTGCGCTTCTGCTCCAGGATGTGCGCCGACCAGCCGGCGGTACGGGCACACGTGAACATCGAGGTGAACATGTGCGCCGGCACCTCCGCGAAGTCCAGCATGATCGCGGCCCAGAACTCCACGTTCGTCGCGAGCACCCGGTCGGGACGGCGCGCGTGCAGCTCCTCCAGGGCGGCCTTCTCCAGCGCGGCGGCCACCTCGTAACGGGGGGCGTCCAGCTCCTTGGCCGTACGCCGCAGCACGCGGGCTCGCGGGTCCTCGGCGCGGTAGACGCGGTGGCCGAAGCCCATCAGCCGCTCACCCTTGTCCAGGGCCTTCTTCACGTACGCCACGGCGTCGCCGGTGCGCTCGATCTCCTCGATCATGCCGAGGACGCGCGAGGGCGCCCCGCCGTGCAGCGGCCCGGACATGGCGCCGACCGCGCCGGACAGCGCGGCTGCGACATCGGCACCCGTCGAGGCGATGACGCGCGCGGTGAACGTCGACGCGTTCATCCCGTGCTCGGCGGCCGAGGTCCAGTACGCGTCCACGGCCTTGACGTGGCGCGGGTCGGGCTCGCCCCGCCAGCGGATCATGAACCGCTCGACCACGGACTCGGCCTTGTCGATCTCGCTCTGCGGGACCATCGGCCGGCCCTGGCCGCGCGCGGACTGGGCGACGTAGGACAGCGCCATGACAGCCGCCCGCGCCAGATCGTCACGCGCGGTCTGCTCGTCGATGTCGAGGAGCGGTTTCAGCCCCCACACGGGGGCGAGCATGGCGAGCGCGGACTGCACGTCGACCCGGATGTCACCGGAGTGCACCGGGATCGGGAACGGCTCGGCGGCCGGCAGGCCGGGGTTGAAGGCACCGTCGACCAGGAGGCCCCAGACGTTCCCGAAGGAGACGTGGCCCACGAGGTCTTCGATGTCGACGCCCCGGTATCGCAGCGACCCACCTTCCTTGTCGGGTTCGGCGATCTCCGTTTCGAACGCGACGACTCCCTCGAGACCGGGTACGAAGTCGGACATCAGGCGGCTCCTCAAATAGTGCGAACACGCGCGGCTCCCGGCGTGATTCGCGGTCCGGCGCGGTCATCCCCGTTGATGCCCGGCACGGCCGATGGTCATCCGTGTGGGACCGTCGGACCGGCCCCAAGATTTTGTACGTTCCGCTTGGCGCGGGGAAGCGTGACATACGGCACAGTCGCGGACGCGCCGCTGCGGCAGGATGGCGGCGTGACCGATCAGCACCCTGACCCTGCCGACATGCGCAAGCAGTACCGCTCCCAGCTCGTCGCCGAGGAGAGCCTCGCCGAGGAGCCGATGGGCCAGTTCGCGCGCTGGTTCCGCGACGCTGCGGAGGCGAACGTCTTCGAACCCAACGCGATGGTCGTCGCCACCGCAACCCCGGACGGCCGCCCCAGCTCGCGCACGGTGCTCCTGAAGCAGTTCGACGAGCGCGGATTCGTCTTCTTCACGAACTACGACTCCCGCAAGGGAGTCGAAATGGCCGCAAACCCCTTCGTCTCCCTGCTCTTCCCCTGGCACCCCATCGCCCGCCAGGTCATCGTCACCGGCACGGCCTCCCGCATCGGCCGCGACGCGACGGCGGCGTACTTCCGCTCCCGCCCCCACGGCTCCCAGCTGGGCGCCTGGGCCAGCGAACAGTCCACGGTGATCGCCTCACGCGCGGAGCTGGACCGCCGCTACGCGGAACTGGAGGCCCGCTACCCCGAGGGCGAACAGGTCCCGGTCCCCCCGCAATGGGGCGGCATCCGCGTGGTCCCCGACGCGGTGGAATTCTGGCAGGGCCACGAAAACCGCCTCCACGACCGCCTGAAGTACGTCCTGGAGGCGGAGAAGTGGCGCGTGGAACGCCTCTGCCCGTAGGGCTCTGATCACACGCAGACGACCCGCGAGCTCGGGTTTCCCCCCTGCAGTGGGGGAAGCCGGCCGGACGTACCGGCGAGCCCGCGGGTCGGGTGACTGCTTGGGATTGGCGCCCGACTCCGCCGGGCACCGCACTGGGTGCGTGCGACAACGGGCGCTTTAGCCCGCAGCCACCTCACGCGTCCGGTTTCCGTACATTGCGGCAACCACCTCCCTTCTGTGTGCCGCCACTGTAGGCACCCTCACGGAGCGCGCTCAACCGAATTTCGGGGGCGAATCCGCAGCCGTATCCAGGGACCTCCGGAGCCGCAGGGTCATACCTTCTTGACCACGATCGAGTCCGGGACCAGCCGCTCCAGATCGTCCACGTCCTTGGTGTAGACGGTGACCTGCCCCTTCTGCTGACGCGCGATGACGGAGAGCACCGCGTCGATCGCGTACTTGTGGCCGTGCAGCTCGGCGTCCGCCAGGAGCCGGCGGGCCTGACGTGCTTCGTCCTTCCCGACGTCGGCGACCTTGAGCCGGGAGAGGACCCAGTCCCATCGCTGTTCGGTGGTCCTTCCGTCATAGGACTCGACGAGGGTCATCGGAGAGGTCACCACCTCGGCTCCACCGCGGGCGGCGATGTCCAGCAAGGCGATCATCTTCCGGTCGCCGCGCACGGCCAGGGACAGTGCTTCGCAGTCGAGCACGAAGACGCGCAGCGGCGGCTGCCCACGCTCACCGGTCCGCTTCACGCGGCCTCTCCGGCCCGGTGCCCTGCCGTGGCGCGGCGGCGTTCGTGCTCGGCGTCGAGAGCCTCCAGATCCTCGAACGCGGCCGCGCGCTCCTCTTCGGTGACAGGGCCGTGCTCCTCCTGAAGCCAGTCGACCAGTTCCCGCAGCCGGTCCCGGTCGCGCTTGAATCGCAGCGCTTCGGCGACGTACGCCGACAGGCCTCGCTCCGCCGCTTCCGCACGGATCTCGTCAAGGAGCTCTTCGGGAATCGTCACCGTGATCTTCTTGGTCGCCATATAAGAGACCATACTCCCCGTATCGCGGCCCTCACCAGTCCGGCGGGCGCTCCCGAGTCCCGGACATAACGGGATGATTGCGGGAAGTGGGTGTGGGCTGCGTCACGTTCCAGTTGAATGACGTGACGTGCCGCACACGCGAACACCTGTAGGGGGCCCAGGTGACTGCATCCGGACGTGGTGAGACCGCCGACGATCTGCTCGCAGCGCTGCTGGACGGGATGGACGCGGCCTTGTGCGCGTTCGATGCCGATGGCGTGATCACCCACTGGAACCGTGAAGCCGAGCGGCTCCTGGGGTGGTCGGCGGCCGAGGCCGTGGGGCGCAAGGGGTTCGCGGGGTGGGCCGTGCGGGCCGCCGACGCGCAGGACGTGCAGGACAGACTCATGGCCGCCCAGGACGTGCCGGGGCGGCAGGTGCTCGAGTTCGCGCTGCTGACCAAGGACGGCGGGCGCCTGCTCGTACGGACCCAGTCCGCGGGGGTGCCGGGGGCCGACGGGAAACCGGCCGGGGTGTACTGCGCCTTCAGCGAGGTGCACGCGCAGATCGACCTGGAGCGTTCCATCGCGCTGAGCGAGGCGCTGATGGAGGACGCCTCCTGGGGCGTCGTGCTCGTCGACGTGGACCTGCGCCCGGCCGTGGTCAACGCCCACGCCGCCCGGGCCTTCGGTTCGGGCCGTACCGCGCTGCTCGGGCGGCCGCTGGGGGAGCTGCTGGCGCAGGGGGTGGAGGAGCTGGAGGGGGCCCTGCAGCACGTACTGGCCGAGGGCGCGCCCCCGGCCCCCGCGGAGCTGTGGGTGTCCGTACGGGGCCCCGAGGGCGTGCGGCGGCGGTGCTGGCGGTGCGGGTTCCTGCGCCTGGCGTCGCCGCTCGCGGAGGAACCCGTACCGCTCGGGGTCGCCCTGCTGTTCCAGGACGTCACCGAGGCCCGCCAGGCGCAGTTGGACACGGCGCAGCTGCGGTTCAGGTCCCACCAGCTGTACCGGGCCGGGCGGGCCGCCGCCGAGTGCGAGGACCCGGCGGAGGCGGCGGCCGTGCGGCTGGAGTTCGCCCTGGCGGGCTTCGCCGAGCACGCACTGGTGGACGTACTCGATCCGCTACGGGAACCCGCGCCCGCGCGGCTGCTGCGCTGGGCGGCGTCCCCGCCCGGCCTGCCGGGGCTGCCCGAGCCCGGGGTGATCCCCGTGCGCTACGGGGCCGGCCATCCGGCGCTGCAGGCGCTGGACCGGGCCGGGTCGGTGCGGACCAGCGCGCCGCGCGGGCAGGCCGGCGGGGCGTGGGCGGGCACCCGGCGCTGGCCCGAGGGGGCGGCGCACGCCCTGAGCACGGTGCTGCGCAGCCGGGGCCGGAGCCTGGGGACGCTGACGTTCCTGCGGGGCCCGTCCAGGGCCGCCTTCGAGCGCGCGGACGCTGCGTACGCGGAGGAGGTGGCGGCCCGCGTCGCGGCGGACCTGGACCTGGACCTGTCGGGGCGGTGAGCGGCCCCGCCAGGCCGGGACGGCGGCCTAGGCGACCTGGACGACCTAGTGGCGGAAGAAGATGCGGTCGCCGTACTCCTGCATGACGCGGCCGTTCCACTCGTGGCCGCCGTCCACGTTGCCCGAGCGCAGGAGCGGCGGTTCGACCCCGCGGGCGGCGAGCTCGCCGGCCGCGGCGGCCATGACCGCCTGCATGATCGCGCTGGTCACGACGGTGGAGGCGGGGGCGAAGGGGGCTTCGATGCCGTCGAGGGTGAGCTCGGCGTCGCCGACCGCGATCTTGCTGTCGAGGACGATGTCGCAGTGGTCCTTGAGGAAGGTGCCGGAGACGTGGCGGGACTTGGTGCCGGTCGCGTAGGCCACCGAGGTGACGCCGATGACCTTGAGGCCGATCGCGCGGGCGTTCATGGCCATCTCCACCGGCAGCGCGTTGCGCCCGGAGAGGGAGATGATCACGAGGACGTCGCCGTCGCTGGCCGGGCTGGAGTCCAGGACCGCCCCGGCGAGGCCGTCGACGCGCTCCAGGGCGCTGCCGAGGGTGGCCGGCATGACGTCGATGCCGGCGGTGCCGGGGACGGCGAGGAAGTTCATCAGCGCGAGTCCGCCGGCCCGGTAGACCACGTCCTGGGCGGGGAGCGAGGAGTGCCCGGCGCCGAAGGCGAAGAGCTTGTTCCCGGTGGCCACGGCGTCCGCGATGACGGTCCCGGCCTCGTTGATGCGCGCGGACTCCTCGTCCCGTACCCGCTCCAGCAGGCCGATCGCGGCGTCGAAGAACTGACCGGCCAGCTTGCTCTCGCTCATACGCCGATGGCCTTCCGGGGTGGGAGTTGGGTGAGGTTGTCGTCCGTGTCCGCCGCTCACCGTGCGGTCTGGACCAAGGGCGTGTCAATACGAACTTCCATCCAAGGGGCGAAAGGCCCGGTGGGCGGCGTAATGAGAGGTGGCCGGAGGGGCTCGCGGGGCGTTTCGGGGCAGTCCGGACCGGCCCTTGACGTCTTACACGGGACGGTTGTCGGCGCGATGGGTCAGAATTGGGGGCAGGGCCAGCGCACGCAATCCGAGGGGCACGAATGTCCGGACTGATCGATACCACGGAGATGTACCTCCGCACCATCCTCGAACTGGAAGAGGAAGGCGTGGTCCCCATGCGCGCCCGTATCGCCGAGCGGCTCGACCAGAGCGGCCCGACGGTGAGCCAGACGGTGGCGCGGATGGAGCGCGACGGCCTGGTGGCCGTCGCCAGCGACCGGCACCTGGAGCTCACCGACGAGGGGCGCAAGCTGGCGACGCGGGTGATGCGCAAGCACCGCCTCGCGGAGTGCCTGCTCGTCGACGTCATCGGCTTGGAGTGGGAGCAGGTGCACGCCGAGGCCTGCCGCTGGGAGCACGTGATGAGCGAGGCGGTGGAGCGGCGGGTGCTGGAGCTGCTGCGCCACCCGACCGAATCGCCGTACGGGAACCCGATCCCGGGGCTGGAGGAACTGGGCGAGAAGGCCGAGGCCGATCCGTTCCTGGAGGAGGGCATGGTCAGCCTGTCCGAGCTGGACCCGGGCGTGGAGGGCAAGACCGTGGTGATCCGCCGGATCGGGGAGCCGATCCAGACGGACGCGCAGCTGATGTACACGCTGCGCCGGGCGGGCGTGCAGCCCGGTTCGGTGGTCAGCGTGACCGAGTCGCCCGGCGGTGTGCTGGTCGGCAGTGGAGGCGAGGCCGCGGAGCTGGATGCGGACGTCGCCTCCCACGTGTTCGTGGCGAAGCGCTGACGGGCTGAGGGGCTGACGGACTGAGGGGCTGGGGCCCCGGGGGATCGACAGGCTGACGCACGGGCGTACGAACAGGTCGCCAGTGCGAGCGAATCCGGCTGGTGTCGGCCGATGTGGACCGGTGCGGATCTGTATGGATGGTCCCGGCGCCTTTGCGACGCCGGGACCGGTCCTCCCCTGCTTGACCTGGAGCCCCGAGCTCTCAAGGTCATCCCTTCGGACCGTCTTCCCCGAGCGGCCCGCCTCCCTGTTGAAAGGATCTCCATCGGCAGCGGCGGTCAATCCTTGAGCAAGGTCACTCGAAAGAGCGGTGTTGTCGGTGAGAACCCGGTTTTCGAATGCGGGTTCGATACTGTGGCCGGGAGCGAAGGGGGTGCATCTGCGGTGGTACGACGCCTCGATGTGACGGGGGCCGACGGCGTACGCCTGGCTGCCTGGGAGTTTCGCGAAGCGGCCGCCGAGCCGTCGCCGCCGCAGTCGCCCCCGGGTGAGCCCGCGGCCCTCTTACTGCACGGCCTGATGGGCCGCGCCCTCCACTGGGCGGGCACCGCCCGCTGGCTCGGCGCGAGCCGCCGCGTCGTGGCCCTCGACCAGCGCGGCCACGGCCAGAGCGAGCGCCCGCCGACCACCGGCCCCAACAGCTCCGTCGCCTACGGGCGCGAGGCCTTCGTGGCCGACGCCGAAGCGGCCGTCGAGCAGCTCGGCCTCGCGCCGGTGACGCTGATCGGCCACTCCATGGGCGCCCTCACCGCCTGGCAGCTGGCGGCCCGCCGCCCCGATCTCGTAGCGGCCCTGGTCATCTGCGACATGCGGGCGTCCGCGCTGGGCGAGGCCTCGCAGCAGGAGTGGGAGGAATGGTTCCGCCACTGGCCGCTGCCGTTCCCCACCCAGGACGCCGCGCGGCGCTGGTTCGGCGAGGACGACCCGCGGGTGGAGCGCCCGGACCCAGGCCGGGGCAAGTTCTTCGCGGAGGTGATGCACGAGGCCGACGACGGCTGGCGCCCGCTGTTCTCGCGCCGCCAGATGCTGACCGCGCGGGAGACGTGGGTGCACGACGCGCACTGGGAGGAGCTCGCCCAGGTGCGCTGCCCCACGCTGGTCGTCCGCGGCCTGGACGGCGAGCTGGGCCGCGCGGAGGCCCAGGAGATGGTCCGCGTCCTGCCGGCCGGGCAGTACGCGGAGATCCCGGACGCCGGCCACTACCTCCACTACGACCACCCGGCCGCTTGGCGGGCGGCGGTCGAGCCGTTCCTGGAGGGCATCAAGGCGCCGGCGTGAGGGACCGGCGTGAGGGGCCGGTCGGGGCAAGGAGGGCCCCGCTGGGGCCTGGTGGGGCCTGGTGGGCGGGTGAGGGTGGCCACGGGCCCGGGCGGCGGCTGGTGGCCCCCTTGCCGGGCGCCCGCCCGTGCGGCCCTACGGGACCCTGCGGTCGGCGTCGGCCTACGGGCCGCCCAAGAGGGCGAGCTGTTCCGGCACGGGGAGGGCCTCGCCCGCCGTGAAGGCCGTCGCGAAGGCCTCCGGACCCAGGGCGGTGCGGGCGCGGGCCGTCGCCCGGTCGGTGTCGGTGCGTTCGGCCTGCGGGCGGGGGGTGCCCGCCGAGGCGCGCAGGGCCGTCGCCGTGCCCAGCAGGGAGGCCGCCCGGGCGGGCGGCAGGACCCCCGCCAGGCCTTCGAGGGCCAGGGCGAGCGCCCGGGGGTCCCCCGAGCGGCGGGCCGCCGCGAGTCCTTCCCGGTGGAGGGACTCCGCCGCGGCCGGGTCTGCCCGCAGCTCCGCGACGTACCCCAGCTCCGCCAGGACGAGCGCCGCTCCGATGTCCACTCCGAGCCGCTGGTTCCAGTCGAGCCACGGACGCAGCCGGGCCTCGGCCCCGTCCAGGTCGCCGGCGCGCCGCGCGCCCAGGGCGAGCCCGATCGCCGCGAACTGCTCGGCCGGGCGGTGGCCTTGCTCCTCCGCCAGCCGCAGGGCCTGCTCGTGCAGGGCGGCCGCCTGCGCGAGGTCTCCGGTCAGCAGCGCGATGCGGCCCCGCCGGGCGAGGCGGAAGGAGGCGTGCGTCCACAACTCCAGTTCCTGCGCGTCCCGTACGCCGTCCTCGTGCAGCCGTGCCGCGGCCGCGTAGTCCCCGGTCACCTCGGCGAGGATGCCGAGCTGCTCCGAGGTCTGCAACTGGCCCCAGCGGTCGCCGAGTTCGGTGAACACGGCGGCCGCCGCCGTCGCGTTGCGGCGCAGTTCCGCGAGGTCTCCGTCGTAGAGCGCCCGCGTCGAGAGGGTGAGCAGCGCGACCGCTTCGCCCCAGCGGTCGCCGGTCTCGTGGAACTGGGCCGGGAAGTGGGTGAGTTCGTCCTCCCGTACGCCGGAGTCGGAACCGAAGCCGCATCGTGCGTACGTCAGCAGCCACTGTTCCCGGAGGCCGGCGCCGGAGAAGTCGTCGTCCAGATGGCTGTCGTCCCCGCCGAGCAGCGAGAAGGCGGCGTGCAGGGCGGTGGCCCCCGCCGCCTCGGTGGCCTCGGTGGCCTCCTGGATCCGGCCGCGCAGGAACCAGTACCAGGACTGCGCGCCGACCAGCCGCAGCCCCAACTCCCCGGCCCCCGTGTGGGCCAGGGCCGCCCGGGCGTTGAGGCTCTCCCGGTCGAGCCGCCGCAGCCACTCGCCCTGCCCGGGCCCGTGCAGCCGCTCGGCCGCGCGCTCGGCGAGCCCGGTGTAGTACTCCGCGTGCCGCCGCCGGGTCGCGCCCGCCTCCCCGGCGGCGTCGAGCCGCTCCAGCCCGTACGCCGCCACCGACTCCAGCAGTCTGAGGCGCGCGTCCCCGTACGCCGAGTCCCCGTGCGCCGAGGCCACGAGCGAGCAGTCCACGAGCCGGGTGAGCAGATCGAGCACGTCCTCACGGGAGACCCCGCCGGCCGAGTCGCCCCCGTCCCGTGCGTCCCCGTCCGCGCACACCGCCTCGGCCGCCTCCACGGTGAATCCGCCCGCGAACACCGACAGCCGGCGCAGGACCGTCGCCTCCGCCGGGGAGAGCAGCTCCCAGCTCCAGTCGATCGTCGCGCGCAGCGTGCGCTGCCGGGCCGGTGCGTCCCGGCGGACCTGGTTGAGCAGGCGGAAGCGGTCGTGGAGCCGTTCCGCCAGGGCCTCCACGCCCAGGACCCGTACCCGCGTCGCGGCGAGTTCCAGGGCGAGCGGGATCCCGTCCAGCCGGCGGCAGATCAGGGCGACGGCTTCCGCGGTGCCGGGGCCGAGGGCGAAGCCGGGCGCGGCGGCCGCCGCGCGGGCCGCGAACAGTTCCACGGCCTGGGCCTCCGGGAGCGGTGCGACGGCCTCGATCACCTCGCCAGAGAGCGCGAGCGGCTCCTGGCTGGTGGTGAGGACGCGCAGGCCGGGGGCGCGGCGCAGGAGCCGTTCGGCAAGGGCCGCGGCGGCCGGGAGGAGGTGTTCGCAGTTGTCGAGTACGAGCAGTGCCGCGCGCCGCCGCAACGCCTCGGCGAGCCGTTCCTCGACGGTGCCGCCGCCCGCGTCGTCCTCGCGCATCCCGATCGCGGCGGCCACCGCATCGGCGACCGACGCACCCTGCACGCCCGCGAGTTCCACGAACCACACCCCGTCGGGGTGGGCCTCTTCCAGCCGCGCCGCCGCGGCGAGCGCGAGCCGGGTCTTGCCGACGCCGCCGGGCCCGCACAGGGTCACCAGCCGGCCGGCCCCGAGCGCCGCGCACACCCGGGCGACGGCCTCCTCGCGGCCCACGAGGGAGCTGACGGGGGTGGGGAGGTTGCCGCCGCCCCCGTGCACCCGGCCCCGGGCCGCCTCCCCTGCCGGGCCGGGCCCCGTTGCCGAGGCCGCGCCCGGCACCGCCGCCACCACAGCCGGGCCGGTCAGTGCCGGGTCCTGGCGGAGGATGGCTTCGTAGAGAGCCGAGAGCTCCGCTCCGGGGTCGATGCCGAGTTCCTCGGCGAAGAGCTCGCGCAGGTGCGTGTAGACGGCGAGGGCCTCGCTCTGGCGGCCGGCGCGGTACAGCGCCCGCATCTGGCTGCCGCGCAGCCGCTGGCGCAGCGGGTGGGCCGCGGCGGGGCCAGCCAACTCGTCTGCGAGTTCGTGGTGTTCGCCGAGTTCGAGGCGGGCCTCGGCCAGCTCCTCGTACGCCGTGATGCGCTGCTCCTCCAGCCGGGCGATCGCCGCCTGCGTGAAGTCGGCGTCCCGGAAGTCGGCGTACGCCTCCCCCTGCCACAGCCCGAGCGCCCGGGCCAGCAGCTCCGCCCTGGCCCGCGGCTCCGCCTCCTTGCGCGCGGCCGCCGCCAGCTCCGCGAAGCGGTCCGCGTCCACGGCCCGCGCCGGAGCGCGCAGGGCGTAGCCCGCCGGACCGTACGCGACCAGGGAGCGTGCGCCGTCCTCGGCCTTGGCGAGGGTCCGGCGGAGCTGGGAGACCTTGGTCTGGAGGGTGTTCCCCGGGTTGCCGGGGGCGGCGTCGCCCGCCTCGCCCCACAGGTCCTCGATCAGCCGGTCCACCGGCACGGGCCGCCCGTCGCGTACGAGGAGGGCCGCGAGCAGGGCCCGTACCTTCGCCTCGGGAACGGGGACGGGAGTCCCGTCATCCGTGCGGACGGTCAGTGGCCCCAGCACCTCGAAACGCATGCCGCAACGTTACTTCTTGCCCGTCAGAACGGCGTGAGCGGACGAAGCATGCTGCGTGCGTGACGCGTGCGCGGCCCGTGCGCGGCCCCGGACATGGTGTTCCTGTGACCGCGACCGAGCGGTCACGGAAACGCACCGGAAGGAACAGCCAGATGGCCACGACCACGACCACGGGCACCACGACCACCCTCTCCCGTGAGATCCGCCTCGCCGCCCGCCCCGTGGGCGAGCCGGGCCCGCACCACTTCGACCTGGTCGCCACCGAGGTCCCGGAGCCCGCCGAAGGCCAGATCCTGGTCCGCAACACCTGGATGTCCGTGGACCCGTACATGCGGGGCCGGATGGACGACGCCCCCTCCTACATCCCGCCCTTCGCCCTCGGCACGGCCCTCGAAGGCAGCGCGATCGGCGAGGTCGTCGCCTCCCGCTCCGTGTCGGTGCCGGTCGGAGCGACCGTTTCGCACTTCCTCGGCTGGCGGGAGTACGCGGTCCTCGACGCGGCCGCCGCCACCGTCGTGGATCCCGCGATCGCCTCGCGGTCCGCGTACCTCGGTCCGCTCGGCACCACGGGACTGACGGCGTACGCGGCCCTGACCCGCACCGCCCCGGTCAAGGAGGGCGACGTGGTCTTCGTCTCCGCCGCCGCCGGCGCGGTCGGCAGCGTCGCCGGGCAGCTGGCGCGGCGCCTGGGCGCCTCCCGGGTGATCGGCTCGGCGGGCGGCCCGCTGAAGACGAAGAAGCTGCTGGACCGTTTCGGCTACGACGCGGCCGTGGACTACCGGCAGGGCGACCTGGCCGGCCAGCTCGCCGAGGCGGCCCCCGAGGGCATCGACGTCTACCTCGACGCGGTCGGCGGCGACCACCTCCAGGCGGCCATCGGCGCGATGCGCCAGGGCGGGCGGATCGCCATGGTCGGCGCGATCAGCGGCTACAACGCGACGGCTCCGGCGGTGGGCCCGGACAACCTCTTCCAGGCGGCGGCCCGCGAGGTGACCCTGCGCGGGATGCTCGTCTCCAGCCACTTCGACCTGTTCCCGGAGTGGATCGGCCGGGCGGCGGGATGGCTGGCGGACGGCAGCCTGCGCACGGAGGAGACCGTCGTCGAGGGCATCGAGCACGCCCCGGAGGCCTTCCTCGGCATGATGCGCGGCGCGAACACCGGCAAGATGCTGGTCCGCCTCTCCCCGGAGGCCACCGCCGCGACGGCCACCGCCACGACGGCCGCCGCCGCGACCGCGACCACCACCGATGCCCGATGAGCGCCGCCCTGGTCGTCCTGGCCCACCCCCGCGGCGATTCCCTGACCGCCCAGCTTGCCCGCCGCGCCGTGGCCCGGCTGGAGGCCGACGGCCACACGGTCGACGTGCTCGATCTGCACGCCGAGGGCTTCGACCCCCGGATGGGACCCGAGGACGAGCCGGACTGGTCGGACCCGGACAAGGAGTACTCGGCCGAGACCCGGGCCCACATGGAGCGGATCGCCGGCGCCGAGATCCTCGTGGTGGTCTTCCCGCTCTGGTGGTTCGGCCTGCCGGCCATCCTGAAGGGCTGGATCGACCGGGTCTGGAACAACGGCTTCGCCTACGGCCGCCGCCGCCCGCTCCTGAAGGGCAAGCGGATGGTCTGGATCCCGCTGGTGAGCTACCCGGAGGCGAAGTTCAAGGAGCTGGGCTGGGACGAGCCGGTGGACCGCCTGCTGCGCGTCGGGATCTCGGAGTACTGCGGCATCGAGGGGGCCACCGTCCACTTCGTCTACGACTCCCTGAGCGCGGGCGAATCGGCCCTGGCCGAGGCCGACGCCGCCCTGGCCTGTGCAGCGGCCGGCACCTGACAGCCGTCTGTCAGCGGTACCGGACGACCCTCACCCCGCACTCGTGCAGCCCGTCGAGGCCGGTGAACTCTTCCGCCGCCCCGTCGACCAGCGCCACCGGGCCCATCGCCGTTCGGAACCCGGTGAGCAGCAGCCCGGTCGACGGCCGGCCCCGGCCGTCGAGGCGCCGCACCCACACAAGTGCCCGCCCGCCGGCCGGAAGCGCCGACAGCGCCTCCACGGCCTCGGTCATCGTCGAGTGCTCGGACACGTCGAGTACGTCGCCCGGCTCGCGCATCGTGGAAGCGAACCAGGAGGCCCTGCCCGGCCGCGGTGCGGGCCCCACCGGGTCGCCGCGGTCCCAGGCGGTGAAGAAGCCCCACGGGTCGGAGTTGGGCAGCAGGAAGGGCGCCTCGGGGCCCTTCGGCACCACCACGGCGGCGTCGACCATGGCATGCCGCCAGTCCCCGTCCCGTAGCGCGACGGTGGTCTCGCAGGCGAACAGCCACCCGCGCGCGGTCTCGTCCCGCGCGTCCGGAGCCACCAGCTCGACGGGCTCCTCGTAGCTCCTGCGCAGCCATTCCCCGGCCTTGCGCCGGGCGGATTCCAAGTCCTTCGCCGCCTGGGGTGCCCCCGGCCGGAACCGGGCGAAGGCGAGCTCCAGTACTCCGGCGCCGTCCAGCCGCGCCAGGCCGCCGGTCATCCCGTCCAGGAACACCACGTTGCCGTTGTTGTTGTGCGCGTACAGGAGGTGTCCGCTGGCCTCGGCCCCGCCGACGGTCCTGCGCACCCACACCACACCCTGTGTGTCGGGCCCGGTCTCCCGGGCCCGTCGGATCACTTCGTCCCAGCTCCCGCACAGCAGCTGTTCGGCGTCGGGGAAGTAGCGCCGCAGCAGCAACTCCCACCACCCCGGTGCCTCGTGCGTCGGTTGCCACGGCAAGGGCGATGACGGAGCCCCGGCGAGTCCGGCGGCCATGGTCACCACGCACCCGCGCGAGTTCAGCCGCCGCGCCTGCGTCTGCGGGTCCCGGGACGCGGGAGCCCGTGTGTACGCCGCCGCGTCCCCCCACGGATCGTCCGCCGCCGGGTGGAAGGGCCGTCCGGCGTCCTTGGGCACCACCACCGAGGCGGCCAGCATCGGCGTCCGCGGGTACCCGGGCTGCTCGATGGTCCGGCAGGCGAACAGCCAGGTCCCCGCGTCCTCGGCGACAGGATCGGTTCCCACCAGCTCGACGAGCCCGTGGTAGATGTCGAGCAGCCACTTCAGCGCGCGCTGCCACGGCTCGGCTTTGACCGTGCCGCCCTTGCCCGCACCGACCCAGCCCCCTTGCCGCGCATAGGCCAGATATTCCGCCACAGGGGTGTGCGACGGCGGGAAATGCGGCGCTGTTCCATCTTTGGGGACGAGGGTCAGGCGCGTGGGCGGAGCGAATTTTCGATCGCCCGTATCGAGGTGTTCCTGGGAGTCGAAGCGCACGCCCCAGGCGATGTCGTACTCTTCGGAAAGGTCCGGCTGGAGGACGATGGAGTAGCGTCGCTGACTGTGCTCAAAAGCGCGCGTCAAGAATGCCTCTGCGGCGGCGAACGCGTCAGCTGATGAGAGGGTCATCTATTTCCTCTTGTAGGGAATGTGGCCGATATATGCAGCGTCTTCCAGCGGATGATGTAGTCGTAGCCGTCCACCCAGTCGTACTGAACTTGATTGGGTGATGTCGGGTTGATCGTGGTCAGTCGTCCATGATCAGACCGGTTCCTGCGAGGCATCCGTCGACGAGGTGTGGTCGGTACTGGATCTGCTTGAGGCTTCGCTTCACGGC
>NZ_JBWJVM010000088.1:0-32793 GCF_056428985.1 Streptomyces sp. CA189 | reverse complement strand
CCACCCGCACACCGGACCCCCTCGCCACCCCACACCCGGCATTGAGGCGGCACCCCGCCCGCCGGGCAGCCGCACCCGGCCCGGAATCCGCCAGCCCCGCGGCCGACCGTGAAGCGGCCCCGCCACGAGTGGCCCCGCATCCGGCAGTGAACCGGCCCCGGGACCGGCATCGCCGCCGTTCCCCGCCCCGCCGCACAGCGACCCCGCGCAGCAACCCCCCGCCTCGACCCGGACCGCCGAACCCCGGGTGTCCCGCCACCCCCCGCGGCGCCGCTCCCGGCACACTGCCGGGATGGGTTACCTCCTCGTCGCCGCGTTGGCCTCGCTCGCCGTCTGGCTCTGGCTCACCCTCGGCCACGGCATGTTCTGGCGGACCGACACCCGCCTTCCACCCCGGCACGCCCCCGCGAGCTGGCCGTCCGTCGCGATCGTGGTTCCGGCCAGGGACGAGGCCGAGGTGCTGCCGCGCAGCCTGCCCTCGTTGCTCGCGCAGGACTATCCCGGCGAGGCCGAGGTGATCCTGGTCGACGACGGCAGTACGGACGGCACGGCCGCCCTCGCCCGGCGGCTCGCCGACGCGCGGCCGGGGCTGCCCCTCACCGTCCTCTCCCCCGGCGAGCCGGGCGCGGGCTGGACCGGCAAGCTCTGGGCACTCCGCCACGGCATCGCGCACGCCCGCGCCGGCTCCGGCTCCGGCCCGGGCTCCGGCCCCGACTACCTCCTCCTCACCGACGCCGACATCGCCCACGAGCCCGACAGCCTGCGCGAACTGGTCTGCGCCGCGACGGCGGCCGATCTCGACCTGGTCTCCCAGATGGCCCGGCTGCGTGCCGTCAGCGGCTGGGAGCGACTGATCGTCCCGGCCTTCGTGTACTTCTTCGCCCAGCTCTACCCCTTCCGCTGGATCAACCGCCCCGCCGCCCGCACCGCGGCCGCCGCCGGCGGGTGCGTCCTGCTGCGCACCGAGGCGGCCGTGCGGGCCGGGATCCCGGAGTCGATCCGGCAGGCCGTCATCGACGACGTCTCGCTCGCCCGGGCGGTCCAGCGCACCGGCGGACGGATCTGGCTCGGCCTCGCGGAGCGGGTGGACAGCATGCGCCCGTACGACTCCCTCGCGGACCTGTGGCGCATGGTCTCGCGCAGCGCATACGCGCAACTGCGCCACCGGCCCGCGGTCCTGGCCGGCACGGTGGCCGGGCTGGTCCTCGTCTACCTCGTGCCGCCGGCCGCGCTCCTCGCCGGTCTGGCTGCCGGCCGGTCCGCCGTCGCCTGGGCGGGCGGCCTGGCCTGGCTGCTGATGGCCGGCACCTACCTGCCGATGCTGCGCTACTACCGCCGTCCCGCGGCCCTCGCCCCGCTCCTCCCGCTGACCGCGCTGCTCTACCTCCTGATGACCGTCGACTCGGCCGTGCAGCACTACCGCGGACGCGGAGCGGCATGGAAAGGCCGTACCTATGCCCGCCCCAGTGACGCCTGAAACCGGACTCCGTCCTTCTCCTTCACGTCATCCGAGGTCACGGGGTTATGACGCTTCATCAGCACAAGACCGGCGCATCATCCGTGCAACAGCCAACGGGTGAGTACGAGTAGGAGCAAGATGGGGCGGAAGTGACCAAATCGTGCACGTGAACGTGAAGTGAAACCTGTGGCCCTGACCTGCGAATATGCAGGTCAGGGCGGTGTTGACGGCACCTCGCTATGGACCCGGTGAAGTCGTGGGCTTAACTTAGGTCCATGACCTCCCCCCGCTCCACTTATGGCGGCGGTTACTACTCCGCGCCCTCCTTCCCGGACACCCCTATCTACGACTCCCTCGTCGCCGAACGCGGTACCCCGCAGATCGCCCCGATCCGCGTCCCCGCCGCCTACGACTCGCCGAGCGCCGGCTACTCGAGCGGTGGGTACCTCCCGGCCCTCGCGTCCGCGCTCCCCGCCCTGCCGGCAGCGCTGCCGCCCGCCCGGCCGCAACAGCAGCAGAACGCCCCGGCGTACGGGTACCCGTACCAGCAGCAGGCCGCGCCCCAGCAGATGCCGCACATGCAGCCCATGCAGCAGATGCCGCCGATGCAGCAGCCCATGTCGATGCCGATGCCGCTCCAGCAGGCGCCGGTGCCGTACGTTCCGCAGCAGCCGCAGCCGTTCGCGGCCCGCACGGGTTACGTTCCGCAGCCCCAGCCGCAGCAGCCCCGCCCGGTCGCCACGAGCACCGGGTACGAGGCCATGCGTCCGGCCGCGCCGCGTCCGATGCAGGCGCAGCCCGCGCCCGTCCCGGCCGCCTCGTTCGAGGACCCGTACGGGCGTCCGTACCAGCCGCAGGGACGCGGTTACTGATCGCCGCGCCGGGCCGGCCCCCTCCGACGAGGTCGCCGCGGAGTCCGTGAGGGCGGCTGGCAGTATTTCCCCATGGTGAAACTGCATGTCCGGTCGCTCCACGTCCATCCCGTCAAATCGGTGGCGGGGACGGCACCCGACGAGGTGGCCGTGGAGCCCTGGGGTCTGTCCGGTGACCGCCGGTGGGCGGTGGTGGACGGGGAGGGCACGGTCATCACCCAACGCCAGCAGCCGAGGCTGGCCTTGGCGCGGGCCCGTCCGCTGGGGGGCGGCGGGTTCGAGGTCTCGGCGCCGGGCATGGCGGATCTGACGGTGGAGGTCCCGGGGCGGGGTCCGCTGGAACCGGTGATGCTCTTCGGCAAGAAGATCGAGACCGTGGAGGCGGCGCGAGCCGCAGCCGACTGGTTCACCGCGTACCTGGGCGTACCGGCGCGCCTGGTGCACCTGGACGACCCGGCCGTACGGCGGCCGGTGGATCCCGCGTACGCGCTGCCCGGCGAGACCGTGAGCCTCGCCGACGGCTATCCGCTGCTGATCACCACCCTCGCCTCGCTGGACGCGCTCAACGCGCTGATCGCCGGGGGCGGCCATCCCGACGAGGGCCCCCTCCCGATGAACCGGTTCCGCCCGAACGTGGTGGTGTCCGGAGCCGAGGCGTGGGCCGAGGACGGCTGGGTGCGCCTCGCGATCGGCGACGCCGTCTTCCGCGGGGCGCGCGAGTGCGGCCGCTGTGTCGTGACGACCACCGACCAGACGACGGCCATGCGGGGCAAGGAGCCGCTCCAGACGCTGGCCAGGCACCGGCGGATCGGGAAGTCGCTGGCCTTCGGGCGGCTGCTGGTGCCGGTGCGGCTGGGGACGCTGCGGGTCGGCGACGAGGTGCGCGTCCTCGCGTGAGCACGTCCGAGCGCGAGCACCTCCGCGCGTGAGCACCTCCGAGCGCGAGCACGTCCGAGTAGGCGCGCCAGGGCCGGTGAGACCACCAGGAATGACACCTTCGAGGGGCTCTCGCGTCACCCTGGAACCAACCGCCACCGCCAGCCCGTTGGAACATTCGGGACGTGAGCACCGGATCGGGTGACACACGTCTCGCGCGTCCCGGAATGCGGGTGGCCGGGGCATGCGGGAGGCTGGGACGGCAGACAGGCGCAGACTGGCACAAGTAGGGGGAGCCGGACCGTGCGGACAGCAATGGGAGTGTGGCGCTGGCGGCGCAATCCGCTGCGCCGCCAGACAGATCTATTCGAGGCCTGGGTGGCCTTCGCGGCGCTGCTGTGCGTCCTGTTGGTGGCTCCGGCCGTCGGCTGGGCCGCCGGCCTGCGGGTGGACGGCACGCTGCAGCGGGCCGCGCGCGAACAGCGGGAAGAGCGTCATCTCGTACCGGCGGTGGTGGTCCGGCCGACGCCGGATCCGCTTCTCGGTGCGGCCGCCGAACCGGCGGCGCAGCGCCAGGCCCCGCAGCGTTCGCAGATCGTCGCGGCGTGGACGGCGCCCGACGGCAGCAACCACCAGGGCACGGTGCCGGCCGCGGAGGAACCGCCGCGTGCCGGCGACCGGTTCCGGATATGGACCGATACGCACGGCCGGCTGGTCGGACAGCCCCTCGACCCCTCCTCCGCCAGTTTCCACGCGGGCATGGCGGGGCTCGCGGCCGCCCTGGGCATCGCCGCACTGGTGGAGACGCTTCGCCGCCTGGTCGTACGAAGGCTCATGCATCGGCGGTACATCCGGCTGGACCGCGCCTGGGCCGCCGCGGGACCGGACTGGGGCCGGGCGGACGCGGGCAGCTGACCTGGCAACTCACCGGCCCCGCGCGCGCTACGGTGGAGCGCCGGAGCGGCTGCTGCGATCGGGGCCGTCGAAACGGCCGGGCGATCGAGGCGGACGGTCCGGCGGCGCGGGCCCCGAACGGCAGGGCGCGCGCACGGTCGGACACGCGGACGGTTCGGGCACGCGGACGATCAGCAGGCGGACATACGGAACACGAGGGTGGGGGCACGACAGCACCATGGCTCAGGGCACGGTCCAGGTGACGCACGGCGGTTCCTCGCGGTGGCGTCGCCGCTCCGGTGATTATCCGACGCTGACCGCCGCGCTGGCCGTGGCAGGCGACGGCGACGTCCTGTCCATCGCGCCGGGCACCTACCGGGAGAATCTGGTGCTGCACCACGCCGTGACCCTGCGCGGCCCGGAGGGCTCGCTGGGTTCGGTGCGGATCGCACCGCTCGACGGGGTCGCGCTGACCGTCCGCGCCTCGGCCGTCATCCAGGACCTCCATCTGGAGGGCCAGGACCCCACGGCGCCCGCACTGCTCGTCGAGGACGGCTCTCCCGAGCTCACCGACCTGCGGGTGAGCACCCGCTCGGCGGCCGGCATCGAGGTGCGCGGGAGCGGTGCCCGGCCCCTGGTCCGGCGCTGCACGGTGGAGAACGCGGCCGGCATCGGGATCGCCGTACTGGACGGCGGCGGCGGGGTGTTCGCCGACTGCGAGGTGGTGGCCGCCGGTCAGGCCGGGGTCTCCGTGCGCGGCGGCGGCCGCCCCCGGCTGGAGCGCTGCCGGATCCACCACGCCACGGGCGCCGGCATCGCGGTGACCGGCGACGGTTCGGGCCTGGAGGCACTGGGCTGCGAGGTCTACGAGATCAAGGGCGCCGGGGTGCAGATCGCCGCGCGGGCCACGGCCGTCCTCACCGACTGCGCGGTCCACCGCACCTCGGCCGACGGGGTCACCCTCGACACGGACGCGGTCCTCACGCTCGCCGGCTGCGACATCCACGACATCCCGGAGAACGCGGTGGACCTGCGCTCCCGGTCCGTGCTCACGCTCAGCCGCACCACGGTCCGCCGCTTCGGCCGCAACGGCCTTTCGGTGTGGGATCCGGGCACCCGCGTCGTCGCCGACTCCTGCGAGATCCACGACAGCACCGGCGACTACCCCGCCGTCTGGATCAGCGACGGGGCCGGGGTCTCGCTGGACTCCTGCCGGGTGCACGACGTACCGGACGCGCTGTTCGTGCTGGACCGGGGTTCGCGGGTGGACGTCGTGGACAGCGACATCTCCCAAGTGCGCAACACCGCTGTCTCGGTGAGCGACGGGGCGACGGCCCAACTGGACGACTGCCGGATCCGGGAGGCGGCCACGGGGGCCTGGTTCCGCGACCACGGCAGCGGCGGCACCCTCGCCAACTGCTCCATCGACTCCGTCCAGACCGGGGTGATCGTCACCAAGGGCGCGGATCCCACACTGGAGCGGTGCACGGTCAGCTCCCCCGCCGAAGCCGGCTTCTACGTGTCGGCGGGCGGGCGCGGAACCTTCACGGCGTGCCGGGTCACGGGCAGCGCGGGCTTCGGTTTCCACGTCATCGACGGCTGCCGGACCTCCCTGCACCGCTGCCACACCGAGCGCTGCGCGCGCGGGGGCTACGAGTTCGCGGAGGACGGCCCGGTCGCCGAGGACTGCACGAGCGACGAGTCCGGACCGCGCCTCGCCGCCCGGTCCGCCTCCGGCGTGGGCGCAGGCTCGGCCGCGGGGGTGGCGGCGGCCGGGGAGCGTACGGGGATCCGTACGGTATCGGCCGCGCCGAGCCCCGTAGCGGCGGGCACGGCCGAGCGGGTGCCGGCCCAGCGGCCGGCCGACGAGACGGAGGCCGCCGCCACGGGGCAGCCCACGGCCCGCGGTTCCGTCGAGGTGCTGGGACACCTGGACGCGCTCGTGGGACTGGACAGCGTCAAACGCGAGGTCCGCGCGCTCACCGACATGATCGAGGTGGGCCGGCGCCGGCAGCAGGCGGGGCTGAAGGCCGCCTCGGTCCGCCGCCACCTGGTCTTCACCGGCTCCCCCGGTACCGGCAAGACCACCGTGGCCCGGCTGTACGGGGAGATCCTGGCCTCTCTCGGAGTGCTGGAGCGCGGCCACCTCGTGGAGGTGTCCCGGGTCGACCTGGTCGGCGAGCACATCGGGTCCACCGCGATCCGCACGCAGGAGGCCTTCGACCGGGCGCGCGGCGGGGTGCTGTTCATCGACGAGGCGTACGCGCTGGCGCCCGAGGACTCCGGCCGCGACTTCGGGCGCGAGGCGATCGACACGCTGGTGAAGCTGATGGAGGACCACCGGGACGCGGTGGTGGTGATCGTCGCCGGGTACACGGCGGAGATGGACCGCTTCCTCACCGTTAACCCGGGGGTGGCCTCCCGCTTCTCCCGGACGATCACCTTCGGGGACTACGGGCCCGAGGAGCTGCTGCGGATCGTGGAGCAACAGGCCGAGGAGCACGAGTACCTGCTCGGCGAGAAGACCTCCGAGGCCCTGCTGACCTACTTCACCGATCTGCCCAGGGGGCCCGCCTTCGGCAACGGCCGCACCGCGCGCCAGACCTTCGAGTCGATGGTCGAGCGGCACGCGGGGCGGGTCGCGCAGCTGTCGGAGCCGACCAAGGACGATCTCACCCTGCTCTACCCGGCGGACCTTCCGGAGCTCTGACCGGACTCGCCCGCACGCGTACCGGCACCCCTCACAGGTCCCGGCGCATGCAGACCCGGGGCCAGCGGGCGAGCCCGTGCACGGCCTCGCGGTCGCGGATGTCCCGCAGGCCGGGGCCGAGGCCACCGTCGTCCAGGGTGCGGAAGCCGCAGCGGGCGTAGTACGGGGCGTTCCACGGTACGTCGGTGAAGGTCGTGAGGGTCAGCGCGGTGGCGCCCTCCGCCCGGGCCCGCTCCGCGAGGTGCTCCAGCAGGGACCGTCCGATGCGGCGGCGGGCGCTGTCCGGGTGCACCGACACCTGCTCGACGTGGAGGTTCCCGTCGACCCGGTCGGCGAGGAGGTACCCGACCGGGCTCCCCGACCCGGCGCCCTCGGCCGCGACCCAGGCCAGTCCGGCCCGCCGGTAGCCGAGGAGTTCCTCCAGCGGAAGCGGTTCGTCGTCGGCGATCTCCGGCATGCCGATGGTCCGGAAGCATTCCCCGGAGGCCCGCTCGATGTCCTGAAGGAGGGACAGCTCGTCGATGTGCGCTGCTCTGATAAGCATGTACGGCATTGTCCCGGCCGGGCCCCGGTCCGCGAAACGGGTTCGACACCGCGCCGGACAACCCCACGGCGGACCACCCCGCGGCGGACAACTGACGGACCGACAGCTAAGGTGACAGCCCGCCGGATGCCACCGGACTCAGCCGGCCGTCCGCCGAACCGAGGGAGTGCCGCCATGGCCCGTCGACTCCGCCCCGTAGGACTGGACTTCATCGAGGTCGCCCCCACCCGCCTGGTCTTCGCCGGCCGGACCACGGCGGCTCCCGAGCACGTGTACCGGGCGCTGGCCGAGGAGGTGGAGGGCTGGCCGAGCTGGTTCCGGGCCGTCACCCTGGCCCGGCCCACCCACGGCGGCGCCGGGCGCGAGGTCAAGCTGGCGGGCGGGGTGCGCTTCCAGGAGACGATCATGGCCGCGGATCCGGAGCGGCGCTACGCGTACCGGGTCGACGAGACCAACGCCCCCGGCATACGGGCCCTGCTGGAGGAGTGGCGCCTCGCCCCCTCCGGCTCCGGCACCCACGTCCAGTGGACCTTCGCGGTGGACGGCCCGACCGCCGTCCGCTTCGCCGTCGCCGCGGCCCGGCCGGGACTCGGCCACTCCTTCCGCTCGGCGGTCCGCGCGCTGGACCTGCGGCTTGCGGAGCGGGGCGGACCAGTAGCGGATCAGTAGCGGATCACCAAGGGGCGTCCTGCCGGGAGGAGCCGTCGGGGCGGATACCGACGATCCGGTCGACACCCCGGTACCGTTCGGCCAGGTCGCCGTAGCCTCCGGCAGTCCACACCCGGAGGCGGAACTCGTGCAAGGTCAGAGCCGCCCCTTCACCGTCAAAGTGAACTCTGGCGCAGCGCCCGCAGTACCAACTCTGGAGCCAGAGCCGCTCGGCGGCGGCCAGGCCGGGCCGAACCTTCGCGCGGTACGCCCGGACGGTCATGGCGACCGCGACGAAGAGGCAGACGGCGCCCAGGAGCGCGACCGCCGAGATCACGCCGAGGAAGAGCAGGTCCGCCTCCGGCCCGGAAGCCTCGTTCCATCCCGGGTACGGATACTCCGGCCCAGGCTCCGCCCCGAACCAGTGCCCGACCAGGGAGCCGGCCAGAAAGGTGCCGATCGACACGAGCACCAGGACCACACCCAGGCAGCCGCGCCCCTGGACGGACGGGGTGGGCGGGGTGGGCGCCAGAGCCCGGGCCAGGCGCGAGACCACTTCCCGGGTGTACGTCCGGTGATCGCTGCCGACACCGGTCTCCTCGCGGACGTTGCAGTGCCCCTCCAGGAACACCGCCTGCACCGCCCGCACTTCGTCGGCCCCGCCGCAGCCGGGACACACGGAGAGCGACCCGGTGTCCGCCACCGGGGCCTGCGCGGGCTGCGGGGAGCCCTGCTCCCGCGTCCGCCCGTCCCGCTCCGGCCTGTTGTACCCGATGCCCGCCATAGTTCCCCCCGAGGCCGCGCCGTGATCGAAGTCCGCACAGCGTACGCAGTGGGCGCTGCCGCGCCTACGGGGTTGCCGCTACGGCCCGTACCGGTTCAGACCGCCGGGTGCCGCACCGCCAGGTCTCCGTAGCCGCCCGCCGACCAGACCCGGGTGCGGAACTCCTGCAAGCTCATGGCCCGTTCGCCGGCGAAGTGGACCGTTCCGCAGCGGCCGCAGTACCAGCCGTCCGCCCAGACGCGGTCCGCGGCCACCCGGCCCGGTTCGGTCCGGCGGCGCCAGACCCGTACGGCCCGGCCCGACAGGGCCAGCAGGAGGGGCCCCAGGAGCAGCGAGGCCGCCGAGATCCAGCCCAGGTAAGTCGTGGGGTCCTCGACTCCGAAGGGGAGGTCGCCGCCGCCCCCGTAGAACCGCGGTGCCGTGTCCCCCTCGAACCACTTCCCCGCGATCCCGCCCCAGACGAACGCGCCGATCGACACCAGGACGAGGAGCGCCCCGAGGCAGCCCATGGCGCTGTCGTCCGGCTCGTCCGGGGCGATCGCGAGGGCTTTGGCGAGCGCCGAGTTCTCCTCGCGGGTCGTGACGTTGTCGCCGTCGCCGCCCTTGCTCTCCACGCTCAGCTTGGCCTTGGCCCGCAGGTACGCGGCGGACACGCCGAGCACCTGGTCCTCCCGGCCGCACCGGGGACAGGCCAACGAGCCGTCGCCGCCCCCGTCTTGGCCCCCCGCATGCGTACCGTCACCCGTGAACTCCGCCATATGGCTCCCCGCCCGTGCCGCACCCCGAAGTCCGCACAGCGTAGCCAGCGGGCCCGGTCCCGGCCAGGGAAAACGTTTCAGCCGACGGGCTCGCTCCACACGCCGGTCGCCAGCATGGTGTCGAGCGTCCGCGCGTACGGGGTGATGTCGAGCCCCTGCTCCGCCAGCCACGCGTCGGAGTAGTACTTGTCCAGGTAGCGCTCGCCCCCGTCGCAGAGCAGCGTCACGACGCTGCCCGTGCGCCCCTCCGCCACCATCTCCGAGATGATCTTCAGCGCGCTCCACACCCCGGTACCGGTGGAACCGCCCGCCTTGCGGCCGATCACCCGCTCCAGCGCACGGCACGCCGCGACGCTCGCGGCGTCCGGGACCCGCATCATCCGGTCGACGGCCCCGGGGACGAAGCTCGGCTCCATCCGGGGCCGGCCGATGCCCTCGATGCGCGAGCCGCAGTCGCTGGTCGCGTGCGGGTCGTTGCGGGTCCAGCCGTCGAAGAAACAGGAGTTCTCCGGGTCCGGGACGCAGATGCGGGTGTCGTGCTGCATGTAGTGCACGTAGCGCGCGATCGTCGCGGAGGTGCCGCCGGTGCCGGCCGTGGCCACGATCCAGGCGGGCTCGGGGTAGCGCTCCAACCGGAGCTGCTGGTACATCGATTCGGCGATGTTGTTGTTGCCGCGCCAGTCCGTCGCCCGCTCCGCGTAGGTGAACTGGTCCATGTAGTGGCCGCTGGTGCGGGCCGCGAGCTCCGCGGACTCTTCGTACATCTTCATCGAGTCGTCGACGAAGTGGCATTCGCCGCCGTGGAACTCGATGAGCCGGCACTTCTCGGGGCTCGTCGTCCGCGGCATGACGGCGATGAACGGGACGCCGATCAGCTTGGCGAAGTACGCCTCCGAGACGGCCGTGGAGCCGGACGAGGCCTCGATGACGGGGCGGCCGGGGCGGATCCAGCCGTTGCAGAGGGCGTAGAGGAACAGGGAGCGGGCGAGGCGGTGCTTGAGGGACCCCGTCGGGTGGGTGGACTCGTCCTTGAGGTAGAGGTCGATGCCCCAGGCTTCCGGGAGCGGAAAGCGCAGCAGGTGGGTGTCGGCGGAGCGGTTCGCGTCCGCCTGCACCTTGCGGACGGCCTCTTTCAGCCAAGCGCGGTAGTCCGCGTCGCTGCGGTCGACGTCGACGGTCGTGGCGGTCGTACCGGTGGTGGTGCTCATGCGCCGTGCTCCTTCGTACTTCCCGAGGTCCCGAGTGCGCGCCGGGCGTTTCTCCGCACCGCCCGCTTTCGAAATGTACCCCGCCCACCTGCACAAATGGTCACTTTGGGTATCTATGCGAATCGCTTTCGATCGCGTTCGGTTGCACACCGGCCCACAGTGGGTGACCCTGGGGAGGCGTCACCGAGGGTGCAGCACCCGTAACACTGATGTCGGGGAGTCGCAGCCGTGATCAGTCATTCCCGCAGGCACTGCGTCGTCGAACTGCAGGCCCTGCCCTTGCGGATCGGACAGATCCGCCGAATCGTTTCAGCGCAACTGCGCCACTGGCAGCTCGATCCGCTCATAGACCGGGCTGCGCTCGGCGTGACAGAGCTGCTCAGCAACGTGCACCGCCATGCTCAGCCGGACAAGACCTGCACGGTCGAGATCGAGCTCCGCCTCGGTCGGCTGACGGTCTCCGTCTACGACAGCGACCCCCGCCTCCCGATGCTCCGGGACCCCGGGGGCTCCGCCGCCGCCGAGGCCGCCGAGGCAGGCCGGCCCGCGGGCACGTGCCCGGTCGACGCCCTGGAGACGTCCGGACGCGGGCTCGCGCTCGTGGAGGCGCTCAGCGAGGCCTGGGGTGCGCGGCGGCAGGACGACTGCCCCGGCAAGGTGGTGTGGTTCTCCCTGCGCGCCGCCCCCGGCCCGGCCGCGCCGGAGCGCCACCCGGTGCTCCTGGCCGAGAAGCCGGTGCCGGTGCCGCTGCCCGAGAAGAAGCCCGTACGGGACCCCGCGCCGGCCCTGCCCGTGGCCGCACCCCCCGAGCCGGTCTCCGCCGGCCTGTCGGTGAGCGCCTCGGTCGGCGCCCGGCCCGGGTAGCCTCCGGCCGCCGCGGACGGCCGGAGGGGCCGCCCCAGCCGTCAGGCCGCCGTGCCCAGGGTCCCGAGCGGGTCGTCCAGCACCGGCTGCCACGCCAGCTCGGCGGCGCCGACCAGGCTGTTGTGGTCGAGCGTGCACGGCAGGATCGGCACGCCGCCGCTGCGCCCCCACAGGCTGCGGTCCGCGACCACCGCGCGCAGCCGCTCGGGGTCGGCGTAGAGCAGCTCCCGGTGGAGTCCGCCCAGGATGATCCGGTCCGGGTTCAGGATGTTGACCAGGCCCGCGAGGCCCAGGCCGAGCCGGTCGATGAGCTCTTCGACGGCCGCCCGCACGCCCGGGTCCGCGGCTTCCTCGCGGAGCAGGTCGCGGGCCTGCTGGAGCAGGGACACCTCGGGGCCCGGGGTGCGCCCGGCGGCGGTCAGGAAGGCCAGCGGATCGGCCTCCACGTCGAGGCAGCCGCGGCTGCCGCAGTGGCAGGCGCGCCCCTCCGGGTTCACGGTGAGGTGGCCGACCTCCAGGGCCAGGCCCGAACTCCCGCTGTGCAGGCGGCCGTCCAGGACGAGCGCCCCGCCGACCCCGCGGTGCCCGGTGGCCACGCACAGCAGGTGCTGCGCGCTGCGGCCGGCGCCGTGGCGGTGCTCGGCGAGCGCGGCGAGGTTCACGTCGTTGCCGGTCAGCGCGGGGCCGTCGATGCCGGCCTCCTTCACGCAGTCGGCGAAGATGGCCCGGACCGGGGAACCGGCGGGCCAGGCCAGGTGCAGCGGGTTCAGCGCCGTACCCTCCGGCTCCGCGACCGCCGAGGGCACCGCGAGGCCGGCGCCGATGCAGCGCCGACCGGTCTGCGCGAGCAGCGCGGCCCCGGCTTCGACCACCGCGCCGAGCACCTGCGCGGGGTCGGCCGACACGGGCACCCGCCCGGGAGCCGTGGCGACGATCCGGCCGCCGAGGCCGACCAGGGCGGCCCGGAAGCCGTCCGAGTGCACCTGGGCGGCCAGGGCCACCGGGCCGTTCTCGTCCACGGAGAGCCGGTGCGAGGGGCGGCCCTGGGTGCCGCCCGCCCCGCCGGGGCGGGAGTCGACGCGGATCAGGCCGAGCGCCTCCAGCTCGGCGGCGACGGCGCCGGCGGTGGCGCGGGTGACGCCGAGCTCGGCCGTCAGGACGGCGCGGGTCGGGGCCCGGCCGGTGTGGACGAGCTCCAGCGCCGGCCCGAGCGCGCCGCGGCCCCGCTCCAGCTTGGTCCGCGCGGAGCCAGCTGCCGCTGCCGAGGCCGCCGAGGGAGACGAGGCCGACGCCGCAGACGCTGAAGCCCCTCCCGTGGATGCCGTCGGCGCGGCGGACGCTCCGGCGGGTCCGGCCCTGTCGGATCCCTCGACCGTGCCGGTCCCTTCGGTCCCGTCCGTCTCAGCGGACACCGTGGTCACATCCCCCACCCGCCGCGGGGCCCCGTTGCCGTTCATGACAGCGATCCTCGCATGATCGGAGGGTCGAGGACGCCGCCTGCTAGCCGAGCCCGCCGACCCGCAGTGTGATGTTCAGCCGCCCGGTCAGTCCGAGGCCCTGCGGGGCGGTGCCGGGCAGGACTTTCGGCACCCCGTGAAAGGCCCGCCGGACCGGCCCGCCGAAGACGAACAGATCCCCGCTGCGCAGCTCAAGGTCCCGATACGGACGCCCGCGCGAGGCCGTGTTGCCGAAGCGGAAGAGGCAGGAATCACCCAGGCTCAGCGAGACCACGGGGGCTTCGGAGCGCTCCTCGGCATCCCGGTGCATGCCCATGCGGGAGTCGCCCTCGTAGAAGTTGACCAGGGCGATGTCGTACGCAAGGTCCGGATCCGGAGCCTGCCCGTACGCGGCGGACACGGCGTCGCGCCCCAGCCGCGCGAGCCAGTCGGGCATCGCCTTGACCGGCGCACCGTCCCCGTCGACGGCGGTGGAGGCGTATCCGTACGGGTACCAGTGCAGCCCCAGGCACACCTGCCGGGCGCTCATCGTCCCCCCACCCGGCGTGCGCACCGTCCGCAGCCCGGCGGGCGGCCTGGCCCATCCCCGGCAGGCCGCCACCAACTCCCGCTGCCGCCCGGGCCCCAGCCAGTCGGGCACGTGCACGGCGCCGGGCACGATCTCGGTCCGCTCGCGCGGGAAGAGCTCCCGCGCGAACAGCTCGCGCGGGAAGAGCTCGCCGTCCCTGTGCTCCATGGCTTCCGCCACCTCCTCCGCACCGCCTCCGTGACCTCCATCTTCGTTCGTTGTGCCTCCCCGCGGCGGCTGCGAGACTCCTGGCATGGAGATCATCAGCTATGTGAAGACCGTGGCCCGCGAGGGCGAGCAGCTCGCCGCCACCGCCGAACGGGCCGGTACGGACGCCCTGGTGCCCACCTGTCCGCAGTGGCGGGTCGCCGATCTGCTGCGCCACACCGGCTCCGTGCACCGCTGGGCCACCGGGTACGTGGCGCAGGGCCTGACCGAGCGGGTGCCGTTCCCGGACGCGCCGGAGCTGGTGGGCGCGGAACTGTTGGCCTGGTTCCGCGAGGGCCACGCCACGCTGGTGCGGACGCTGACCGGGACCTCTGCCGATGCGCAGTGCTGGACCTTCCTGCCGACCGCGCCGCCTTCGCCGCTGGCCTTCTGGGCGCGGCGCCAGGCGCACGAGACCACTGTGCACCGGATGGACGCGGAGGCCGCGCTGGGCGTGCCCTTCGGGGCGGTGGACCCGGACGTCGCGGAGGACGGGGTGGACGAGCTGCTGACCGGGTTCCACGCGCGGCCGCAGAGCCGGGTGCGGACGGCGGAGCCGCGGGTGATGCGGGTACGGGCCTCCGACACGGGCGCGGTGTGGACCGTACACCTGTCCCAGGAGCCAGCGCGCACGGTGCGCGGGGACGCGTACGGCGAGGAGGCCGACTGCACGCTGACGGGCGAGGCCTCCTGGCTCTACGCGGCACTGTGGAACCGGCAGCCGCTCACCGGACCGGGCGTGACGGGCGATGCGGAACTGGCCCGGCTCTGGGTGGACACGGCCGGCATCTGACCTCCGGCCTATGGCCTCTGGGGCCACCGGGAGCACCCTTGTGGTGGTGCGGGTCGCGCGGCGAGACTGCGCGCATGGAACGACGCAGTCAGACCGACCGGGACGCGGTCACCATCGAGATCGTGTACGCCTTCGTCAGCGGCGCCTTCGCGGCCGGACTCACCTTCGCGGCGCTGTACGGCCCCGCCCTGGCCTTCGACCTCTCCCCCGCCGCCGGCCGAACCCTGGCGATGGTGGGCGCCGCACTGGCCGCGGCGGTGTTCCTCCTCCGGATCACCCACGTCCTGTGGCGCTTCGCCCGCCGCCCGGAGGGCGAGGAGCGCCAGGATTCCGGGCGCTCCTAGACTGGGCCGTATGGATTCCCCGGCCGGACGGCCCGCAACGGCCACGGCGGGGGCGGCGACGGAGAACGACGTGCCCGGCGGCGGAGGGCGGGTGTCCGCGGCCCGGGTATCGCTCCTCGTGCTGTACACGCCGCGGTTGGAGGAGTGCCGCCGGTTCTACGCGGACCTGGGCCTGGCCTTCGCCGCGGAACACCACGGCCGTGGACCCGAGCACTACGCGGCCGTCCTCCCGGACGGCATGGTCCTCGAGCTGTACCCGGCCCGCGACGACCGTCTCACCGGCGCCCTGCGGCTGGGGCTGGCCGTCGACGCGGAGGTCACGCGTCCGCCGCTCGCCCCGGGGCGCCACCGGTTCGTCGACCCCGACGGCCGTACCGTCGAGATCACCGCCGCCGGGCGGACGGAGGCCGGCTCAGCCCAGGGTTGACGCGTACCAGGTCTGGGCGCGGTACTTCCAACTGGGCTGGGCGTCCCAGGGGTTCGGCATCCGTGCGCTGGTCGCGTAGGCGTAGCCCGCGCCGCGTTCGAAGGCCGTGCGGAGCGTGGCCCGCATCGCGGTGGCGTCCGGGACGTCGTGCACGAGGTGCCAGAACGCGGTGCCGCTCGGGTCGAGTTCGGCGCCGGAGCGGTAGCCGGTGGCTTCGTTGAAGACGTTGCCGCCGAGCCAGCCGCCGCCCGTGTAGGCCGCGTACGTGTCCTCGTAGGTGACGAAGACGTCGGCGGTGCGGCGGCCGGGCTCCAGGAAGCAGTCGGCGATGGCCGTACCGGGGTTGTTGACGACCAGGTCCGCGGTGCCGGGGGCGACGGCTTCGATGGTGTCCTGCACGTAGCGGCGGAGCTCCGCGTAGTAGTCGCGGATGGCGTTCGCCGGGCCGCAGTCGCGGCTGACCACGTCGAAGAAGATGCCGTCCACGTGGAGGCGGCCGTCACCGCCGCCGGAGGGCTTGAGGTAGTTGTCCACGGAGGCCTTGACCGCGGCGAGGTCGCGGTTGCCGTGGTCGGTGTGGACGTAGCCGAGCACCTTGGTCTTCTCGCCGGTGGCGGTGGTGGCGGTGCGCAGCACGTCGGCGCGGGCCTGCCAGGGGGCGTCGAACGGGGAGTCGCCGTTGCCCGGGTTGAGGACCACCACCGAGGCGGCCGGGCTGGTGGCCGTCAGATCGACGAGCATCGGGTCGTCGGCCCAGACGTAGGCCGGGACGGCTATCTCCAGGCCGCGTACGCCGGCCGCCCGGGGCGTCGGTCTCTCCTCGGGGGTCGGTCTCACCTCGGGGGTCGGGGCGGGGGCCGGGGCGGGGTCCCGGGCCTGGGCTCGGGCCGGCTCCGAGCTCGCCGACGCGGTGACGGCCGGCGCCGGCGCGGCGAGTAAGAGGGTGGCCAGTACGGCGTAAACGGCCTTCGCGGCGCGGGTCATGACTGCTCCTCGGGGCGGCGGCGGGGCGGCGCCGGGGCGATGGCCGGGCGCCGGGGACGACAGCCGGGACGGGACCCCGGCCCGAGGAACACTAGACGGGCGGCCGGGGGCGCCAAGGCCGATTCCCCTGCTTCAGTACGAGGAACTGACAAGCGAACTTTCCCCGCGCCGCCGGTGCGGTCCCGCGCGGCCCGGCCGTGCGGCCCCGGTGCGGCCCAGCCGGGCGGCCCCCGTGCGGCCTTACACGGCGGGCAGTCCGACCCCGTGCGCCAACTGCCCGGCGGCGTGCGCGAAGAAGGCGGCACGGTCCTCGACGACCCGGTTGAACTGGCCGAACAGTTCGAAGGAGATCAGACCGACGAGCTGCGCCCAGGCGGCGACCAGGGCCGCGGCGGCCTCGGGGGGCAGACCTTCCGCGAAGTCCGCGGCCATGCGGGCGGCTTCGGGACGCAGCTCGGCGGGGAGCGGCGGGAGGGAGATGCCGCGTCCCTCGTAGGCGGCGCGGACGATGCCGATGAGGGTGTTGCCCACGCGGGAGGCGGGGCCGACGGTGTCGAGGGGGGCGGTGTAGCCGGGGACGGGCGAGCCGTAGATGAGGGCGTACTCGTGCGGGTGCTCCAGCGCCCAGTCGCGGACGGACCCGCAGACCGCGGCCCAGCGGGCGCGGGGGGTGCCGCCGGCGGCGAGCGCATGGGTGTCGGCGGCCTCGGCGGCGGCGCCGACGCTGTTGTAGGCGTCGACGATGAGGGCGGTGAGGAGCTCGTCGCGGCTGGGGAAGTAGCGGTAGAGGGCGGAGGAGACCATGCCCAGCTCGCGGGCGACGGCGCGCAGCGAGAGCTTGGCGGCGCCCTCCGCGGCGAGCGCGCGGCGCGCCTCGTCCTTGATGGCGGCGGTGACTTCGATGCGGGCCCGTTCCCTGGCCCCTCGCACGGTGCTCATGAGGGTCAGTGTGCCACGCGGTCAGAGCACTGCCCAACAACGAGAGCGCCGATCTATAGAGAGAGCAGTGCTCTTGTTTCGGAGCGTCGATCCGTGCACACTGTTCTCAAGCGAGAGCAGTGCTCTCCCAAACACCCCGGAGGCCACCATGAACGCGCCCAAGCCGTACTACGTGAAGGCCGGCCCGCTCGACATCCGCTTCAACGCCCTCGTCGGCAAGCTCGCCCGCCTCGGCATGAGCCTGGCTGGAACAGCCGAGCTGTCGGTGCGCGGCCGCACCTCCGGCACGATGCAGCGGATCCCGGTGAACCCGTACGACCAGGACGGCACCCGGTACCTGGTCTCCGCCCGCGGCCACTCCCAGTGGGTCCGCAACATGCGCGCCGCGGGCGGCGGCGAGCTCCGGTTGGGCCGCACCGTGCACGCCTTCACCGTCACCGAGATCACCGACCCCGCGGAGCAGGCCATCGTCCTGCGCGGCTACCTGAAGAAGTGGGGCTGGGAGGTCAACCGGTTCTTCAACGGGGTCACCGCGAAGTCCTCCGAGTCCGAGCTCCGCGCCGCCGCCCCCGACCACCCGGTCTTCCGCATCACGGTCACCCCCTGACCCGCCCACCCGGGCGGCCTCGGGGCCCCGCTGCCCGGCCGGCCGGCACCGCCCCGGCCCCGAAACGCGGCGGCGGCCTCGCCGGTACACCCGGCAAGACCGCCACACTCCGCGCCTCGGCGCCGCCGCCGCTCCCCGACCGGGGGCGGCGACTTCACCTCTGGGCTCACTCCGGGCTCACCCCGAGCTCAGTCCTTCGCCCCGTCCTGGGCTCCGTCCTGCTCCTCAGCCCCGACCCCGGCCCCAGCACCAGCACCAGCCTCGCCCCCAACCGCCCCCCGGCTCCGCGCCTGCCGGGCGTCGAGCACGTGCAGCGCCTTGCGCGCCAGCGGGTACGTACGCACCATCTCGGCCAGCGTCAGCGAGCCCCGCGCGATCCGGGCGAAGGCCAGCCAGGCCGGCCGGAAGCCGGTGATCGCCGTGTGCAGCAGGCCCGGCTTGGCCTCGAAGAGTTCCAGCATCCGCTTGCCGACGCCCATCTCCACACCCAGCCCGGCCTTGACGGCGAAGGCGTAGTTGAGGGCCTGGCGGCGCGCGTCCACGGCGTCCTGGGCCTCGGAGATCTTCACGGCCCACTCCCCGGCGAGCCGCCCCGAGCGCAGCGCGAAGGAGATGCCCTCCCGGGTCCACGGCTCCAGCAGTCCGGCCGCGTCGCCCGCCACCAGGACCCGCCCGCGCGAAAGCGGCGATCCGGGCTTGCGGCAGCGGGTCAAGTGCCCGGAGGAGATTTCCGGTTGGAAGCCCGACAGGCCCAGACGGGCGATGAAGTCGTCCAGGTACCGCTTGGTCGCGGCGCCCTCGCCCTTCGCCGAGATGACCCCGACGGTGAGGGTGTCGCCCTTGGGGAAGACCCAGCCGTAGCTGCCGGGCAGCGGCCCCCAGTCGATGAGGACCCGGCCCTTCCAGTCCGCGGCGACCGTCTCCGGGACGGGGATCTCCGCTTCCAGGCCGAGGTCGACCTGGTCCATCTCGACGCCGACGTGCGCGCCGATCCGGCTCGCGCTGCCGTCCGCGCCGACCACGGACCGGGCCAGCACGGTCTCGCCGTCGGCGAGGATCACGGCGACGGTCCGCCGGTCGGGCACGGAGGCCCCGTGCTGTTCCACCCGCGCGACGGCCGTGCCCGTGCGGACCGTGGCGCCGGCCTTCTCCGCCTCGGCGACCAGCGCCGCGTCGAACTCGGGCCGGTTGATCAGCCCGAACAACATCTGCTTCGAACGCCGGGTCCGGGGGTACTTCCCGTCCAGCGAGAAGGTGACCGCGTGGACGCGGTCCTTGAAGGGCAGCACGAAACCCGGCGGGAGCGCATCGCGCGAGGGGCCGATGATGCCTCCGCCGCAGGTCTTGTACCGGGGCAGTTCCGCCTTCTCCAACAGCAGAACGCGCCGTCCCGCGGCGGCCGCCGCGTGCGCGGCCGAGGACCCGGCCGGCCCGGCCCCGACCACGACCACGTCCCACACCTCGCCGGTCTCCCCGGCCGTCTCCGCGTCCGCCCCCTGAGCGGCCTGTCCTGCCGCCGCGTCGCGTACGTCGCGTACGTCGCCGCTGTCGCTCTCGTCGCTGCTCACGATGTGCTGCTGCTCCTGATCATGCGGTTCATACCGTTGCTCCGATGCCGGGGAAATCCTACGGCGCGAGATCGACTGCCCCGTTGTGCGAGGATCGGAAGAGTCCTTTGCCGTAGCCCGCATACGCACACCCCGCGCATGCGGGACACGTATGCGTACCCGTACACGTACACCAACGTCGCACCCAAGAGGAGCGTGCCCATGCCGTCTCATCCGATCGCCGAGACCGTCGCCTCGCTGATGCCCCGCGCCAAGCAGGAGCTGTCCGAGCTGGTGGCTTTCCAGTCGGTGGCGGACTGGGCCCAGTTCCCCCAGAGCGAGAGCCAGGCCGCCGCGAACTGGGTGGCCGACGCGCTGCGCGCCGAGGACTTCCAGGATGTGGCGCTGCTCGACACCCCCGACGGCACCCAGTCGGTGTACGGGTTCCTGCCCGGCCCGGCGGATGCCCCGACCGTCCTCCTGTACGCGCACTACGACGTGCAGCCCCCGCTGGACGACGCGGCCTGGGTCTCCCCCGCCTTCGAGCTGACCGAGCGGAACGGCCGCTGGTACGGCCGCGGTACCGCCGACTGCAAGGGCGGGTTCATCCTGCACCTGCTCGCGCTGCGCGCCCTGAAGGCCAATGGCGGCGTGCCGGTGAACGTGAAGGTGATCGTCGAGGGTTCGGAGGAGCAGGGCACCGGCGGCCTCCAGCAGTACGCGACCGCCCACCCCGAACTGCTGGCCGCCGACGCCGTCGTGATCGGCGACGCGGGCAACTTCCGTACGGGCCTGCCCACGGTCACCGCGACCCTGCGCGGCATGTGCCTGCTGAAGGTCAAGATCGACACCCTGGGCGGCAACCTGCACTCCGGCATGTTCGGCGGGGCCGCCCCCGACGCGATGGCCGCCCTGATCCAGCTCCTCGCCTCGCTGCGCGCGCCGGACGGTTCGACCACGGTGGACGGGCTGGCCTCGGACGCGGTGTGGGAGGGGCTCCAGTACCCGGAGGCCGACTTCCGCTCCGACGCGAAGGTGCTCGACGGGGTCGAGCTGATCGGCGAGGGCACGATCGCGGACCGGCTGTGGTCCCGGCCGGCCGTCACCGTGCTGGCCATCGACTCCCCGCCGCTGATCGGTGCCACCCCTTCGGTGCACGCGAGCGCGGGCGCGCTGGTGAGCCTGCGGGTACCGCCGGGTGTGGACACCGCCGAGGCGATCAAGCTGCTGGAGGCGCACCTGGTGGCGCACACCCCGTGGAAGGCGCGCCTGGAACTCGAAGTCGTCGGCCAGGGACAGCCGTTCCAGGCGGACACGGACAGCCCCGCGTACGCCTCGATGGCGCAGGCCATGAAGGCGGCCTACCCGGGCCAGGAGATGCAGATCAGCGGCATGGGCGGCTCCATCCCCCTGTGCAACACGCTGACCGAGCTGTACCCGGACGCGGAGATGCTGCTCATCGGCCTGAGCGAGCCGGAGGCGCAGATCCACGCGGTGAACGAGAGCGTCTCCCCGGAGGAGCTGGAGCGCCTTTCGGTCACGGAGGCGCTGTTCCTCCTCAACTACGCGGAGTCCAAGCGCGCCTGACGGTGCCACAGGCGGACTCCGGACGGTCCGCTACGGGCGAACCACGCTGACGGCGCAACCTCCGCCGTCAGCGTGGTGCGCACACGTACGTTCGAGTGATGGATCTCGTAGAAGTCATCCCCGACCGCCTGCACATGCTCCGGTTCCCCATAGGCCAGGCCTACCTCTGGTGCGACGGAGCGGACTTGACCCTGATCGACGCGGGCCACGCCGGTTCGGCGGACGCGATCGAAGCGGCGATACGTTCCCTCGGACTGCTGCCGGAGCGGCTGGAGCGCATCGTCGTGACCCACTGCCACGGCGACCACTTCGGCTCGGCGGGCGAACTCTCCGCCCGCTGGGGCGCCCCGGTGCTGGCGCACGCGCTGGACGCCCCGGTGATCCGCGGCGACCAGCCGGTTCCGGAGCCGGTGCTGCTGGACTGGGAACTGCCCCTGTGGGAGCACGCCATGACGGTCCCACAGGCCCCTGCGACCGCGGTGGACCGGGAGTTGGCGGACGGAGAGGTACTCCCCTTCGGCGCCGGTGCGGTCGTCGTCCACGCGCCGGGTCACACCCCGGGCAGCATCGGCATCCATCTCCCCGCGCACGGCGTGCTGTTCACGGGCGACTGCATCGCCGGCGTCGGGCAGGTGATCCTCGGCGTCTTCAACGTGGACCGCGCCGGGGCCGTCGAGTCGATGCTCCGGCTGGCCGCACTCTCCCCTTCGACGGCCTGCTTCGGCCACGGCGACCCCCTGACCTCGGACACCGCGGCCACCCTCCTCGCGGCAGCGGAAACGACAGCGAAGGCGCAGGCGGAAGCGGAAGCGGAAGCCGAAGCGGAAACCGCTCCCGCACCCGCACCCGCGGCTCGGCCTTCGCCCACCCCGGCGGGCTGATACCGACGGCGGGCCGGGGCCGGCCCCGGCCCGCCCCCTCGGCTACGGGACCGCGCGCCCCGCTTCCAGGTATGCCGCCCGGCCCCGCTCGCGTGCCCGCAGGGCCCACCGGAGCCTCTCGTACCGCACCTGCGGCAGCAGGCCCGCCGCTTCCTCCTCCGTCACGAACCGCCAGGCCCGCAGCTCCGGTCCGGGCAGACGCAGCCGTCCGGCCTGCGCCGCCGACAGCCGGCCGCCGTCGAACAGCAGCCGCAGGCCGCCGTAGCCGGCCGGGGGCCCCGGCGGCTCCCAGTCCACGACCAGGAGCTCGGGGAGGCGCTCCAGTACGAGGCCGAGTTCCTCCTCGACCTCCCGTACCCCCGCGCACGCCGGGGCCTCCCCCGCCTCGACGACCCCGCCCGGGAACTCCCACCCCGGCTTGTACGTCGGATCCACCAGCAGCACCCGGTCCGCGTCGTCGAAGAGCAGCACCCCGGCCGCGACCGTCTCGCGCGTCGGCTGCGGGGTCTGCACGATGTCGCAGACCCGGGCCGTGTCGGTGCGCACGGCCTCGGCGATCCGCCGGGCCGTCTCCCGTACGGTCAGGGTCCCGTTGTCGATGACGTGGGCGTCGGCCGCGAGCCAGCCCAGCGCGTGCTGGTAGGCGGGGATGTGGTCGTAGGCCCACTTCCGCACCCGCAGGTCCACGTCTTCCGCCGCCCCGGGCTCCTCCCGGGTCGCGATCCGCTCCCGAAGGATCGTTTCCTCCGGGGCGAGCAGCACGTGCCGCACCGCGATCCTGCGCGCCGCGAGCCCGCCGAAGATCTCGTCGCGGTACTCCTGCCGCAGCAGCGTCATCGGTACCACCAGCACCCCGCCCAGCTCCGCCAGCATCGCCGCCGCCGTGTCCACGACGAGCCGCCGCCAGCTCGGCAGGTCCTGGTAGTCGGACACCTCGGCAAGGCGTTTGCGCGGCAGCAGTACGCGCAGCGCGTCACCGATGAACTCCGGGTCGAACAAGGTGCTCTCCGGCAGGAGGCCGGTCAGCTCGCGCGCTGTGCTGCTCTTCCCGGCGCCGAAGGTGCCGTTGATCCAGACAATCACGTCTGCCCCTCTCCCGATGCCCCCAGTGGCTTGCCCGCACCACCCTGCCACGGAAACCCCGGTGCTCCGCCGAGTGCTTATCCTCAAGGTCAGGGGCCTGTCCGCAGCGTCGGGCCCGCACCGCCACAGCGCCCGCCCCTCCGGAGGTCCGACACCGTGCCGCACACCCGCCGCCCGCCCGAGCCCCGCTACGGCAACCGGCCGACCATGAAGGACGTGGCGGCCCGGGCCGGCGTGGGCCTCAAGACGGTGTCACGCGTGGTCAACGGGGAGCCGGGGGTCACCCCGGACACCGAGAAGCGGGTCCAGGAAGCCATCGACGCCCTCGGTTTCCGCCGCAACGACAGCGCGCGCGTCCTGCGCAAGGGCCGCACCGCCACCGTCGGCCTGGTCCTGGAGGACCTCTCCGACCCCTTCTACGGACCGCTCAACCGGGCTGTGGAAGAGGTGGCCCGCGCCCACGGCGCCCTGCTCATCAACGGCTCCAGCGACGAGGACCCGGAGCGCGAGCGGGAGTTGGCGCTCGCGCTGTGCGCCCGCCGGGTGGACGGGCTCGTGGTGATCCCGGCCGGGGACGACCACCGCTATCTGGAGCCGGAGATCCGGGCCGGGGTGGCCACGGTGTTCGTGGACCGCCCGGCGGGCCGGATCGACGCGGACGTGGTCCTGTCCGACAGCTTCGGCGGTGCCCGGGACGGGGTGGCCCACCTGATCGCGGTCGGCCACCGCCGGATCGGCTTCATCGGCGACCACCCGCACATCCACACGGCGACCGAGCGGCTACGGGGCTATCGCGCGGCCATGGCGGACGCCGGCCTGCCGGTCGACGGCTCATGGATCTCCCTCGGCACGACGGCCCCGGAGCGCGTCACGGCCGCGGCCCGCTCGATGCTGTCCGGCCCGGAGCCGGTCACGGCCCTCTTCGCCGGGAACAACCGCGTGACGGTCACGGCCGTACGCGTCCTCGCGTCCCTGCCCCACCCGGTGGCCCTGGTCGGCTTCGACGACTTCGAACTCGCCGACCTGCTGAACCCCGGGATCACGGTGATCGCCCAGGACGCCGCGGCCCTGGGCCGCGTGGCCACGGACCGCCTCTTCCAACGCCTGGCGGGCGCCGACCTCCCCCCGGCCCGCATCGAACTCCCCACCCGCCTGATCCCCCGCGGCTCGGGCGAGCTCCCGCCGTTCACCGGATGAGGCCGCGCAGCACGGGCACGGCCCCGCCGGCGGCGGTGAGCCCGGCGAGGACGGACAGGGCCGGGTGCACGCCGCCGAGGTAGCTCAGCCCGCCGGTGACCAGGCCGGCGAACAGGGCGCCGAGGAGCACGACTGCGGCGTGCAGGGTCAGGAAGGCCGGCTCGGTGTCCGAAGGTGTGGTCATGCCCCGATTGCACCGCCCTTCGTGCCCGTGCGCCGCCCGTACCGAACGACCCGGACCGCCTCCGAACACCGCCGGACACCGGCGCTGACCGGCACTGTTCCGCGCTGTTCGGGATTGTCCGGCGGAGCGCCCGGCACGGCCCTAACCTGTGCGGTGATGGACAGCGTGCGTGCATTCAGCGAAGAACTGGAGTCGTTCGCGGCGGACTTGCGCCGACTGCGGCTCGACCGGGGCAAGCCGTCCTACCGCGAACTGGCCGCGCGTGCGGTGAAGTCCCAGACCGGCATCCGGCTGCCCGTGTCCACCCAGAGCGACGCCTTCCGCGGGGACCGCCTTCCGGGCCTGGACCGCCTGATGGGCCTGGTCCGCATCCTCCACTCGTACGACGAGTTCGGGCAGGAGCGGCCCGTCCCACCCCACAACTCCCCCGAGCTGGAACCCTGGCGCCGGCGCTGGCGCGACCTGGCCGCCCTGGATCCCGTCCGGCGCTCCCCTGCGCCCGTACCCCTCACGACTCGGCGAGTCCCCCTTCCGGGGCCCCCACCCGCTCCCGTCGGTGGGACCGGCTTCGCCGTGGCCCACGTGCTCACCGCCCGGACGGACAACAACTGGTGTGTGGCGTTCTCGCCCGACGGCCGGATCCTCGCCGTGTCCGGGGTGAACGAGGAGAGCGCGGCTGTCCAACTGTGGGATCCCGTCCTCGGAGTCCCCGTCGGCCTGCTCGAAGGCGGATGCGTTGCCTTCGCCATGGCGTTCTCCCCCAGCGGCCGCCTCCTGGCCGTCGGGGACGACGCCGGCACGGTCACCCTGTGGGACACCGGGACACTTGAGCAGGCGGGGCCGCCCCTGCTCGGCCACGACGGCTGCATCGACGTGGTCGTCTTCTCGGCGGACGGCCGGACACTGGTCACCGCCGACGACGATGTCGTCCACCGGTGGGACACGACGACCGGAGAACCCGCCGGATCACCTCTCATCGGCGAGATCAAGGCGATGTTCTGCCGCGCCGACGGCGGCATCCTGGCCGCGCTCAGGACCAATCACACGCTGCACCTGTGGGATCTGACGACCGGTGCAAGTATCGGCAAGCCCCTCATCGAGAAGATCCCCGAGACCGTCGGGGCCGCGTTCTCCGGCGACGGCGCCCTGCTGGCCACGACGGTCGGGGAAGAGACCCTGCTGTGGGACACCGCGACCGGCACCGTCGCGTACCAGCTGCCCGAAGCGGCCGGCCACGGGTACACCATGGCCTTCTCCCTGGACGGCCGCCTGCTGGCCACCATGAGCGACCACGGCACCGTACGCCTGTGGGACCCTCCGACCGGTGCCCTCCTGGGCCCGCCCCTGGCGGGGCACAAGGGTCCGTTCGACCGGTTGGCCGTGTCCCCCGACGGCCGCATGCTCGCCCTCTGCGGCGAGGGCGACACCCTGGTGGTGTACCACGCCGAACCGTACGCGGGGCCCTCGCCTTCCGCGCCGCTCGCGGCACGAGCCCTCGAATCCGCCTTGCGCACGCACCAGGCCCTCGCTCTGCCTGCCCTGTCGACGCAGAGCGGAGTCGCTCTGCGCAGGCTGGCCTTCTCGCCGGACGGCAGCCGTCTCCTGGTCCGCACCGGGGACGGCCGGATCCTCACCTGGGATCCGGCGGCACGCGTCCAGCTGCCCGGGTCCCTGCCCGCGCCGACCGGTATGGCCCCCTGGGGGCTGGACTTCCCCGCCGACGGCGGGTCGACCAGGCTGTGGACCCCGGCCGGGCCGCCCCACCGTCCCGTGTCCCTGGTACAGCACGTCGCGTTCCGATCCGCTGCCCGGCAGGCGGCCGTGATCGGGTCGGAGGGGCAGGTACTGCTCCTGGACTGGTCCGGCGACCGGAGGGCCACCGCACGCGTTCCCGTCGGGGTGTCGGACGTGTTCGCCCTCGCCGCCCCTCCGAACGGGGGCGTGCTGGCCGCCGCCGTGGGCGAGCGGGTGGTGCTGTGGGATCCGGCCGCCCCGGAAGGGGCCGACCTGGAGCTGGAGGCCCACGTGAGCACCGTCGGCGCCATGGCCTTCTCCCCGGACGGCTGTCTGCTGGCGACCGGCGACGCCGAAGGGCGCATCCTGCTGTGGGACGTGAGTGCCCCCGCTCCCCCCGGCCGCCGTCTCCCCGGGCACGCCGGGGCTGTGTACGACCTGGCGTTCTCCCCGCAGGGGAACCGGCTGGCCAGCGCGGGTGCGGACGGCGCCGTGCAGCTCTGGGACCCTGCCGCGGGTGAGGCCACCACCGGTGTGCCGTTGACCGGTCACAGCGGAGCCGTCCGCGGTGTCGCCTTCTCTCCCGACGCGAGCCTGCTGGCAGCCTCCGGGGACGACGGCACCCTGCGCTGCTGGCTCCTGCCGACCCCGCGGACGCGGACGGCCCGGCCCCTGTGATCCGGGGCCGGGCCGTCCGCGTCGTGTGCGTCAGGCGGTCGCCGTGAGCGTCGCCGAGCGGCGCGGGATGGCGAAGGCGTCGAGTTCCGCGCGGGTCAGGCCGGTGAGGGCGGTGACCTCCTCGGCGCCGACGGCGCCGCAGTCCAGGCCGCGGACCAGGTAGCCGGCCAGCGCCTTCGCGGTGGCGGGCTCGTCCATGACGTCGCCCTCGATCTTGGCGACGTACGCCTTCAGGCGCGCGGCGGCCGTTTCGAGGCCCTCGCGGTAGAAGACGAAGACGGCCGCGTAGCGGGTCGGCAGGTGCGCCGGGTGCATGTCCCAGCCCTGGTAGTAGGCACGGGCCAGGGCGCGGCGGGTGAGGCCGTAGTGCAGCTTCCAGGCCTCGTGGACGTGCTCGGTGGTGCCGATCGGCAGGACGTTGGTCGAGCCGTCGGAGACGCGTACGCCGGTGCCGGCGGCCGCGACCTGCATGATCGCCTTGGCATGGTCGGCGGCGGGGTGGTCGCTCGACTGGTAGGCGGCGGAGACGCCGACGCAGGCGCTGTAGTCGAAGGTGCCGTAGTGCAGGCCGGTGGCGCGGCCCTTCGAGGCCTCGATCATCCGGGCGACCGCGGCGGTGCCGTCGGAGGCGAGGATGGACTGGCTGGTCTCGATCTGGATCTCGAAGCCGATCCGGCCCGGGCGCAGGCCGCGGGCGGTCTCGAAGGCCTCCAGCAGCTGCACGAAGGCCGTGACCTGCTCGGGGTACGTGACCTTGGGCAGCGTCAGGACCAGGCCCTCGGGCAGGCCGCCGTGCGCGAGCAGGCCGGAGAGGAAGATGTCGGTGGTCCGGATGCCGCGGTCGCGGACGTTGGACTCCATGCACTTCATCCGGATGCCCATGTACGGGGCGTTCGTGCCGTTGGAGAAGGCTTCGGCGACGAGGCGGGCGGCGCGGGCCGCGGCCTGGTCCTCCTCCTCGTCGGAGCGGACGCCGAAGCCGTCCTCGAAGTCGACGCGGAGGTCCTCGATGGGCTCGGAGGCGAGCTTGGCGCGGACGCGGTCGTAGACCGGTACGGCCAGCTCGTCGGAGATGCCGAGCACCTTGGCGAAGGTGGCGGCGTCCGGGGCGTGCTCGTCCAGGGCCGCGAGGGCCTGGTCGCCCCAAGTGCGGATGGTGTCCGCGGCGAAGACGTCACCGGGCACGTAGACCGTGTGGATGGGCTGACGGGTGCCGGGGTCGCCCGGGTAGTGGCGCGCGAGTTCCGCGTCCACCGGCTTGAGGGAAGCGCTGATGCCCTCGCTGACCGCGCCTGCGAGGCTCGTCGCCACCTTCTCCTGCTGACCCATCGTGCACTCTCCTCTTTTCCGCTTCACGGAATCTTAGATCCGCATTACAGAATTTAGTCACGGGGTTCCGCTCAGTCAATGGTCCCTCCGCCGTCCTGGACAAACGACTCGGGGCCGTGCGGTGAGAAACACCACACGGCCCCGGAGACCACTTGCCCCGCAGGTCAGCGCCTGCGGCAGGGTTTTAGCCCTTGCGCGCCTTGATCTCGTCGGTCAGCTGCGGGACGACCGCGAAGAGGTCGCCGACCACGCCGTAGTCGACGAGGTCGAAGATCGGGGCCTCGGCGTCCTTGTTGATCGCGACGATCGTCTTGGACGTCTGCATGCCGGCGCGGTGCTGGATCGCGCCCGAGATGCCGGAGGCGATGTACAGCTGCGGGGAGACCGACTTGCCGGTCTGGCCGACCTGGTTGGAGTGCGGGTACCAGCCGGCGTCGACGGCGGCGCGCGAGGCGCCGACGGCCGCACCGAGGGAGTCCGCGAGCGCCTCGATGATGTGGAAGTTCTCGGCGCCGTTGACGCCGCGGCCGCCGGAGACCACGATCGCGGCCTCGGTCAGCTCGGGGCGGCCGGTCGACTCGCGCGGGGTGCGGGAGGTGACCTTGGTGCCGGTGGCGAGGGCGCCGAAGGTGACGGCGAGTGCCTCGACGGTGCCGGCGGCCGGGGCGGCCTCGACCGGGGCCGAGTTCGGCTTCACGGTGATGACCGGGGTGCCCTTGGAGACGCGGGCCTTGACGCTGAAGGACGCGGCGAACGCGGCCTGCGTCGCGACCGGACCCTCGTCACCGGCCTCCAGGTCGGTGGCGTCGGTGATGATGCCGGAGCCGATGCGGACCGCCAGGCGGGCGGCGATCTCCTTGCCCTCGGCGGAGGAGGGGACCAGCACGGCGGCCGGGGACACGAGGTCGTACGCGGCCTGGAGCGCGTCCACCTTCGGCACGACGAGGTAGTCGGAGAACTCCGGGGCGTCGGCGGTGAGGACCTTGACGGCACCGTGCTCGGCGAGCACGGCGGCGGTGGCCTCGGCACCGGCGCCGAGGGCGACGGCGACGGGCTCGCCGATGCGGCGGGCCAGCGTCAGCAGTTCGAGGGTGGGCTTGCGGACGGCGCCGTCGACGTGGTCGACGTAGACGAGGACTTCAGCCATTGGGGATGCTCCTGCGAATGCGAAGTAGTCAGGGGGCGTTTGAGAAGGGGCCGAAGCTCTTAGATGAACTTCTGCTCCGCAAGGAAGGCGGCCAGCGACTTGCCGCCCTCGCCCTCGTCCTTGACGATCGTGCCGGCGGTGCGGGCCGGACGCTGGGTCGCGGAGTCGACCGCGGTCCAGGAGCCTTCGAGACCGACCTCGTCGGACTCGATCTCCAGCTCCTCCAGGTCCCAGGACTCCACCGGCTTCTTCTTGGCGGCCATGATGCCCTTGAAGGACGGGTAGCGGGCCTCGCCCGACTGGTCCGTCACCGAGACGAGCGCCGGGAGGGAGGCCTCCAGCTGCTCGCTCGCCGAGTCGCCGTCGCGACGGCCGGTCACGACACCGTCCTCGACCTTGACCTCGGAGAGCAGGGTGACCTGCGGGACGCCCAGGCGCTCGGCCAGGATCGCCGGGAGGACACCCATGGTGCCGTCGGTCGACGCCATGCCGGTGATGACCAGGTCGTACCCGGCCTTCTCGATCGCCTTGGCGAGCACCAGCGAGGTGGCCATGACGTCGCTGCCGTGCAGGTCGTCGTCCTCGACGTGGATGGCCTTGTCGGCACCCATCGACAGCGCCTTGCGCAGCGCGTCCTTCGCGTCCTCGGGGCCCACCGTCAGGACGGTGATCTCCGCGTCGTCGGCCTCGTCGGCGATCTGCAGCGCCTGCTCGACGGCGTACTCGTCGAGCTCCGACAGCAGGCCGTCGACGTCGTCACGGTTGACGGTCAGGTCTTCGGTGAACTGCCGGTCGCCAGTGGCGTCGGGCACGTACTTCACACAGACAACGATCCTCAGGCTCACGCCGGCTCTCCTACCGCATCGACATTTCTGGTACCGCCTTGTTCAGGCAGCATAGGCGCCATCTCGGGCCGTTCCCGCCGGGGCGGCCCGCGCCCCGTCAGGAATGTTACTCGTCAGTACACAGCGGGTCCCGCCAGGTTGCAAGGCCGGTGAACTGTGATCTGGCCAACGCCGGTGGAACCGGCCCCAGCAGGGACGATTCAGTCCCGCAACGCGTTGAAGCGCCCTTGGTGGTACAGCAGCGGCCGGCCCTCGCCGGACGGGTCCCCCACCGGGTCACCCGCCGGGTCCCCGGCGACCGCCTCCGCGATGATCACCCGGTGCTCGCCGGCCGGGACCCGCGCCACGACCCGGCACACCAGCCAGGCCAGTACGCCGCCCAGGACCGGAACCCCGTGCGGGCCGGCCGCCCAGTCGGTGGCCGACCCGAAGCGGTCCGCTCCGTTGCGGGCGAACAGGCCCGCCAACTCCCCCTGCCGCTCGCCGAGTATGTGGACCCCGAGGTGCTCGGAGTCCCGCATCGCCGGCCAGCTCGAGGACCCGGTGCCGATGGTGAACGAGAGGAGCGGGGGGTCCGCCGAGACGGAGTTGAGGGAGGTCGCGGTGAAACCCACCGGCCGGCCGCCGCTCTCGGCGGTGATCACGGCGACGCCCGCGGCGTGCCGGCGGAACACCGAGCGCAACAGCGCGGGCGAGCCGGGCAGGCCGGCGCCGGCCCGTGGGGACGGAGCCGTCGGAGCCGTCGGAGCCGTCATCAGGAGGTGCCCCGTCCGTAAAGCAGGAGTTCATACCGCATATCGCAAGCCTGACGATCTCCCGTGTACGCAGTCAAGCCTCAACGGGCAGATGTAGGGCGCGTCACGCTGCGTGCGGACGCGTGTACCGGCTCACCGGACGCCGCCCGCTGCCCGCGCCGGGCGGGGTGCGCGCCCGGCGAGGTCCGCGCCCGCCGAGGTCCGTGCCCGCGTCATACGGCGGCCCCCAGGGCTGCGATCACGTCCGCCTTGCGCGGCATTCCGGCGGCCCGCCGTACGATCCGCCCGGCCGCGTCCAGGACCAGTACCGTCGGGGTCTTCTCGATGCCGAGGGCCCGTACGAGGTCCAGGTTCTTCTCGGCGTCGATCTCGATGTGCCGGACGCCCCCGACCATGGCCGCGACCTCGTCCAGGATCCGCCGGGTGGCCCGGCAGGGCTGGCAGAAGGCACTGGAGAACTGCACGAGCGTGGCCCGCTCCCCCGGCTCGGCGCCCAGTTCGGCGATGCCCAGCCGGCCTTCGCCCGCGCCCTCGTCCCGCTCGCCCGCTCGCACCCGCACTCCCGTCTCCGCCCGTCACCCGGCCCGTACGGGCACCCGCCCATCATCCCGGTACGTTCGTACGCTGATCGGAGCGCCCCGCAGGCGCGCCGCATTCCCGGCGTGACGAGAATCTCGCCGGGCAGGGGCGTCTGGACTGGCCTGCGGCTCCCGTATGGGGCACGATCCCCATGGCCGCGTACCTACGCTGCCGTAACTTCCGGCCGGGAGCACCTCCAGGCAGAAAGCGGGGTCTCCCCACCATGGCTGAGCTCGTCTACCCCCCGGTTATCGGTGCCGCGCACACCCTCTTCCGTGCGCTCGACGTCCGTATCGACATGAAGGGCACCGAGAACATCCCGCGCAAGGGCGGGGCGGTTCTGGTGTCGAACCACATCGGCTACCTCGACTTCATCTTCGCCGGGCTGACCGCGCGCCCGCAGAAGCGGCTCGTCCGCTTCATGGCGAAGGAGTCGGTGTTCCGGCACAAGGTGTCCGGTCCGCTGATGCGCGCGATGAAGCACATTCCGGTCGACCGCTCCCAGGGCGAGACGGCGTACCAGCACGCGCTCGACTCGCTGCGCGCCGGCGAGATCATCGGCGTGTTCCCGGAAGCGACGATCTCCCAGTCCTTCACGCTCAAGAGCTTCAAGTCCGGTGCGGCCCGCATGGCCCAGGAAGCCGGCGTCCCGCTGATCCCGGTGGCGCTGTGGGGAACGCAGCGGATGTGGACCAAGGGCCGCCCGAAGGACCTCAAGCGCAGCCACATCCCGGTGACGATGCGGGTGGGCGAGCCGCTGGAGGCGCCCTCCGACCAGTACGCCGGGGCCATCACCCGCCGGCTGCGCGAGCGGGTGCAGGAGCTGCTGGACGCGGCCCAGAGCGCCTACCCGGCCAAGCCCAAGGGCGTCGAGGACTCCTGGTGGCTGCCGGCCCACCTCGGCGGCACCGCGCCGACCCCGGCACAGGTCAAGGAAGCCGGCTGAGGGCGGCCGAGACCCGCTGAGCCTTCCGACGACCGCGGCCCCGCTCGACGGCGGGGCCGCGGGCTGCCGTAGAGGGGGCGTCAGTTCGGGTTCTGGGCGTGGGTCAGCGTCTCCCACGCCTCGAAGTGGTTCTCGGTTCCCGCCGGGCGGCGGCCCTCGGTGAGCCGACGGGTGTTCTCCATGGTGACGCCCAGCCGCGTGTGCAGGGCGTTTTGACTTCCGATCCCCTCCCTAAGGGTGTCCGCCAGTAGGTCATCGGATGCGGGGGTTTCGAGGGCGGGTGTCCCAGCGGTAGAGGGTCCAGGCGCGTCGGATCAGGCAGCGGACAGTGATGACTGTGCTGGCCAGAGCGATGAAG
>NZ_JBWJVM010000087.1:0-33565 GCF_056428985.1 Streptomyces sp. CA189 | reverse complement strand
CGTGAAGCGAAGCCTCAAGCAGATCCAGTACCGACCACACCTCGTCGACGGATGCCTCGCAGGAACCGGTCTGATCATGGACGACTGACCACGATCAACCCGACATCACCCAATCAAGTTCAGCAGCTACCGCGTCGGGGAGTTCATCGAAGAGTCGTGCTCACTGAATCTTGGCGGAATCCGGAGCTGACCCGCCACTCATGTGGACGGCGGCATCAGGGACGTGCCTTGGTGCCGCCAACCAGCCCGTTGCCCGTGGTGCCTCATTAGGACCTACGTCGGGCCTCCACCAGCAAGGTGCCGACGAGTTCAAACAGGGGCGGGTCGGGTGGTCGGGCTCCGAAGCCTGTCAGCCTCGGCCTTTGCAGGGAACGGACGCGGAGCGGGGCAGAGCCTCCTGCATCCACTGCCAGGCAGGAGTCGCGTCCTCCCCCGTGTACTGCTGCACGGGCTCGTCCGGGAACCGGGAGATGCTGACCAGCACGCGCGCGCCGACGGCTGGGACAGCGCTGTCGCCCGCACCCAAGGTGTAACTCAGCGTCCGGTCACCGTTTTGAGGCTTCAGGTACCGCTCCACATTCAGCACGACGCGTAGCTGACTGTCCCCGGACGGTTCGACGTCCCTTACGGTGCCTTCGGCGATCACCCGGGCACAGGACACGATGCCGGTCGGCGTGAGCTTCGCGGCGTGATCCCCTCCCGCGGCGATCCTCGCGAGACCCAACCCGCCGAGCACAGCCGCCACTGCTGTCACCGCCACCAGGACCAGCGTCAGCTTCCTCCGGGGGCGACGCCTTCCAGGCCGGACAGCTACCTCACCCATGCTCAACCCCGATTTCGCCGACAGCGCCGCGCCATCGGCGATCAGAGCCAACTGCGTCCGCAACAGGCTCACATCCGCGAGTGCCGCCTCGTAGCGTTCGGCCGCATCGGGGTCCTGCCCCGACGCGGCCGGCGCTGGCCCACCCTCGATGGCCAGCATCAGCGGATCATCGTCGGGCACGACCACTTCGTCCATTCCCCACGTCTCGTCCCTGTTCACCGTCAGATCCCCTCACTCTGTTGGAGCCGCTGACGCAGATTGCTCACAGCCGTGTGCAGGCGGCTCTTGACCGTGCCCTCCGGGATGCCGAGATGAGTGGCGATCTGTCCCACCGAAAGATCCGCGTAGAAACGCAACGCCAGTAGCTGACGCTGTATCGAAGGCAGGCTTTCCAACCCCTCAGCCACCGCCGAAGCCAGCGTGTTCGGCTCCTCGCCGCCTTGCTGTTCCACGGACCTCTGTGCGATGAGGCGCTCGTTCAACTGCCCCTGCCTCCGGCGGGACCGGTGCCAGTCCACCGCCACGTGGGATGCGACGACCGCCGTCCACGCCCCCACGTCCCGGGGCACCTCACGGCCGCCGGCCTCACGCTCCAGCAGCCGGAGGCGCACCTGCTGGACACCGTCGTCCAGGTCTGCGGATGGAACACCTCCAAGCGTCAGGATCGCGCGAACTCTTCCCACTAACCCCGCATCGAGCGGGTCTTGCTCCTTGAACCGGGCTCTCCACCGTGTCAATGCCTTGCCTCCCCCTTCTGCTGCTCCTATGACGGAGAACCATTGGCAAACGTTCAGGCTTCACCCACCCTCTTTTCTTCAGAGGCGGCCCTGCTGCCCAGAGCCGCGCCTAGAGCGGCCTGGCCCAGCCGAGGGAGCTGGACGTCCCGCGACGCTCGTGAAGCCCTTGAGTGAATCGCTCTTCGGGCCAGAAGTCGAAGGGTTCGTCGATCTCGTGCACCCCGAGCGCGACGCGGTAGCCGGTGAGGATCGCCTCCGTCGCTGGCCAGCTGTGCACGTGCTCGGTGTCAGCCGGCACGACTCGATGTCATCTATCTCGAAAAGTCGCAAGCGCGCAGGAGTCCGCCAGGTCGCACGGTGACAGTTGTCCTGCTCAGGTGACAACTAGCGTGCTCAGGCACAGTGAGGTGGCCGCCGGCCGAGTGGGAGTTATTGCAAGCAGGTGCTTGCAATAGTTAGCAAGGTGCGGCAGGATCGGGGCATGGCATCGCTCAACGTCGGGAATCTCGGCGAGTACCTGCGCGAGCAGCGGCGGCAGGCGCAGCTTTCGCTGCGGCAGCTGGCCGATGCGGCGGGGGTGTCGAACCCGTACCTCAGTCAGATCGAACGCGGGCTGCGCAAGCCGAGCGCGGACATCCTGCAGCAGCTCGCCAAGGCGCTGCGGATCTCCGCCGAGACGCTGTACGTGCAGGCCGGAATCCTGGACGAGCGGGACCGGGACGACGTGGAGACGAGGGCCGTGATCCTCGCCGATCCGTCGATCAGCGAGCAGCAGAAGCAGGTGCTGCTCCAGATCTACGAGTCCTTCCGCAAGGAGAACGCCGCCGAGGCCGAGGCCGGGGCGGCTGCCGGGGCGGGAGCGCGGGGCGCTGCCGACGGCGGCAGCGGCGATGCCGAGACGCGCCATACGAACTGAGTACGCAGAGCACGAACTGAGACCGTGATCCGGGAGGACCACCACATGGCCATCGCCGATGACCTGAAGAAGACCCTCACCGACCCGACGCCCCTCTACTTCGCCGCCGGCACCGCCGACCTCGCCGTGCAGCAGGCCAAGAAGGTGCCCGGGCTGATTGAGCAGCTGCGCGCCGAGGCCCCCGCGCGCATCGAGGCCGTGAAGAACACCGACCCGAAGGCCGTGCAGGAGAAGGCCAAGGGGAAGGCCAAGGAGGCGCAGGAGGCGGTCACCGCCACGGTCGCCGAGATGCTCGGCGCGATCGACGCGAAGAAGCTCGGGGAGACCGCCCAGGACCTGGCGCTGCGCGGGGTCGGCGTGGCCGCCGAGTACGCGGTCAAGGCCAAGGAGGCCTACGACAAGGTCGCCGAGCACGGTGAGCAGACCGTACGGGCATGGCGCGGGGAGGTCTCCGAGGAGATCGTCGACATCGCCGTCGTCGTGGAGCCCGAGCCGGAGGCGCAGACCGCGCCGGAGCGGGAGTCGGCCCCGGTGGCCGAGGCCGCCGCCGAGGAGGAGCCCGCCGCCCGGAAGACCACCGCGCGCAAGAGCACGGCCAAGAAGGCCGCTGCCCCGTCGGGCGACGAGAGCTGAGCTGCGTGCAGTGCGGCGGGCCGGGCACCTGTGAGGTGTCCGGCCCGTTGTAGTTCGTGAAGGGGTTCGGGCCGGTAGCGTGGAGTGGACGGCAGCAGGCCCGTGAGTACCAGAAGGTGGTCGACGCGATGCAGTTGATGAACGGTTTTGACAACGGCGTGATCCCGTTGATCGGGCTCGCCATGCTGGTGCTCGCCGTCGTGGCCTTCGTCCTCGCCCTGGTGGCGCGGGAGGATGCCTACCGGGCCGCCGACAAGAAGACCAAGACCTTCTGGCTGGTCCTCCTCGGCATCACCGTCGTCGTGGACTTCTTCCTGCCGCAGATGCTGTTCCTGACGGTCGCCGGACTGATCGCCACCATCGTGTTCTTCGTCGACGTGCGCCCCGCCCTCAAGCAGGTGTCCGGCGGCGGCCATGGCGGTCGACGCGGCGGCGGCAGCAGCAGCGACGGGCCGTACGGGCCCTACAACGGCGGACGGTAGGCGATAGACCGGTAGGCGATAGGCCGGTAGTCCGGTAGGCGATGGGCCGGTAGGCAGTGGGGCGGTAGGCGCGGCCTGGTCCGCCCGGACGCGCGCGGCCCATCAGCCTTCGGCGCGGGAGAGGAGGACGACGGCGACGTCGTCCGTCAGCTCCCCGCCGTTGAGGCGGCGGGCTTCGGTCACGGAGGCTTCGAGCAGGCCTTCGCCGGTCAGCCCGTCGGCCAGGTGCCGGTTGATCATCTCGACCATGCCGTCCTGCCCCAGCCGCTCCTTGCCCCGCCCGATCTTGCCCTCGATCAGGCCGTCGGTGTAGAGCATCAGGCTCCACGTGCCGCCCAGCTCCACCTGGCGGCGCGGCCAGCGGGCCCGGGGCAGCAGGCCGAGCGCCGGGCCGCTGTTCTCGTACGGGAGCAGCCGCGCGGGGCGGCCCGGCCGGGAGATCAGCGGCGCCGGGTGGCCCGCCAGGCACAGGCCCGCGCGCCGGCCGTCCGGGGCGATGTCCACCGTGCACAGCGTCGCGAAGATCTCCTCGCAGGGGCGCTCGACTTCGAGGACCTCCTGGAGGGTGGCGAGCAGGTCGTCTCCACACAGGCCGGCCAGGGTCAGCGCCCGCCAGGCGATGCGCAGCTCGACGCCGAGGGCGGCCTCGTCGGGGCCGTGCCCGCAGACGTCCCCGATCATCGCGTGGACGGTGCCGTCGGGGGTGCGGACGGTGTCGTAGAAGTCCCCGCCGAGGAGCGCGCGGCTGCGGCCGGGGCGGTAGCGGGCGGCGAAGCGGAGGTCGGAGCCCTCCAGGAGCGGGTGCGGGAGGAGCCCGCGCTCCAGGCGGGCGTTCTCCTGGGCCCGCAGTTTCGATTCTGCAAGCTTGTACTGGGCGATGTCCGCCCGTTTTCTCTCCACCGCGTAGCGGATGGCGCGGCTGAGCAGCCGCCCGTCGAGCTCGTCGCGGAACAGGAAGTCCTGGGCCCCCACGCGTACGGCCTCCGCGGCGCGCTCCGCGTCCTCCTCGGAGGTGAGCACCAGGACGGCGTGCCGCGGGGCGATGCGGAGCACCTGGCGCAGGGCGCCGAACGGATCGGCGGCTTCGCCCGCGCCGCCGGCTCCGCCGTGCGGGAGCGCGAGGTCGAGCAGGACGCAGTTCACGTCGGGGGTGAGCAGCCGGGCCGCCTCCGTGAGGTTGCGGGCGCTGCGCAGCCGGATGCGGTGGCCGTCGGCGTCGAGGATCTCGGGGACGGTGAGGCCGCCGGCGGGGTCGTCCTCGATCACCAGCAGGGTGAGCGATGACGTGCCGCCCGGGCCGCTCTCGGTGCCCGGGATGTCCCTCTGCCGCGGTACGGGTACGGGCATCGTCTCCGGTTCCTTCCCGCCCCCTCGGGGGTTCGCTCGTCCGGCGACCCTAGCGGCGGGACGAGGGAAGCGGAATGGCAGGTCCGGCTCGGGGCTCCGGCATATGCCGTTATCGGGTGGGAAAGTCCGCGTCGGCGAATGACCAACGTCACGGCGGAGGGGTACGGCGTCCCGCCCACCGAGACGCACCGCCGCCGAGGGCCGTACGTCCCCGGGGCGGGCCGTCGCCGACGGCGCTGCCTGTCGGTGAGCGGGTCGTCGCTACGCGTCCGGCCTGACCACGGCCTTGATCGGCATGGACCCCGCGCCCGCCATGGTGACGTTGCGGCCGGGGCGGGGGGCGTGGACCATCGCGCCGTCCCCGACGTACATCCCGACGTGGCTCGCGTCGTCGAAGTAGATGATCAGGTCGCCCGGCCGCATGTCCTTGACCGCGACCTTCGGCAGCCGCAGCTGCTCCTGCGAGGTGCGCGGGATCTTCTTGCCCGCCGCGAGCCAGGCCTGCGAGGTCAGCCCGGAGCAGTCGAACGAACCCGGCCCCTCCGCGCCCCACACGTACGGCTTCCCTATCTGGGCGGCCGCGAACTGCACGGCCCGCTTGCCCGCGTCGGTGGCCGCCGCGCCCGCCGAGCCGGTCATCGCGCCCGTGGACAGCCAGTCGGTCTGCGCCTTGCGCTGCGCTTCCGCCTCGAGCTCCAGCAGCCGGGCCTTCTGCTCGGCCTCCAGCTTGCTTTCGAGGTCCTCCGCCGCCTTGATCTTGTCCTCGACCTGCTTCTTCGCGGCCTCCTGCTTGACCCGGTTCGCCTCCAGGGTCTCCCAGTGCGCGCTCGCGTCCCTCGCGTACTGCTGCAAGTCGCTCTGGGTCCGGTTCAGTTCGGAGAGCAGGTCCGCGCCGGCCTTCTCGCCCTGGCGCAGCCGGTCGGAGCCGTCCAGGAACTGGGCCGGGTCGTTGCTCAGGGCCAACTGCGCGCCGGGCGGCAGCCCGCCCGAGCGGTACTGGGCGCGGGCGGCCGCGCCCGCGCGGCCCTTCAGGGCGGTGATGCGGTCCTGGCCCGCGAGGACCAGGTTGGCGATCTCCACGATCTTGTCGGACTGCGTCTTGGTCTCGCTCTCCGCGAGGTTGAAGGCGTCCGTGGCCGTGCCGGCCTCGCGGTAGAGGCCCTCGATCTCCTTGCGGACCTGCTCCAGGGACTTGCCCTGCTGGGGCTCCGGTGCGGCGAACGCGGTGCCGGCCAGCGCGCCCGGCGCGGACAGCAGCGCCATCGCGCAGAGCAGTGTGAGGGCGATCGAACCCCGTCGTCGTTTCCTCATGGTCCCCCCAGACACAGGATTGACTAATCGTCAGTAACTTGTCATTGCCTTCGGGATGGTGCCACGAGTCGGTGAATTCCAACACCCTTGTGGATATCCACCCGATGAGTCCCTATGGGTCCCGATCGCCCCCGCGGCCCCCCTGGCCACGCCGACCACATCGGCCCCCGTCACCCCGAAGGCCTCAACGCATCCCACCGCACCGTGAGTTCCCCCTGGCGCCACCGCACCGGACCGTCCGCCAGCGGCCAGTCCCCGGACAGCGCCCGCGCCGTCCGGATCCAGCGCTGCCGCGCCCCGTAGGAGGCGTACGGAGCCGCCGCCGCCCACGCCCGGTCGAAGTCGCGCAGGAACGCGTGCACCGGTTCGCCCGGCACGTTCCGGTGGATCAGGGCCTTCGGCAGCCGCTCCGCCAGGTCCGAGGGGCGCTCCAGGGAGCCCAGCCGGGTGGCGAAGGTCACCGTGCGCGCCCCTTCGGGACCCAGCGCGACCCATACGTGCCGCCGCCCGATCTCGTCGCAGGTCCCCTCCACCAGCAGCCCGTCGGGAGCGAGCCGGGCACACAACCGCTCCCACACCGCCTCGACCTGCTCCTCGTCGTACTGGCGCAGCACGTTCGCCGCCCGGATCAGAGCCGGCCGCACCCCGCCCTCCAGCGGCACCTCGAAGCCGCCGTGCCGGAAGCTCAGACCCTCCCGCTCGTACGGCTTCGCGCCCGCCACCCGGGCCGGTTCGATCTCGATGCCCACCACCCGCACCCGCGGAGCCGCCTCCCGCAGCCGGGCCAGCAGCTCCACCGCGGTCCAGGGCGCGGCCCCGTAGCCGAGGTCCACCGCGACCGGGGCGTCCGCGCGCCGCAACGCCGCTCCGTGCGTCGCCGCGATCCAGCGGTCCATGCGGCGCAGGCGGTTCGGGTTCGTCGTCCCGCGGGTCACCGTGCCGACGGGGCGACGAGGGGGAGGGGTGGAGCGGGAGGTCATGTGCAGAGAGTAAGCGGAGCGCTCCCGCGCGATAAAAATCCGGCGCGGCAGCAGGAAAACCGCCCGCCCCGGAATGCGGGACACGGCCGTCCGGGTTGCACTCCTAGAAGAGCGCCGACAGCGCTCTCGGTGTCATGCCGTCCGAGCGAGAGGAACTGCTCCCTTGAGCCAGTACGTGTCCCGCATCGGCGGCAGCATCGGCGGCCGGTTCGCCGCGGCCCGTTCCGGCACCCGCCACGAGCCGCCGCGCCTGCGCCTGCCCGCCGCCGTCGGCGGCCACCGCAAGCCGCGCCGCGTCGCGATGCTCAGCGTGCACACCTCACCGCTGCACCAGCCCGGCACCGGCGACGCCGGCGGCATGAACGTCTACATCGTCGAGCTGGCCCGGCGCCTCGCCGCGATCAACATCGAGGTCGAGATCTTCACCCGGGCCACCACCGGCGGCCTGCCTCCCGTGGTCGAGCTCGCGCCCGGAGTCCTCGTACGGCACGTGGACGCGGGCCCGTACGAGGGCCTCGCCAAGGAGGAGCTGCCGGCCCAGCTGTGCGCCTTCACCCACGGCGTCATGCAGGCCTGGGCCGGCCACCGCCCCGGCTACTACGACCTGGTCCACTCCCATTACTGGCTCTCCGGCCACGTCGGCTGGCTCGCCGCCGAGCGCTGGGGCGTCCCGCTCGTGCACGCGATGCACACCATGGCCAAGGTCAAGAACGCGGCGCTCGCCGAGGGCGACACCCCCGAGCCCGCCGCCCGCGTCATCGGCGAGACGCAGATCGTCGACGCCGCCGACCGGCTCATCGCGAACACCGCCGAGGAAGCCGACGAGCTGGTCCGTCACTACGCGGCCGACCCCGGCAAGGTCGCCGTCGTCCACCCCGGCGTGAACCTCGACCGCTTCACCGTCGCCGACGGCCGCGCCGCCGCCCGCGCCCGCCTCGGGCTGCCGCAGGACGCCGTCATCCCGCTCTTCGCCGGCCGCATCCAGCCGCTCAAGGCCCCCGACATCCTGCTGCGTGCGGTAGCCGAGCTGGTGGACCGGGAGCCGGCGCTGCGCGGCCGGCTGTTCGTGCCCGTCGTCGGCGGGCCGAGCGGCAGCGGGCTCGCGAAGCCGGAGGGGCTGCAGAAGCTCGCCGCGAAGCTCGGCATCGCGGACCTCGTGCACTTCCATCCGCCGGTGGCGCAGGACGCGCTCGCGGACTGGTTCCGGGCGGCGTCCGTCCTGGTCATGCCCTCGTACAGCGAGTCCTTCGGGCTGGTCGCCATAGAGGCGCAGGCCACCGGCACGCCGGTGCTGGCCGCCGAGGTCGGCGGGCTCCCGGTCGCCGTCAACGACGGGGTGACGGGCATCCTCGTACCCGGCCACGATCCGGTCGACTACGCCCGCGAGCTACGGCGCTTCGTGGACGAGCCGGGGCTCTCGGACCGGATGGGCGCGGCGGCCGCGCGGCACGCGCAGTTCTTCGGCTGGGACACCGCCGCGAGCGGCACGGCCGACGTGTACACGGGAGCCATGCACGATCACCGCCGTCACGTACGCTCCCACCATGGCTGACGCTGACATCTGCGCGATCATCGAAACGACGCTGACCGGCGCGGAACTGAGCTGGGAGAGCCCGGATCCGGGCTCGTACGTGGTCCAGCTCCCCGGCACCCGCAAGCTGAGCACCACCTGCTCGCTCAAGGCCGGGAAGCACTCCCTGTCGGTCAACGCCTTCGTGATCCGCCACCCGGACGAGAACGAGGCCGGAGTCCACCGGTGGCTGCTGGAGCGCAACCTCAAGCTCTACGGCATGGCCTACGCGGTCGACGCGCTCGGCGACGTCTACCTGACGGCCCGCCTCCCCCTGTCGGTGATCACCCCCGACGATCTGGACCGGCTGCTCGGCACGGTCCTGGAGGCGGCCGACGGGGCGTTCAACACCCTGCTGGAGCTGGGTTTCGCGGGCGCGATCCGGCGGGAGTACGAGTGGCGGGTCTCGCGGGGCGAGTCCACGCGCAACCTGGACGCCTTCAAGCACCTGACGCAGCCGTCGGGGGCGGCGGCGAAGCCGGAGTAGGCGGGTCACGCCGCCGGAGTAGGCGGGTCAGGCCGCCGGAGCCACCGGATCCGTCGCCTTCGCCGGAGCGGTGACCTCCACGACCGCCTCCACCGGGCTCGCCACGTCCTGCGGAAGCCCCCGCATCAGCAGCCAGTAGCCCGCCGCCGCCACCGTGCCCAGGACCGCCGTCGCGCCCCACAGCCACGCCGCGCCGAAGTACTCGATCGAGAAGCCCGCCATCAGCGGCGCGATCAGCGAGGCCACCGCCCAGGACATCGTGTACATGCCCTGGTAGCGGCCGCGCCCGTGGACCGGGGAGAGCCGCGCGACCAGGCCCATCTGGGTCGGCGAGTTGATGATCTCGGCCAGCGTCCACACGCAGACGGTCAGCGCCAGGCTCCACACCGCGCCGCCGAAGGCCGTCAGCCCGAACCCGTACCCGGCCAGCAGCGCCGAGATCACCAGCAGCTTCTGCGGATCGCGGTGCTCGATGAACCGGGTGACCGGGATCTGCAGCAGCACGATCAGCACGCCGTTGACCCCGATGACGAGCCCGTAGTCGGCGGTGGAGAACCCGGCCGCGCCCATCGCGAGCGGCAGCCCGAACGAGCCCTGCATGAAGATCAGCGAGATCAGGAACGACAGCCCGACCACACCCATGAACCGCCCGTCCCGCAGCACCGTCCCCAGGCCGACCTCCGGCTCGGCGGCCGCCTTCTCCGCCTCCGTCTTCTCCGGCCGGGACTCCGGCAGCTTGAGGTAGACGAGCACCGCGCAGACCAGCGTCAGGGCCGCCTCGCCGAGGAACCCGGCCAGGTAGCTGTACTCCGCGACGAAGCCCGCCACGGTCGCGCTGACGGCGAAGCCGAGGTTGATGGCCCAGTAGTTCAGCGCGAAGGCCCGTACCCGGTCCTCCGGGCGGACGATGTCCGCCATCATCGCCTGCACCGCCGGCCGCGAGGCGTTGGAGGTCATGCCGACCAGCAGCGCCACCGCCGCGATCGCCGCCGGGTGCTCCATGAACCCGAGCAGCGCCACCGAGAACGCGGTCGACGCCTGCGCCACCATCAGCGTGGGCCGCCGGCCCAGCCGGTCCGTGAGCACCCCGGCGACGAGCGAGGACACCACACCGCCGAGCCCGTGCAGGGCCACCACAAGTCCCACGAAGGAGGCCGAATAGCCCCGCTCCAAGGTCAGGTACAAGGTCATGAATGTGGCGACGAAGGCCCCGAGCCTGTTGACCAGCGTGCTCGTCCAGAGCCACCAGAACTCCCGGGGCAGACCCGCCACGCTCTCGCGGGCGGCCCGTCTCACACTGGCAACGGACATACGGAATCCCCCCGGAGATGTAAGCGTCCCTCTACTCGATCGGACCCTACGGACCCGGGCCCTCCGGAGCCACTGGATTGACGGCTGCCGTCAATCGGGGGACCGTCCCACATGCCGTACACACCGCGCGCGGGGGGACGGGTGCGTCCATTAGGCTCGTACGCATGGCCGACGCACCGTACAAGCTGATCCTCCTCCGCCACGGCGAGAGCGAATGGAACGCGAAGAACCTGTTCACCGGCTGGGTGGACGTCAATCTCAACGAGAAGGGCGAGAAGGAGGCAGTCCGCGGTGGCGAACTCCTGAAGGACGCCGGACTTCTCCCCGACGTGGTCCACACGTCCCTCCAGAAGCGCGCGATCCGCACCGCGCAGATGGCGCTGGAGGCCGCCGACCGCCACTGGATCCCGGTCCACCGCTCCTGGCGCCTGAACGAGCGCCACTACGGCGCCCTCCAGGGCAAGGACAAGGCCCAGACCCTCGCCGAGTTCGGCGAGGAGCAGTTCATGCTGTGGCGCCGCTCGTACGACACCCCGCCGCCGGCTCTCGAAGACGGTACGGAGTTCTCGCAGTCCGGGGACCCGCGCTACGCCTCCATCCCGCCGGAGCTGCGCCCGCGTACCGAGTGCCTCAAGGACGTCGTCGTCCGCATGCTCCCGTACTGGTACGACTCGATCGTCCCGGACCTGCTGGACGGCCACACCGTCCTGGTCGCCGCGCACGGCAACTCCCTGCGCGCGCTGGTCAAGCACCTCGACGGGGTCTCCGACGCCGACATCGCGGGCCTGAACATCCCGACCGGCATCCCGCTCTCCTACGAGCTGGACGCCGACTTCAAGCCCCTCAACCCGGGCGGCACCTACCTCGACCCGGACGCCGCCGCGGCCGCCATCGAGGCCGTCAAGAACCAGGGCAAGAAGAAGTAGTACGAGTGACCGTGCCCCCGACCCGCGCACGCCGCGCGGATCGGGGGCATTCGTGCGGCTGAACCTGCCACGGGTAACCGGGCTCAGGCGCCGCCGGTGACGCCGGGGACGACGAAGCGCCTGTGCAGGGGGGAGATGGCCACCTGGGGGTCGCCCTGGGCGCCCAGTTCACCCTTGAGCACGGGTGTGATCCGGTCGGCGATGAACCGGGTGAAGTGGTCCTCGGACTCCCAGATGTCGTGCGCGTGGAAGCCGTCGTCGGCGAACCAGCAGGTGTGCAGCACCAACCCGGCCGGAACGTCCTCCTCCCAGCCCACTCGGGCGCGGGCGGCGTCGTACAACTCGGGTGTGAGCTCGGGCCATGCAAGGTTCATCGCGATTGCCACGGCGGTTTCTCCCAGTCACCTCGGGTGCCGCGGGCTGTGCGGCACGACATGACGACGCTAAGCAGGCAGGGAGGGCCGGGCACCTCGGAGCAGGCATTCGGACGCAGGACGGTGCGGGAGCGTCGCGGATCTGCTCACCGAGCTCAACGGCGCGGCCGCCACGTGAAGATCACGGTGCTCCTCAAGCGCTACCGCGCGCTGAAGCGGTGACTTCCGCCCCCGGCGCAGGTCACGGCGCGGGGCGGGGGAGCGGCCCCCGGTCCGCCGGGGCTCCCGGCGGGCGGGGCCGGGTCGCGCGCTCGGCGATCCTGCGGGCCATGTCCGCGCGCCGCGCCTCCGCGTTGCTGCCGTCGATCTGGCCTGCGAAGGCGCGGTACGCCGCGGCCACGAGCGCGTCCGGAGCGTTCGGGCGGGCGCGTGCGATGGCCCACAGGGCGTTCTCCGTCTGGGTGTCCAGCCCCGTCTCGGTGCGCACTCCGCGCCCCGACAGCACGTCCGTCAGGACGCTGTCGAAGTTGCGCCGCACCTGCTCCTTGCTGGGACGACCGGAGCGCACGGCCTCCTCCTCCTCGTAGGTACCGGTGCGAAGGGCCCCGGCCGACGGGGTGTCGGACGGGGCCCTTCGCGTACGGGTGACCAGGCGGGCGGCCTCAGCCGCCGCACTGGCAGGGGGCTCCGGACTGGCAGCCGCAGCCGCAGCCCGAGCCGCAGCCGCAGGCCGCGAGCAGGGGCAACCGCAGGCGCAGGCCCTCCGGGGGCTGCGCTTCCTGCTCCGGGGTGATGGGGACGGGGGAATCGGGCATGGATCCTCCTCGTAGGCGTTGTGCCTTCGCCCTCATTCATGCCCAGCCGGGCCCCCGCGTCAACGGCGCATTGGGGGCTCGTTGTTGATCCAGCCCCCGCCGGCCCTCCGGATCGGCTCAGACGCCCTCGACCTGCGTGGGGGCCTGGAGCTCGTCCGCGTGCTCGCCCGTCACCAGGTAGACCACGCGCTTGGCGACCGACACCGCGTGGTCCGCGAAGCGCTCGTAGTAGCGGCCCAGCAGCGTCACGTCGACCGCCGTCTCGATGCCGTGCTTCCAGCGGTCGTCCATCAGGTGCTGGAACAGCGTGCGGTGCAGCTGGTCCATCTCGTCGTCGTCCTGCTCCAGCTGGAGCGCCAGGTCGACGTCCTTCGTGATGATGACCTCGGCCGCCTTCGCCATCAGCCGCTGCGCGAGCTGCCCCATCTCCAGGATGGTCGCGTGCAGGTCGCGCGGGACCGCCGTGTCCGGGAAGCGCAGCCGCGCGAGCTTGGCCACGTGCTGCGCCAGGTCGCCGGAGCGCTCCAGGTCGGCGCTCATGCGCAGCGAGGTGACGACGATGCGCAGGTCGGTGGCGACCGGCTGCTGGCGCGCGAGCAGCGCGATGGCACGGGCCTCCAGGTCGTGCTGGAGGTCGTCGACCTTCTGGTCGGCGGCGATGACGCTCTCGGCGAGCTTCAGGTCGGCGTCGAGCATGGAGGTCGTGGCCCGCCCGATGGCGGAGCCGACCAGCCGGGCCATCTCGACCAGGCCTTCACCGATCGAGTCCAGTTCCTCGTGGTACGCGTCACGCATTCTCGTGTCCCTCTCTCGACCTACTACTGCCTACTGCGAGTACTGCCCGGGGCGCGGGCCGGTGCGGCCATCGGCCCCACGTTGCCACGGTGAACCCCGAACGCGACCGACTCCGGCACCACAAGTGAATCAGCACGGTCGTCAGGGTGAACTCTGGGCGACGACTGTTCGAGGTGCCACCCGAACGGCTGTGGAAGTGTCCCCCCGCCTGCTTAACCTGGAGTCATGGACGTGAACGCGGCGGTCGCCGCAGCTGCAGCGATCGCCGGTCTTTGCACCGGTGTGATCGCGATGCTGGCGTTCCGCTGGAGCGAGCGCGACCAAGCCCGCCCCACCCGGAGCTCCATGCGCCCCGACATCAACGCGGTGCTCCCACCGGGAGTGGACACCGTCCTCTCCGTGCTCCGCTCCTCCGCCGTCGTACTCGACGAGGGGGACGCGGTGGTCAAGGCCAGCTCGGCGGCATATGCCCTCGGCCTGGTCCGCGGCGGCAAGCTGGCCGTCGAGCCCATGCTCCACATGGCCCGCGACACCCGGCGCGACGGGGAGATACGCCAGGTCGAGCTCGACCTGCCCCGGCGCGGCACCGGCCGCGGCGAGGCGCTCGCCGTCTCGGCGCGCGTCGCCCCGCTCGGCTCCCGCCTGGTGCTCCTCCTCGTGGAGGACCTCACCGAGGCCCGCCGCATCGAGGCCGTACGCCGCGACTTCGTCGCGAACGTGTCGCACGAGCTCAAGACCCCGGTCGGCGCGATCTCCCTGCTCTCAGAGGCCGTCATGGACGCCTCGGACGACCCCGAGGCGGTGCACCGGTTCGCCGGCCGCATGCAGATCGAGGCAACCCGCCTGATCAACCTCGTACAAGAACTCATCGACCTCTCCCGGGTACAGAACGACGACCCCCTGGAGGACGCCGAGCCCGTCCGCGTGGACACCCTCGTGGCCGAGGCCATAGACCGGTGCCGCCACACGGCGTCCGCGAAGCAGATCACCATGGCCGCCGGCGGCACCGCCGACCTGCGGGTATGGGGGAACCGGGGGCAGCTGGCGGCCGCCCTCGGCAACCTGGTCGAGAACGCCGTCAACTACAGCCCCGCCCGCACCCGCGTCGGTATCGCCGCGCGCCGGGTCACCGCGCCGGGTGGAGACTTGATCGAGATAGCCGTGACCGACCAGGGCATCGGCATCCCGGAAAAGGACCGCGAGCGCATCTTCGAACGCTTCTACCGTGTGGACCCGGCCCGCTCCCGTGCCACGGGAGGAACCGGCCTGGGCCTTGCGATCGTGAAGCACGTAGCGGCTTCGCACGGCGGGGAGGTGTCGGTATGGAGCTCGGAGGGCCAGGGTTCCACGTTCACCCTGCGACTCCCCGAAGCGGCCGCGCCGGCCCCGGCGACGGCCTCCGCACCCGCCAACCCCCTGCTCGAACCTCACACCGCACCAGCCATCCCTGCCCCGGAGGTCCTTCCGTGACCCGAGTGCTCGTCGTCGAGGATGAGGAATCCTTCAGCGACGCCCTGTCCTACATGCTCCGCAAGGAGGGCTTCGAGGTCGCCATCGCCGCGACCGGGCCCGACGGGCTCGACGAGTTCGAGCGCAACGGCGCCGACCTCGTCCTCCTCGACCTGATGCTCCCCGGCCTGCCGGGCACGGAGGTCTGCCGGCAGCTCCGCGGCCGCTCCAACGTCCCCGTGATCATGGTGACCGCCAAGGACAGCGAGATCGACAAGGTTGTCGGGCTGGAGATAGGAGCCGATGACTACGTCACCAAGCCCTTCTCCTCGCGGGAGCTGGTCGCCCGCATCCGCGCGGTCCTGCGCCGCCGCGGCGAGCCGGAAGAGGTCACCCCGGCCGCCCTGGAGGCGGGCCCCGTCCGGATGGACGTCGACCGCCACGTGGTCACCGTCGCCGGAGGCAAGGTGGACCTCCCCCTGAAGGAGTTCGACCTGCTGGAGATGCTGCTGCGCAACGCGGGCCGCGTACTGACCCGCATGCAGCTCATCGACCGGGTCTGGGGCGCCGACTACGTCGGCGACACCAAGACCCTCGACGTCCACGTGAAGCGCCTGCGCGCCAAGATCGAGCCGGACCCGGGCGCACCCCGCTACCTGGTCACGGTCCGCGGCCTCGGCTACAAGTTCGAGCCGTAAGCCGTAGACGGCGGGTCCGTCCGGCCCGTCGCCGGTCGGAGGCCGGCGCAGCGTCCCGAAGCCCGGGAGGCCCCCTGGGGCCGAGCGGTGCGAGGGGCGCGTGTGGGAGGGGCTCGAGCCGTAAGCCGTAGACGCACGCACAGGAACGGCCCCCGTCCGCATCGAGCGGACGGGGGCCGTTCCCGTTGAGTACGGTGCCGCGTGCCTCAGTGGCCGGTGCCGGTGCCGGTGCCGGTGGACGCGGACCCGGACGGGGAACCCGACGGGCTGCCCGCGTGCGAGCCCGAGGGGGAGCCGGACGGCGAACCCGAGGGGGAGCCGGAGGGGGAGCTCGAGGGGCTGCCGGACGGGGTGGCGCCCGGGACGGCCGCGGCTGCGGTCGCGCCGTAGCCCGCGTACATGCCGGTGGCCGGGACGACGAAGCCTTCCAGCTCGACGTCGCCCGTGGTGCTCAGCTGGAAGACGATCTTCTGGACGTTGCCGTCCACGATGGAGTCCCCGCCCGCGATCGCGGCGGAGGCGTTGCCCTTGCCGCCCAGGACGACGGAGCCGCCGGCCGGGATGACCACCTTGGAGCCGCTGCCCGCGGGCTTCAGCGTCACGATGGCCTTGCCGCCCGGAAGGGTGATGGCGTCGAGCGTCTGCTCCTTGGTGCCGGTGTTGAACACCGTCGCGGAGACCGCGGCCGGGCCCTTCTTGTCCTTCTCCTGGGTGATCACCAGAGCGTTCTGGATCTTGATGTCGCCCTTGGTGGTGGCGGCATTGTCCGGCTTGACCTGGAGAGTCGGCGCGTCGCTGCCCGCGGCGCAGGCGCCCAGCGAGACGATCGAGAACGCGACGGCGGTGGCGGCGAGGGCGCCGCGTCGAAGGCTGCGGCTCACGGGGGAGGCAACTCCTTGGACGTACGGAACGGAAGGGTGGACGCCTCGGAGCGGCGAAGTAAAGCCGCTCTAAGGATGTGTCAGCGCGCTTAGGTTACCGAGCCGCCGCCCTGCCCCCGCACCCGACCCTCCGCAGTGTGGGACCGGGCCCTCCACGGGGTTCGGCCCCCGCACCTGCGGCTCCCGCCGCGGTCCCGCCGGGGCCGGGTGATCTTTCATTCGCAAAAGACCCGCGCGCAAAGGCCGGCGCGGCTCCGGTGATCAATTTCCGGATTTCATCGAACACCGCCGGGTGATCAATTCCGGATTGGGCCGGAACGGACCCCGTACGGGTGGCCGCCAGTCGAACGGAGTAGTTCGGTTTCCCGCACTGGAAACCGTCAAAACGGGACGTACGACACATCGTCGGGGCTCCCGGGCAGGTGTAACGTAGCCGTTTCGCCTGGTCCGCACAGCGCCTCCGACCTGCGAAGACCCCCTTCCGGAAGCCTCCCGCAGCACGTTCCTGTCGCTGTTGTCAAGCCCTGAGATGGGCCCTGACCTGCGAAAACGCCATTCATAACGGTCGATTCTCGTGTTACCCTGGATAGCCACGGAAGGGGTACCTGTCACATGACGTTCAAGGTTGGCGACACCGTGGTCTATCCCCATCACGGGGCCGCGCTGATCGAGGCTATCGAAACTCGCCAGATCAAAGGCGTGGACAAGACCTACTTGGTGCTCAAGGTCGCTCAGGGCGACCTGACCGTTCGTGTGCCTGCGGACAATGCGGAGTTCGTCGGCGTTCGCGACGTAGTCGGCCAGGACGGGCTGGACCGGGTCTTCGAGGTGCTTCGCGCACCGTACGCAGAAGAGCCGACGAACTGGTCCCGGCGCTACAAGGCAAATCTGGAAAAGCTCGCTTCTGGCGATGTCATCAAGGTCGCCGAAGTTGTGCGTGACCTGTGGCGTCGTGAGCGTGAGCGCGGGCTTTCCGCGGGCGAGAAGCGCATGCTCGCGAAGGCGCGCCAGATCCTGGTGAGCGAGCTCGCGCTCGCCGAAAACACCAACGAGGACAAGGCCGAGGCCCTCCTCGACGAAGTGCTCGCGTCCTGACGCGATCATTCGTACGCTCTGTCGTACACAGTTGTGCCGCGGTGCCCGATGACAAGGTGACTTGTTGCCGGGCGCTGCGGCATGTCTGGACCCATGCCTGTATCGCTACTGCCTGCACTCACTGGCGTGCCGGGTCCGGGCAGCCGACTCGACCGGTCGTCACGGAAGGGGCGAGGGCGTCGCACCCGGCACCCTTCAGGCCATACCCATGTCGGCCGAAGTCACAAACCTGGCTCGGAGCTACTGATGTCTGACGAATCGCGCCCGCACCGCACCGCCGCGGTGATCCCGGCCGCCGGCCGCGGGGTCCGTCTCGGTCCCGGCGCCCCCAAGGCCCTGCGGACCCTGGGCGGCACCCCCATGCTCATCCACGCCGTACGCGCCATGGCGCGCTCCCGCGCGGTCGCCCTCGTCGTCGTCGTGGCGCCCCCCGCCGACACCACCGAGGTGCGCCGGCTGCTCGACGAGCACGCGCTGCCCGAGCGCACGGAGATCCTGGTCGTCCCCGGCGGGGAGACCCGGCAGGAATCCGTACGCGCCGGCCTGGCCGCCCTCCCGGCCGACATCACCGCCGTCCTCATCCACGACGCGGCCCGCCCCCTGGTCCCCGTGGACACCGTCGACTCCGTCGTCGAGGCCGTCCGCGACGGCGCACCCGCCGTCGTCCCCGCCCTCCCGCTGGCCGACACCGTCAAGGAGGTCGAGCCCGGCGAGCCCGGCGAGCCCGAGCCGGTCGTCGCCACCCCCGTACGGGCCCGGCTGCGCGCCGTACAGACCCCGCAGGGCTTCGACCTCGCCACGCTCCGCCTCGCGCACGAGAAGATTGCCGTGAACGGCGAGGGCGCCACGGACGACGCCGGCATGGTCGAGCAGCTCGGCGTCACCGTCGTGGTGGTCCCCGGCCACGAAGAGGCCTTCAAGGTCACCCGCCCGCTCGACCTGGTCCTCGCCGAGGCCGTACTCGCCCGCCGGAGGGCCACCGATGCGTACTAGCTCCGCAGGTTTCGAGGAGTCCGCGGGGGCGGGCGCCGGTTCTGCGGCTCCGGCCGAAGCCGTCGTCCGGTCCGCCGCCGCCCCGGCCGCGGGTGACGGCGGGCAGGCCGCCGCCCCCGGCCCCGTCATCCCGCTCGTCGGCATCGGCACCGACGTGCACGCCTTCGAGACCGGCCGCGAACTGTGGTGCGCCGGCCTGCTCTGGGAGGGCGAGGACGGCCTCGCCGGGCACTCCGACGGGGACGTCGCCGCGCACGCCGCCTGCGACGCCCTCTTCTCCGCCGCCGGCGTCGGCGACCTCGGCGCGCACTTCGGCACCTCCCGCCCCGAGTGGTCCGGCGCCGCCGGAGTCACCCTCCTGGCCGAAGCCGCCCGCATCGTCCGCGCCGAGGGCTTCGAGATCGGCAACATCGCCGTCCAGGTGATCGGCGTACGCCCGAAGATCGGCAAGCGGCGCGAAGAGGCGCAGAAGGCGCTCGCCGCCGCCGCGGGCGCCCCCGTCTCCGTCTCGGGCACCACCACCGACGGACTGGGGCTCACCGGCCGCGCCGAAGGCCTCGCCGCCATCGCCACGGCCCTCGTCTACCGGACGAACCGGGCTTAGGGGGTGTTTCCCGGATCTCCGCGGCGTCCGTGGAGATCCGGGAAACACCCCTAATACCCCGTACGCCCACACCGCTCCCGCGGCTCTTCGACAACAAAGCGGGCCCCGCGTGCCGAAAGGGTCGCGGGGCACTGCTACAGGCGCACTACCCTGGATGCCGTGACTATTCGCCTGTACGACACCAGCGCCCGGCAGATCCGTGACTTCACCCCGCTCGTTCCGGGCTGCGTCTCGATCTACCTCTGTGGCGCCACCGTGCAGGCGGCTCCGCACATCGGGCACGTCCGCTCGTACCTGAACTTCGACATCGCGCGCCGCTGGTTCACCTACCGCGGGCTCGACGTCACCTTCATCCGCAACGTCACCGACATCGACGACAAGATCATCGCGAAGGGCGAGGCCCAGGGCCGCCCCTGGTGGTCCATCGGCTACGAGAACGAGCGCGCCTTCAACGACGGCTACAACGCGCTGGGCTGCCTCCCGCCCACGTACGAGCCGCGCGCCACCGGCCACGTGCCCGAGATGATCGAGATGATGCGCGGGCTCATCGAGCGCGGCCACGCCTACGTCGCCGACGGCAGCGTCTACTTCGACGTGCGCTCCTTCCCCGGCTACCTGGAGCTCTCCAACCAGGACATCGACGACCTGCGCCAGCCCGCCGAGTCGGGCATCACCGGCAAGCGCGACCCCCGCGACTTCGCCATGTGGAAGGCCTCCAAGCCGGGCGAGCCCGACTGGGAGACCCCGTGGGGCCGCGGCCGTCCCGGCTGGCACCTGGAGTGCTCCGCGATGGCGCACAAGTACCTCGGCAGCGCCTTCGACATCCACGGCGGCGGGCTCGACCTGATCTTCCCGCACCACGAGAACGAGATCGTCCAGGCCAAGGCCTACGGCGACGAGTTCGCGAAGTACTGGATGCACAACGCCTGGGTCACCCTCTCCGGCGAGAAGATGTCCAAGTCGCTCGGCAACTCCGTCCTCGTGTCCGAGATGCTGAAGGTCTGGCGCCCGATCGTGCTGCGCTACTACCTCGGCACCCCGCACTACCGCTCGATGATCGAGTACAGCGTGGAGTCCCTGCGCGAGGCCGAATCCGGCTTCGCGCGCATCGAGGGCTTCATCCAGCGCGTCATCGAGAAGGCCGGCGGCGCCGTCGAGCCCGCCGCCGAGGTCCCGCCCGCCTTCGCCGAGGCCATGGACGACGACCTGGGCGTCCCGCAGGCGCTCGCGATCATCCACACCACCGTCCGCCAGGGCAACAGCGCACTCGCCGCCGACGACAAGGACGCGGCCATCGCGCGCCTGTCGGAGGTCCGGGCCATGCTGGGCGTCCTCGGCCTCGACCCCCTCGACCCGCACTGGGTGGGTGAAGCCGATCGCGGCGAGGACCTCCACGGAGCCGTGGACACCCTCGTACGCCTGGTCCTGGAGCAGCGCGAATCGGCGCGCGCCCGCAAGGACTGGGCCACCGCCGACGCCATCCGCGACCAGCTCCAGCAGTCGGGCCTGGTCATCGAGGACAGCCCCACCGGACCCCGATGGACGCTCGGCCCCCGCTGAGCCCACCGGCGCAGTCCCACTGGCGCACTCAGATTGGGCCGCCCGGCGATCCGGGCGGCACACTCTTCATACGTACATACCGCAGCACCAACGAAAACAGGTAGAGGTCATGGCCGGGAACAGCCAGCGCAGGAACCGCCGCACGTCCAACAAGAAGGGCGCGACGGTCGGCAGCGGTGGCCAGCGGCGCAAGGCCCTGGAAGGCAAGGGCCCCACGCCCAAGGCCGAGGACCGCAAGAAGCACAAGGCCAACCGCATCAGCAACGCCATGGCCCGCCAGGCGGCCAAGCGCCGCCCGGCGCCGCGCCGCGGCGGCCCCAAGGGCACCAGCGAGATGGTCGTCGGCCGCAACCCGGTCTTCGAGGCGCTGCGCGACGGCGTGCCGGCCGTCACCCTGTACGTACAGCAGTTCATCGACAACGACGAGCGCGTCCGCGAAGCCCTCCAGCTCGCGGCCGAGCGCGGCAACATCAACCTGATGGAAGCCCCGCGCCCCGAGCTCGACCGGCTGACCAACGGCCTCAACCACCAGGGCCTGGTCCTCCAGGTCCCGCCGTACGAGTACGCGCACCCGGAGGACCTCACCGCCGCCGCGTACGAGAACCACGAGGACCCCCTCATCGTCGCCCTCGACGGCGTCACCGACCCGCGCAACCTCGGCGCGATCGTCCGCTCCGTCTCCGCCTTCGGCGGCCACGGCGTGGTCATCCCCGAGCGCCGCGCCGCCGGCATGACCGCCGGTGCCTGGAAGTCCTCGGCCGGCACCGCCGCCCGTACCCCGGTCTCGCGCGTCACCAACCTGACCCGCGCCATCCAGGAGTACAAGAAGGCCGGCATCACCGTCGTCGGCCTCGCCGCCGAGGGCACCCACGAGGTCCACGAGCTCGAAGCGCTCGGCGGCCCCGTCGTCATCGTCGTCGGCTCCGAGGGCAAGGGCCTCGGCCGCCTCGTCGGCGAGAACTGCGACTACCTCGTGCGCATCCCGATGCCGGGCGGCGCCGAGTCGCTCAACGCCGGTGTCGCAGCGGGCGTCGTCCTCTACGAGGCCTCCCGCCGCCGCGCCACCCGCGGCCGCGCCTGAGCAGCACCGGCACCCGCATGAGCAGCGGCGCCTGAGCACCACCGCGGCCGCCGCTTGATCCACTTGGCTCACCGGACGTGACCCGTGAGCGTGCCACCCCGCCCCCTACCGGCGGGGTGGCTTGATTTGACGGGTCTCGGACACATCCCTGATGTCAAGGCAGTGTCCTAAACACTCATCACTCGGTTAGATGAGTGTGGACACCAGAACGCCAGGGTTCGACGACCAGCCCGCGCTGAGCATGGTCAAGGTGCCGTGCGACCCCGCACAGGTCATCGTCAACCACGCCAGCTTCCGCGTGCGGCTCGCTCCGAGCCCCAGCGCGCGTCCCAGGCCCGCGGGCGCCCCCGGGCTCGCCCCGGCACTCGGCGGGGCCCTCGCGGCCGCCGGAGCCGGCGCCGTCCGCCGCCGGCCCGTCGTCTGGAGCGGCAAGTCCGCCCCCGGCGACGCCGCCGCCAGCGCCGCCATGGGCGGCCTGCTCCAGGCCGTACGCGAGCACGGGCGCGGCCACGACGAGTACGACGGCGGAGCCACCCAGGTCATCCCGCGCATCGACCTCGCCCACGACCTCGCGGACGACACCCTCGCCACCCCGACCGTCATCGGCCAGCGCAGCTACGGCGACGCCGAAGACACCCGCACGCAGCCCGCAGTGGGAGGCCTCCCCCACGGGGCCTACGACGCCGCGCACCCGGAAGCCACCGGATCCGCGGAGTCCCACCGGGCCCAGAGCGACGCCCGCGCGCAGGCCTCGTACTACCCCGGCCGCCGCATGAACCTTGGCGTCGTGCTGCTCCCGCTGCGCGTCTTCCTCGGCTTCATCTCCATCTACGCCGGCATGGGCAAACTGTGCGACCCCGTCTACTTCGACGGCGGCGAGCGCGGCTCCATGGTCACCTGGCTGCAGACCCTGCAGCCCTGGGCCCTCGCCGAACCGCTGCGCGACTTCGCGCTGGCCCACCCGGTCGGCGCCGGGCTCAGCGTGGCCTTCCTCCAGGTCATCGTGGGCGTGCTGACGGTCTTCGGCCTGTGGCAGCGGTTCGCCGCCTGCTTCGGCGCCCTGCTGTCCGCCGCGCTCCTGATGACGGTGAGCTGGAAGACCGTCCCCGCCTACGACGCCCCCGACATCATCTACCTCGCCGCCTGGAGCCCGCTGATCATCGCCGGCGCCCCCGTCTACTCCCTGGACGGCCGCCTCGCGAGCGAGGCCTGGCGCACCCTGGGCCCGCGTTCCGAAGTCTGGCGGCTGCGCCGCCGGGTCCTGCGCCGCGGAGCCGTCATGGCCGGCGTCATCTGCGGACTCACCCTGCTCATCGGCTCGCTCCTCGGCGGCGCCGTCCGCTCCACCACCGTGGTCACCGTGCCCGGACCCGGCGAAGCCCCGAGCAACTACCTGCCCGGGCGGCCCCTGCCGCGCACCCCGCAGCAGCAGCCCGTGAGCCCCAAGCCCTCGAAGCCGGCCGCACAGCCCTCGGCCGGAGCCTCCTCGCCGGCCGCCAAGTCCGGGCGCAGCACCGCCGGTTCGACCTCCCCGACGGCCGGCTCCGGCTCGCCCACCGCGACCCGCGGCACCACCAGCGGCAGCCAGACCCCGCGCAGCACCCCCCGCCAGTCCACCCCGCAGAAGCCCCCGGCCAGCTCCACGGGAACGGGCAGCGGCGGCTCCACCGCGGGGACGGGAAGCACCGCGCCGCAGAAGCCCGACCTGCTGGGCGGACTCCTCGGAGGCTGACAGGCGCCCCACGAAGGCGAAGGGCCCGGCACGCGAGGGGGCGGTTTCTTGCGGTCGTCGCAACACGTGGTCGGTTTGATCAGGCCGCGAGGAGTTTATGCAGGCGCTCGGCTGGGGTTTCCCAGTCGAGCGTTTTGCGTGGGCGGCCGTTGAGCTGGGCGGCGACGGCGTCGAGGTGGTCGCGGGTGTGGGCCGAGAGATCGGTTCCCTTGGGGAAGTACTGACGCAGCAGCCCGTTCGTGTTTTCGTTGGAGCCACGCTGCCAGGGACTGGCCGGGTCGCAGAAGAAGACCGGGACGTCGGTGGCGATGGTGAAGGAGCGGTGCGAGGCCATCTCGGAGCCCTGGTCCCAGGTCAGGGACCGCTTGAGGTGGGAGGGCAGGGTCTGGACCGTGGCGATGAGCGCGTCGCGGACGTGTTCGGCGCTGCGGCCGTCTGGCAGGTGCAGGAGCATGACGTAGCGGGTGGCGCGTTCGACGAGCGTGCCGATCGCCGAGCCGCCGTCCTTGCCGATGATCAGATCGCCTTCCCAGTGACCGGGCACCGCCCGGTCTGCCGCTTCCGCGGGCCGCTCGCTGATCATGACCATCGGGTCGGTGAAGCGGGGCTGTCGGGAGTTCGCCTGGCGGTGGGGTCTGCGGCGGGCACGGCCACTGCGCAGGGCGCCGGCGAGCTCGCGCCGTAGCTCTCCGCGTCCTTGGACGTAAAGAGCCTGGTAGACGGTTTCGTGGACCACGTGCATCTCCGGCCGGTCGGGGAAGGTTCTGCGCAGAGCCTGGCAGATCTGTTCCGGGCTCCACCGCTGGTCCAGGCCCGCTTGGACGGCTGCTCGCAGTTCGGGGTTCTGGCCGATCTTGGACGGTTTGGGGCGGGGGCGGCGGGCATCGGCGCGGGCCTGGGCCGCGTGGGGCCGGTACTGGCCGCCCACCGGGTGCCGGTTGCGGCGGATCTCCCGGCTGACGGTGGAGGGGCTGCGGCCCAGTTCTGTTGCGATCGCCCGGACGGTGGCCTTCTCCCGCAGCCGGTCGGCGATGTGTATGCGGTCGGCCTCGCACAGGTACCGCGGGGAAACGGGAGGCGGCACCACCGCGTGTATCGGTGGTGCCGCCTTGTTCCCGCCGGACTGGTTACGTCCGTTGCGCCAGCGTCTGCCGGTCTTCGGGTTGATCCCGACGATCCGGCACGCTTCCTCGTTGTTCAGGCCTCGCCGCATGAGCTGCGAGTATGCCGCCCGCTCCGCAGAGAGCTTCCTGGCTCCCTGCGGCTTCCGGTCCCCCCGGATCTTGAAGTCCATCGCACCCCTTGAACTGGGGTGTTGCAACGACTCCTAGAACCCAAGGAGCGTGCCGGGCCTTCTTCGTGCGCGGGGCCGCCAGGGGCCCGTAGGGGCCTGTACGGGCGCCTGTGGGCCCGTACAGGCGGGGAGAGGCGCTACGGGGCGTTCTGCGCGGCCAACTCCCGTGCCACCTCGGTCAGGTCCTTCGCCGTGTCGATCGCCCGCCAGTAGGCCCCCTGGGGCAGCGGGAAGCCCGCCAGGCGCCGCTCGCGGGCCAGGCGCGGGAACGTCGTACGCTCGTGGTCGCCCAAGTCCGGCAGCAGCGCGGCGAATTCGGGCCCGAAGACGTACACGCCGGCATTCACCGGGTACGGCGACTGCGGCGCCTCGATGAAGTCCAGTACGTGCCCGTACTCGTTGATCTCCACCACCCCCCACGGAATGCGCGGCCGGGCCAGCGCGAGCGTGGCCGTGGCGCCGCGTTCGGCATGGAAGGCGGCCATCTCGCGCAGCGAGAAGCGGGTCCACACATCCCCGTTGGTCGCGTACCAGGACCGGTCGGGGTGCGGAAGGTGCCGGGCGGCGTACTTCAGACCACCGCCCCGGCCCAGCGGCTCGTCCTCCACGACGGTTGTCACCCGCAGCGGCAACGGGGCCTCGGCCAGCCACTCCTGGAGCACCTCCGCGAGGTGTCCGCACGAGACCACCGCGTCCGTCACCCCCTCGGAGGCCAGCCACGCGAGCTGGTGCCCGATGATCGGCATCCCCGTTCCGGGAATCTCCACCATCGGCTTGGGACGGTCGTCCGTATAAGGCCGCAGCCGCGAACCCTGACCCCCCGCCAGGACAACCGCCTGGGTCGGGGAAGCCGGGAACGCGGCCGCGTGGAGTCGGTCGGAACGCTCGGAATCGGTCATGTTCGTTGTATCCGGGTGCTGAAGGGCGTGCGGCGGCGGCCGTCAGCCCATGGAGGCGACGCCGGACGCGTACGAGGTGTCGCACACCGGCCGCGCGAACGACTGGGCCTTCGTGGGCCCGTAGGCGTCCACCGCGGCCCTCCCGAGGGCGCGCGCGATCCCCACGCAGTGCTCGGCGAGCGACGGCCGCCGGTCGACCTCCTGCTGGAGGTGGGTGAGGACGTCACCCGGCTGCTCGCCCTGCTGGATCTCGCTCAACAGCTTGTCGCGCAGCACGTCCTGGGCGGCGAGCGGCTTCGCGGGGACGGAGACGTCCTCGGCGGACGCGGTCAGGATCTGGGAGGGGGTGTTGTCCGCCCAGGGGACCATGGTGACCGCGAGGGTCCCGGACAGGACCAGGACGACGGGCAGGACCAGGGCGAGGGATCGGCCGATACGGCGGGCAGTGTGGGTCACGAGGGCGAGAGTAGCGCTCGGTGAAGATATGGCGACATTTAGTCACCCGGTCGGGGGATGGTTCGACGTGGCTTTTCGAATTAAGGGTTGACGCTTGGGGCCGAATGGCCCGATCTGCCGGAACTCGCGCCGGAGGGGCGCCCCTTGACGGGACGCCCCTCCGGTGGGTTCAGCGTGTGCGGGTACGGCGCGTGCGGGTACGGCTCCTGCGCGACGGGTCAGCCGGACAGGCGGGCACCGGAGGACGTCGAGAAGACGTGGATCTCCGAAGCGCGCGGCACCACGTGGAGCGTGGAGCCCTTCTCCGGCACCTGGCGGCCGTTCACGCGCACCACGATGTCCTGCGAGCCCTCGGAGTGCGAGGTCGAGCCGTAGACGTAACCGTCGGCGCCCAGCTCCTCGACGACGTTCACGGTGATGGTCAGACCGCCCGTGTCACCGATGTCGAAGTGCTCCGGACGCACGCCCACCGTGACCGTGCGGTCGCCCGCGTCGGCCGCGGCGGACAGGGCCTCGCGCGAGACCGGGACCACGCTCTCGCCGAACTTCACGCCGCCGTCGGCGATCGGGACCTCGACGAGGTTCATCGCAGGCGAGCCGATGAAGCCGGCGACGAACAGGTTCGCCGGACGGTCGTACATGTTGCGCGGGGTGTCGACCTGCTGCAGCAGACCGTCCTTCAGGACCGCGACGCGGTCGCCCATCGTCATCGCCTCGACCTGGTCGTGGGTGACGTAGACGGTGGTGATGCCCAGGTCGCGCTGGAGCGCCGCGATCTGCGTACGCGTGGACACGCGGAGCTTGGCGTCGAGGTTCGACAGCGGCTCGTCCATGAGGAACACCTGCGGCTTGCGCACGATCGCGCGGCCCATCGCGACGCGCTGGCGCTGACCGCCCGAGAGCGCCTTCGGCTTGCGGTCGAGGTACTGGGTCAGGTCCAGCATCTTCGCCGCGTCCTCCACCTTCCGGCGGATGGTGGCCTTGTCCTCGCCGGCGATCTTGAGCGCGAAGCCCATGTTGTCGGCCACGGACATGTGCGGGTAGAGCGCGTAGTTCTGGAACACCATCGCGATGTCCCGGTCCTTGGGCGGCAGGTGCGTGACGTCGCGGTCACCGATGCGGATGGCACCGCCGTTGACGTCCTCCAGACCGGCCAGCATGCGCAGCGAGGTGGACTTGCCGCAGCCGGAGGGGCCGACGAGGACGAGGAACTCGCCGTCCGCGATCTCCAGCTCCAGCTGGTCCACAGCAGGCTTGTCGCCGCCGGGGTACAGACGGGTCGCCTTGTCGAAAGTGACAGAAGCCATGGTGATGAATCCCTTCTACCGGCAGGAACGTGCCGGACGATCCGAGTGGAAGGTCTAGTCCAGTGACCTGGACTCGGCCCGACGCTACCCGCCCGAACCGCTCCTGTCAGCACCTGGGCCGGGGTGACTTCCCCGACGTCCCGAGATCTGTCCCCGACCGCCCCGGGCGGCTGTCAGAGGCGGCTGCTTTGATCGCGCCCATGACCATCTACGAGGTGACCCGCGGGCTGCCCGACATCGAGACGCTGCGCGACCGCTGCCGGGCGCTGGCGGCGCTGGAACTGGTGATCAGCGGCGACGAGGACGACGGCTACTTCTCCTACGACCCGGCGTGGGGCCCCGGCGAGGAGGCGGCGCTGATGGACAACGGCTCCGGCGACGACTACGCGATCGTCTTCACGGCGGACGGGGTCTTCGGGCACGGCTTCGACCACGAGTCGGTGATGAGCCCGTGGGCGGACACCGACCAGGCGGACGTGTGGCCGGGCCTGACCGACGGCATACCGGAGGCCTTCCGGCCGTACCTGACGGAGCCGGCGTTCTGCGTGGACGGCGTGCTCAACGCGACCGCCGTCTTCTGGCGCGAGACCGCCGACGCGCAGTGGCGCGCGGGCAAGGTGGAATTCCCGGAGGGCACGTCCGACCCGGACGGCGCGGACTACCTCTTCGAACTGCTCGTGGCGGGCACCCCGGAGGCCTACCGCGACTTCGCCGAGGACTACTACGAGACGGACCTCCCCCTGGAGGCGATCCGCCACGTGTGGGAGCTGCGCCCGCTCACCCAGGAGGTCGTGCACGCCCTCAACCCGGGCCTGCCCCTGGAGGCGGTGGGGCCGCGGGTGGTGCGGGCGGGGTATCCGGGGGTTTGACGGTGGGCAGAGCGCCAGATTTTTGACCTGCTGAGGGCCAGAGCAGCACACTTTTGACCCCAGTGCCGCCCTCACGAGCGGCGCTTCCTGTTTCACCGCCCGCTGCCGTCTGGTGCAGCCCTGAGGGATGCACCAGACGGTCTTACACAGACTCCACAGGCATGAAGACCGACGGCCCGTCGGCCTGTTGCTCAGCTACGGCCTACGCGGCCGTGACGCACTCGGGTAGCTCAGACGCACGGATGACCGCGGGCGGGGTTCTGCCGGGCGGCAGCGCCATTGCCACCGACCAGTACAACCGCAGCCCCTCGTCGCGGAGGTTCACAGCGGCATTCCCGTCACGATCGTGAGCAACCCCGCAGGCGGCGCACGTCCATGTCCGGACGGACAGGTCGAGCTGCTCGCCCTTGGTGTGGCAGGAGGAGCAACGCCGGGTCGAGGGGAAGAACCGGTCGACGACGACCAGGGTGCGTCCGTACCAGGCCGCCTTGTAGCGGAGCATCTCGAGGAGCATGCCCCACGAAGCGTCGGTGATGGCGTTCCTCAGCTTCGGCGAGCGCAGGAGGTTCGCAACGGCCAGGTCTTCCACCACGAGCACTTGGTTCTCGCGCACGAGGCGGGTGGTGAGCTGGTCGAGGGCGTCTCTGCGTACATCACTGATCAACGCGTACAGCCTGGCAATCTTCACGCGCGCCTTGCCGCGGTTGTTCGATCCCTTCCGCTTCCGGTGCAGCTCCTTCTGGAGCCGGGCCGGCTTCTTCGCGTACTTCTTCAGCAGCCGCGGGTGGTCCACGGTGCTGCCGTCGTCCAAGGTGACCAAGGCTGCCAGTCCGAGGTCGATTCCGACGGCCTTCGGAGCATCCGTGCCCTGAGCCAAGGCGGTGGGGAGTCGAGGAATCCGCTCTTCCACGAGGGCGTAGAGGAAGAAGCGGCCGGCGCGGTCACGGATCACCGTCAGTTTCACCGGTGTGACACCGGCGGGCAGGGGGCGGGACCACCGCACGTCCAGCGGTTCCGTCTGCTTCGCCAAGGAGATGAGCCCGGTGCCCGGCCGCTCGGGGTCCTCGCGCCAGCGGAAGCCGGTACGGACGTAAGTCGCCGAGTCCCGTGAGCGGTGCTTGCGCTTCGGCTTCGGGTACTTTGCCGTGCCCCTGAAGAAGCGGGTGAACGCGGAGTCGAGGTGGCGTAACGCTTGCTGGAGCACGGTCGAAGACACATCTTGGAGCCACGGGGTCTCCGGGGCCCGGCGCCAGCCGGTCAGCGCGCGGGAGGTCTCGGCGAAGCCGAGGGAGAGGCTGTGCTCGTCCCATGCCTTCACTCGGAGTGCAAGGCCCTCGTTGTAGACCCAACGGCAGGCGCCGAACGTCTGCAGCAACTGCTTGGCCTGTGCGTCGGTGGGGTAGAAGCGGTAGCGGTACGCCCGCTGTTGCGTACCCGGCTCCTTCGCCCGGCTCGTGATCGGTTTGGCGGCGCGCTGCTGGTGCTTGCGCTGATCCGGGATGCCTAGGACCTCGCGCTTGAGGCGCTTGGCCTCGGCGCCTACGACGCGCTTCCTCTGCTCCGCGGCTTCGGCCACGAACCCTCCCACCCCTACGGTCCGATAGTCGGACGTGTACTCCAGTACCAAGAACGAACGGGTGGGCGAGGGGTTGCGGACGCCGGAAAGTTCTTCGCGGCGGGGTCTGGCGGCTGTGTAGAGTGAAGGCGATTCTGCGCGCTGTGCAGTGTCACGTGTGCCGCCTTAGCTCAGTTGGTAGAGCGCCGCCCTTGTAATGCGAAGGTCGTCGGTTCGATTCCGACAGGCGGCTCTAATTCCAGGTCAGAGGCTTGTTGGCCAGGTTGAGTCGAACAGAAGCGGAAGGCCCCGGGTGATCACCCGGGGCCTTTTTGCGTGCCGTCAGTGCCGGCCCGAGATGCGGTCCGCCAGGCGGGCCAGCGGGGTTGTGGTGGGGGTGTGGGTGGTGGATTCGCGGCGGTCGGCCTCGCGGTAGGCGGCGTAGAGGGCCTGGACGCCGAGCCAGCGGAAGGGTTCCGGCTCCCAGCGGCGGACGCGGTGGTTGACCCAGGGGAGGGTGGTGAGGTCGGTCTTGTCGCCGAGGACCAGGTCGCGGAGGGTGCGGGCCGCGAGGTTGGCCGTGGCTACGCCGGAGCCCACGTAGCCGCCGGCCCAGCCGAGGCCCGTGGTCGCGTCGAGGGTGACCGTGGCGCACCAGTCGCGGGGGACGCCCAGGACGCCCGACCAGGCGTGGGTGATCTCGACTCCCGTGAGGGCCGGGAAGAAGGATTCGAGGAGGCGGGTGAGGGCCGTGATCGTGGCGGGCTGGGTGCGGCCGTCGTTGTCCGTGCGTGAGCCGTAGCGGTAGGGGACGCCGCGGCCGCCGATGGCGATGCGGTCGTCGGCCGTGCGCTGGGCGTACATGTAGGCGTGGGCCATGTCGCCGAGGGTGGCGGCGTCGGACCAGCCGAGTTGGGACCAGACCTCGGGCGGGAGCGGGGCCGTGGCGATCATCGAGGAGTTCATCGGGAGCCAGGAGCGCTTCTGGCCCTTGAGGGCGGCGGTGAAGCCCTCCGTGCAGCGCAGGACGTACGGGGCGCGGACCGTGCCGTACGGGGTGAGGGCGCGGCGCGGGGCGATCTCCGTGACGGGGGTGGACTCGTGGATGACGACGCCGAGGCGTTCGCAGGCCGCCGCCAGGCCCTTGACCAGCTTCAGGGGGTGGATGCGGGCTCCGTGCGGGGTCCAGGAGGAGCCCACGGCGTCCGCGATGTTGATGCGGGCGCGGGTGTCGGTGGCGTCGTAGAGCTCGCGGTCCGTTTCGCCGAAGGCGAGTTCGGCGGTGTGGAAGGCCTTGAGGCGGGAGAGCTGGGCGGGGGTGCGGGCCACTTCGAGGACTCCGCCGCGGTGGATGTCGGCGTCGATGCCTTCCTTGGCGGCGGTGTCGATGACCTCGGTGACGGTCTCGTTCATGGCGTGCTGGAGGCGTTGGGCGGCCGGGCGGCCGTGGAGGGTGGCGTAGCGGTCGCGGCCGGCGATGCCGTTGTAGAGCCAGCCGCCGTTGCGGCCGGAGGCCCCGTAGCCGCAGAACTTCTGCTCCAGGACGGTGACGCGCAGGTCGGGGGCGGCGGTCTTGAGGTAGTACGCGGTCCACAGGCCGGTGTAGCCGCCGCCGACGATGACGACGTCGGCCGTGGTGTTGCCGGTGAGCGGGGCGCGGGGTGGGTGGGCGGGGGCGGTCTCGTCCGTCGCGTACCAGAAGGAAATTCCGCCGTTGATCGTCATGGAGGAGTTGGTACACGGGGTTCCGGAGGGGTGTCCAGGGGCGGGATGTCGGGTTTCGGGGGCTGAGAGGTGGCCGAATGGCTGATGTGGGTGGTCTGGTCTCGTCCTTAGGGTGGGGCGGGGATTTTGTCAGGTTTTTGGGTGAGAGGTGCTGGTTCATATGGCACGGGTTGTGGTGGCCGGGCGGCTGGTCGCGGCGGTCGCGTCCGTGGCCCTGTTGGGCGGGGCGGTCGTCGGCTGCGGGTCTGGGGAACAGAAGGCCGTGGCCGTCTCCGAGGTTCCGGTCCGGATCAGCCCGATCGCCGACCAGCTCGCGGGGCTGCCCGCGGCGGTGGACGGGGCGAAGATCGTCGTGGGGAAGCCGGACGCGCCGCGTACGGCACAGGTGCTGGTGGACCCCAAGTGCGGCCACTGCGCGCGGTTCGAGGAGGCCGGCGGAGAATCGCTGCTGAGGCTGGCGGTGGCCGGGCAGGTGAAGATCGAGTACCTGTTGGCCTCGTTCTTGGACCAGGGCGGGGCGAGCGGTTCGGTCAAGGCGGTCAACGCGCTGCGCGCGTCGGTGGACGCGGGGAAGTTCGCGGAGTTCCACGCGGCGGTCTTCGCCGGCCAGCCCGAGGGGAAGTTCACCGACGAGCTGCTCCTGAAGATCGCGGACCGGGTGCCGGGGCTGCGCGGGGCGGAGTTCGACGCGGCGGTGAGGGACGGGAAGTACGAGGGGTGGGTCGCCGAGGCCGAGAAGGGCTTCGAGGCGACGGGTGCGCAGGCGACGCCGATGGTGTTGGTGGAGGGGAAGCCGGTCGGGTCGAGGGACGGGTCGCTGTTCGACGCGGGCGCGTTCACGCGGGCGTTGAAGGGCGCCGGGATCGGGGCCTCCGCTTAGGGGCTGTGGGCCTAGGGTCGGGCCATGGACGGTGTGACGGCGGGTGTGGGCAAGGGGTGGCCGGGCGGGTCGGGCGGTGGGTTCGGTGGGGTTCCCGAGCCGTTCGTGCGGGCGCAGGTGCGTGACAACGGTGTGGCCGGGCGGGAGTTCGTCGATGCGCTGCCCGCGCGGGTGGCTGACTTCCTGGAGCGGTGGGAGCTACGGGTGACCGGGCCCGGGATGTACGGGGTGACGGCCCTGGTGCTGCCGGTGGTGCGGGCCGACGGGACGGCGGCGGCGCTGAAGCTGCCGGCGCTGGACGAGGAGAACGCGGGGGAGGCGCTCGCGCTGCGCGCGTGGGCCGGGGAGGGCTGCGTACGGCTGCTGGCGGACGATGCGGAGACCGGCACGCTGCTGCTGGAGCGCCTTGACGAGGGCAGGCACCTGTCGGCGCTGGCCGTACGGGATTCCAGGCGGGCGGTGGAGCTCGTCGGCGGGTTGCTGGCCCGGCTGACGGCGGTCCCGGCGCCGGCGGGGCTGCGGCGGCTCGGGGACGTGGCGGCGGAGATGCTGGAGGCGGTGCCGGGTGCGCTGGCGCAGCTGGCGGAGGGCCGGGAGCGGGGGCTGGTCGCGGACTGCGCGGCGGCGCTGGCGGAGGTGGCGGGGGAGCCGGGGGACCGGCTGCTGCACTGGGACCTGCACTACGACAACGTTCTGGCGGGCGGGCGCGAAGCGTGGCTGGCCATCGATCCGAAGCCGCTCGCGGGTGATCCGGGGTTCGAGCTGCTGCCGGCGCTGGTCAACAACTTCCGTGCCCGGGAGGTGCGGTGGCGCTTCGAGTCGCTCGCGGAGGCGCTGGGGGCGGACCGGGAGCGGGCGCGGGCGTGGACGCTGGGTCGGGTGCTGCAGAACTGCCTGTGGGACGTGGAGGACGGGGACCGGCCGGCGGCGGTGCAGTTGAGGGTCGCGGAGTCGCTGCTGGGGTGAGGCGGGGCGGGGTG
>NZ_JBWJVM010000086.1:0-35954 GCF_056428985.1 Streptomyces sp. CA189 | reverse complement strand
CTGTGGCCGATTGACGGGCAGGGGGGGGCGGGTGGGCTTCCCGTCCTTCTGGGCGGGGAGCCCGACTGGCGTTTTCAGGCTAGTTCGTTCCGTTCCGCTTTCCCTGATGCGCTGCATTCCACGCTCCCTTCTCCGTTGATCGTCGAAGAGGCTACCGGGGCGGCGCGAAGTGTCATTTGCCGGCCCTACGGAGCTCTATGTCGCGGTTCGCAAAGAGGTGTACATACCCGCAGGACCAGCAGATCAGCGCTGTGGCCGACTCGTTCGCCCAGGCCAGGTTGAAGAACTCCATCCCCGTACTGTTGAGCAGCACTTCCCGCTTGCGGAAGGTGTCTTCGTCGCAGAACAGGCAGCGGATCCACCTGCCCCCGACCGCCGCATGAAAACGCTTGGCCATGCCCCTCCCCAGGATGACGTTGCCGGACTCGGATCTCTCGTCACCGGAGCTCAGCTCGTCCCGCCGTGCTTCCCGACACCTTCACGACTGCGGCCCCTGGCTGAGTCTGCCCGTCCGCACCCCGGCGTGTTCATCGTGACTCCGGGACGGCCCACTCGCACTGCTGGCGCCCGGCAGTCTTCGATGCCTCCTTGATGCTGGTCACTCATCTCTATGGCATCAGGGGCCGCCGCGCCGTTGGGCTCTACCTGGCTCCGAATCCGTCCGCACAAACCGGGTAAAATGTCATAAAAGATGAACTGGTGGTGTTCTCCTTCGTCCCGTCGGGAGGCGTAGGCAATGGACCCATGGCTGATCTGGTTGATCGCCGCAGTTCTCCTGGGTGTGGCGGAGATCTTCACTCTCACCGCCGCACTCGGGCTGCTCGGCGGCGCCGCGCTGGTCACGGCCGCCCTCGCGGCGATCGGACTACCAATCCCGTGGCAGTTCCTGGCATTCACACTCGTGGCGACGGCCGGTGTGATGTTCGTGCGCCCGGTCGCCATGCGTCGCCTGGTGCCACGGGAAAGCGAGCATTTCGGCGTGGAGGCCCTGATCGGAGGGGCCGCGTACGTGACTGCCGAGGTGACGGGATCGAGCGGCAGGGTCCGCATCGGTGGCGAGGAATGGACGGCCCGCGCCTACGACGAGACACAGGTCATTCCCCCCGGAACGACCGTCGACGTCATCGAGATCAAAGGCTCCACCGCGCTCGTCTACCCCCGGGAGTGAACTATGGAGATCTCGGCGTTCCTCATCGCCGGCCTGCTGATCGCGGCCTTCGCGGTTTTCACCGTGATCCGTGCCGTGCGCATCGTCCCGCAGGCCCGCGCCCGCAACGTCGAACGGCTCGGCCGCTACCACCGAACCCTGAAGCCCGGACTCAATGTCGTCATCCCCTACATCGACCGCGTGTACCCGGAGATCGACCTGCGCGAGCAGGTCGTCTCCTTCAAACCCCAGCCCGTCATCACAGAGGACAACCTGGTCGTTGAGATCGACACCGTCCTCTACTTCCAGGTCACCGACCCGCGTGCGGCCGCCTACGAGATCGCCAGCTTCCTCCAGGCAGTGGAGCAGCTGACGGTCACCACACTGCGCAACGTGGTCGGATCCATGGACCTGGAGAAGACGCTGACCTCGCGGGACACCATCAACAACCAGCTTCGCGGGGTACTCGACGACGCCACCGGAAAATGGGGGCTGAGGGTCAACCGGGTGGAGATCAAGGCCATCGACCCACCGCAGTCCATCAAGGACGCGATGGAGAAGCAGATGCGTGCCGAGCGGGACAAGCGGGCCGCCATTCTCGGCGCCGAGGGCCAGCGCCAGTCCCAGATCCTCACCGCCGAGGGCGACAAGCAGGCCGCGGTACTCCGCGCGGAAGGCAACCGGACCGCCGACATCCTCAAGGCGGAGGGCCAGGCACGAGCCATCGACGAGGTTTTCCAGGCCGTGCACCGCAACGATCCCGACCCCAAACTGCTGGCCTATCAGTACCTCCAGGTACTCCCCCAACTCGCGCAGGGCCCGGGGAACACCTTCTGGGTGATTCCCGGCGAGGTCACATCCGCCCTCCAGAGCGTCTCCCGCGCCTTCAGTGAGGCCCTCCCTCAGTCGGAGGCCACCCGCCCGACGTCGTCGGACGACTTGGCCGTTCAGGCCGCGAACGACGCGGCGAACGCGGCGGAAGCGGCCGCGGAGGCCCTCGCCGATGCCGCGAAAGCCGACAGCGCCGCCACCGGCGCACTCCCGCCGCCATCCCTCGCGAGCGCGGAACGTCGCCATCAGGCGGAGGCCCCACCTACGGATCCGCCAGTCTGACGGTCGCCCCTTCATCGCAGCAGATGCTTCACCCGTGCCACGACGGGAAGCCGTGCGCGCGTCACGCCTGAACCTGATCACTGCGAGCTGTCAGGTGGGCCGCAAGGCGCTGAACGCGGCGTTGACCAGCTCGGGCAACTCCAGGGCGCCGTCTCCACCCAGGCTGCTAGAGCCGTGGTCACTGCGGCAAGGGCGGCCGCGGCGGTGACACGGGCGGAAAGATCACTCTCCTCCGGGTTTCGCGATCTCAGAGCCTCCGCGAACAGCCGCTGAGTCGCGTACTGGGTGCCCCATTCGCGGCGCCGGCGTTTCGAAGATGAGGCGGGTGCGGGCCAGCGCCGCGCCCGCAAAGGTGATCAGCCAGTTCATGCGGACTCCCTGCCCCGTCGCTCGTCGCCTCAGCGCCGTGGCCGGCCTCCCGGGAGCCCTCGCCACACATGCCGCGTCCGCTCAGCAAAACCTCAAATCCGGATAACGATCGCATCACCGGCCCTGGGAATCGCACACCATCCGCCCGCAATAGTGATCTGCATCACTAAAGATCGGATAAAGGTCGTGCTATGAATACGCAACTCCGCTTCGGCACTGCCCTTCGCCGCATGCGGAGCGCCGGCACGCACCGGCCACGTACGAACCAGGGAAGTCCCGCTCCAAGTCCACGGATCGAGACGACCAGGGTCGCCGACCGGACACCGGCGTTCGCTCAAAGCCCGCATCCACAGCCGCCGCACCGCACTGCGGCGGCTCTGCGCCATCGAGGTTTTGCCAGATGTCACTCGACACCATCACCACCTCCGTAGACGAAGCCGTCAGCGGATTCTTCGAGCCCATCGCCAAGTGGCTCGGAGACATCGTCTTCTACTCGGTCCCCGTCAACGGGACCCAGATTCCGCTGATCGTGGCCTGGTTGGTCGTGGCCGGTCTGGTCTTCTCCGGCTGGTTCGGCCTGGTGCAGATACGCAAGTTCCGCCTCGCGGTGAACGTGGTGCGCGGGAAGTACGACGAGGAGGGGTCGGCCGGTGAGGTCAACCACTTCCAGGCCCTGACCGCGGCCGTCTCCGGCACCGTCGGCCTCGGCAACATCGCCGGTGTCGCCGTCGCCGTCTCCATCGGCGGTCCGGGCGCGACGTTCTGGATGATCCTCTGCGGCCTGCTCGGCATGGCCACGAAGTTCGTCGAGGTCACCCTCGGCGTGAAGTACCGCGAGGTGCACGCCGACGGCACTGTCTCCGGCGGCCCGATGCACTACCTGCCCAAGGGTCTGGCCGACCGCTTCGGCGCCAAGGGCCTGATGCTGGGCAAGGTGCTGGGTGTCCTCGCCTCGGTGATGATCCTGTTCTTCGGGCTCTTCGGCGGCAACCTCTTCCAGGTCAACCAGTCCTACGCGCAGCTCGTCTCCGTCACCGGCGGCGACAGCGGCCTGATGGGCTCCTCGGCCGGCGCGCTGTTCTTCGGCATCCTGATCGCCGCCCTGGTCGGCATCGTCCTGCTCGGTGGCATCCGCTCGATCGCCTCCGTGACCAGCAAGCTCGTCCCGGCGATGGCCGGCATCTACATCGTCGCCTGCCTCGTGGTCATCCTGGTCAACGTCTCCGCGGTGCCGTCCGCGATCTCCTCGATCATCGAGGGTGCCTTCAACCCGCAGGGTGTCGTCGGTGGTGTCCTCGGTGCGCTGATCGTCGGCTTCAAGCGGGCCGCGTTCTCCAACGAGGCCGGTCTCGGCTCCGCGCCGATCGCGCACTCCGCGGTCAAGACCAAGCACCCCGCCAGCGAGGGCCTGGTCGCGCTGCTGGAGCCGTTCATCGACACCGTGGTCATCTGCACGATGACCGCGCTGACGATCGTCATCGCCAACCCGGCCAGCTGGGCCGAGGCCCGCAAGGACGGCGGCGTCGGCGGCGTGACCATCACGTCGGACGCCTTCGGCACGGTCCTGCCCTGGTTCCCGTACATCCTCACCATCGCGGTGATGCTGTTCGCCATCTCCACCGTGCTGACCTGGGGCTACTACTGCATGAAGGCGTGGACGCACCTCTTCGGCCGCAGCAAGACCAGCGAGCTGACCTTCAAGGTCTTCTACACGCTGTTCGCGGTCGCCGGTTCGCTGCTCACCCTGCAGACCCTGATCGACATGGCCGACGCGGTGCTCTTCATGCTCGCCGTCATCAACATCATCGGCCTGTACCTGCTCGCGCCCGTGGTCAAGCGGGAGCTGAACAACTTCCTCGAGTTCGTCCGCCGCCGCGACGCCGGCCTCGACACGGACACCGAAGCAGACGAGGACGACGACCAGGAGCTGGTGAAGACCACCGTCTGACCGCCCCCGCGGCCCGGCTCCCGAGCGGGCTCGTACCCACCTCGCGCCTTGGTGTGTACGAGCCCGCTCGCATGCGTTCTTGCAGGTGAGAAGCCCTCTGGTGGGATCCGGCGGCCCGGGATAGGGTGTAAAGAACGCGTCAAAGGGCAGCTGAGCTGCTGGTGACGCGCGGTGTGCCGGGAAGTCTGGTCGGCGTCCTTGGGGCCGTGTGCCCATTTTCAGCCGACATCCCCGGAAGGCCACCCCCTTATGAGTGACCAGCGCCCGCGTATCGTCTTCGGTCTCACGCCGTGGCCCGAGCGGCAGGCCATCGCCTCCGCCCTGCGGACCGAGACCGTGGGTGGGCTGGTCCTCCTCGCCGCAGCCGTGATCGCGCTGATCTGGGCCAACACCCCCTTCAGCGGCACCTACGAGGCGATACGCGACTTCCACTTCGGCATACCCGCCCTCGGCCTGGACCTCTCGATCGGGCACTGGACCGCCGACGGACTCCTCGCCGTCTTCTTCCTCGTCGCCGGCATCGAACTCAAACGCGAACTCGTCGTCGGCGAGCTGCGTACCCCCGCCACGGCCGCCCTCCCGGTGATCGCGGCGTTCTGCGGGATGGCCGTGCCCGCCGCGCTCTACGCCGCGACCGCCTGGGCGGGCGGCGGCAGCCTCGACGGCTGGGCCGTGCCGATGGCCACGGACATCGCCTTCGCGCTGGCCGTCCTCGCCGTCATCTCCACGCACCTGCCGGCCGCGCTGCGCGCCTTCCTCCTCACCCTCGCCGTCGTCGACGACCTCGGCGCCATCTTCATCATCGCGGTCTTCTTCACCACCGACCTCAACCTCTGGGCGCTCGGCGGAGCCTTCGCCGGACTCGTCGTCTTCTACTTCCTCCAGCGCTACCGGATCCGCGGCTGGTGGTGGTACGTGCCCCTGGGCATCGCGATCTGGGCGCTGATGTACAACGGTGGCGTGCACGCCACCGTCGCCGGCGTTGCCATGGGCCTCATCCTGCGCACCACCCGCGACAAGGGCGAGAGCGCCTCTCCCGCTTCCCGGGTCTCGCACTTGCTGCACCCCTTCTCCGCCGGTGTAGCAGTGCCGCTCTTCGCCCTCTTCGCGGCGGGCGTCAGCATCTCCGGTCCCGCCCTGGCGGAGGTGTTCACCAGCCCTGAACCGCTCGGCGTCGTCATCGGACTCATCGTCGGCAAGGTCATCGGCATCTTCCTCGGCACCTACCTCGCCGCCCGCTTCACCAAAGCCGAACTCAACCCCGACCTCGCCTGGGCCGACGTCCTCGGACTGTCCGTCCTGGCCGGCATCGGCTTCACCGTCGCCCTCCTCATCGGCGAACTCGCCTTCCCCGGCCAGGAGGTCGGCGAGCACGTGAAGGCGGCAATCCTCATCGCCTCTCTCACCGCCGCCGTCCTGGCAGCCGTGCTCCTGCGCCGCCGCAACACCCTCTACAAGCGCCTGTACGAGGAAGAGAACCTCGACGCCGACGCCGACGGCATCCCCGACATCTACCAGCGCGAGACGAAAACCTCCGCGTCCGAGATCGGCTGAACGACGAGGGCCGTCAGCCCCCAACACGTTCGCCACGACAGCGGGCCGATCGGAGAAGTACCACCCGGGAGCGGTACGCCCGCCACGGCCGCAAGCAGCATGCCGACGCGGCGTTCGGTGCCGCTGGTGAGGAGCCGTACCGGGCTTGAGGGGCAAAAAGTCGGAGTCACCGTTCGGCGCCCGCCGCGAGTCGGCGACCAGCTCTGACGGCCCGTACCAGAGAAGCGATCGCCATTACGCCGCAGCCGATTCCTAGTGCTGCACACGCCGTGACAACGCCCCTCGGCGAGTCGGCCATCCGCGGCAGCGTGTTCAGCGGAACCTGGAGGTACAGACACAAAATCGCGTGGGCATACGGCCTCCTCACCTCTCGCGCACGAAGCCCTGGCGGCGTCCAACCGACGAGCAGGGCAATCGCGAAGGGCAACAGGAGCAAGGTCCCCGTTGCGAGGGCGAGGGCAACCGGGCTTCCGTTCATCGGTACCTCTCGCATGCGGATGCCCCATACCAATCGGTCACGACCGCGAAACTGCATGCCGGGGTCCGGCAGTATGCGACGTGCGGAAATGCCGCCAGTACAGCCTCAGGAGAGGCGCGGTGCTTCTTCCCGCCGATTTCGCTGCACCGTCCAGCATCGGCGAACCCAGTCTCCGGTTTCACCGATGGCAGCCAGGAGGGCGGCGGACACGGTGCTCGACACGAAGTCGACCGGATGGCCTGTCCCATGGCCCGGCAGCCAAAGAGCACCGGTGAGCACGGCCCACCAGCCGGCGAGCGAAACGGCTTCACGCCGCCTGGCGCCCGTCCGACGCGGTGTGCGCGACACGGCTTCAGGACCACTCGCGAGTGGCCGCGGCCTGGCGGCGCTCACGGGTGTAAGTGGCGAAGCCCAGAATCAGGCAGCCGGTGACGGCGAAGGCCCCGCCGGCTGCTGTGCAGGCGAGCGTGAGGTCTGGAGAAGCCCCGGCCAGGCGGGGCAGCGCGTTGACGGGTGCGGTTGTATAGATCAGCAGAAGGCACCGCCGCGCGGCCTCACGGGCGCCAGTCTGCCGCGCAGCCGCTCCGGCACTCGGTCTGTGGCCATAGCCAGGCCTGTCGGCACCATGGTGAGGGTGAAGACAGCAAGACCGATCCACTGCCATTTCATGGCTCGGGCTCCTGGGAGATGGGCAAGCGGTACAGGGATGTTCGTGCTGTGAGCGAGAGGCCTCTAACGGCGGTCGCCCGATCGCGGTGCGGCCTGGGCACTCTATCGACGGTGCGGCCGTGGGAGCAGGGGCGTTGCTGTCGGTCTTCGCGCTCCAGGTTTGCCGGTGCCAGGCAGAGTCCTGCGAGTCGGCAGGCTCCTCGACCTTCCCTACCCGGGTAGTGGTTCCGAGTCTGGGCTCGCCGCCATGGCGGCCTAACCGTCACAACGCAGCTCGGGAGTGACCAGCTCTCTAGCCTCTACAGTTCGGCAACGACCGGGCGCGCTTCGTCAATACGGCCTGCTGGCTGCCCTGAGTGCGACCCGTCTAGCGAGCCGCGCCGTCATTCCTTCGCGGGCCACCCCAACAGTCTGGCGCCGATGACCGCGGTCTGAAGGGTGTAGCGGTGGGAGGGCTCACCGGGGTCGATCTGTGTCAGGCTCTGGATGCGTTCCAGGCGGTACGTCAGGGCTCGCACGCTGAGCGAGAGCCTGCGTGCCGCCTCCACCGCTACGCAGCCGCTGTCGAAGTAGGCGGTGAGGGTGTCGATCAGGGGCTGAGCACCACCCCGGGCCTGCTGAAGCGGGCCGAGCGTGCTCTCCACCAGGTCGGCCATGGCCTGCCGGTCCCGTGCCAGCACCGGGTAGACCAGCAGGTCGGCAGCATGCAGCACCGGGTCGTCCAATCCCATGCGGTCCGCCAGGTCGAGCGCGTTCAGCGCCTCTTGGTAGGAGTGGACAACGCCCCCGGGTCCTGGGTGGGCGCGGCCGACGGCAACCCGGCCACCGTCGGTCGCGGCGTACGCCTGCTTGGCGAAGAACGCCAGCACATCCGGCTTGTCTCCCGGCGCCACGCAGATGAGTCGTCCGTCCTTGGTGGTGAGGAGCGTGTTCTGGTCGCCGAACCGGGCCAGGACGGCGGTTTCGATGCCGCGCGCTACCGGGTAGCCGTCACCGTAGGGTTCCGGGCCGATGGCCACCGCCACCGCGTGGGCCTGTGACAGCCGCAGCCCGAACCTCTCAGCCCGTTCGGCGAGACGGCCCAAGTCGCTGCCGCCGTACAGGAGGTCGTCGATGAACTCACGCCGAGCGGCTTCCTCTTGTCGCACCGCCAGCCTCTGCGCCCGCTCGTAGCCTTCGGCGAACGCGTCGACGGCCTGCTCGACGGCGGCCAGCAACTGATCGCGACTCTTGGCCGGCAGCGCACCCTGAACCACTCGCGCCTCGGCGAGGTGTGCGCGGACGAGTTCTCGCAGCGCAAGGCCGGCTTCGGCTGCCCGCACGCCCTCGAACCGCCGCGATTCGATCTCGTCCCGGGTGAGCCGACGGCCGCTGGCACAGGTGTCCAGAAGGATCTTTCTGTATCCCGCCAGATACTCCTCCGCAGCCGTCCGCTCCACCGTTCGCTCCCCCATGAGTCTTGACGTGTTCTTGACTCCGCCCAAGGGTGCCATGCCGGTTCCGTTCCACCGCGACCGGCATCAAGAGCACGTAAAGACTGCCGGAACCCGGAAATGCACACTGCGACGAAGGCGGGCAGGATCACGCTTCGAAGGGCCGGCTCACCGCCGGTCGCCACGTGCAGATGCGCCTGTGACCATCAGCCGAGGCAGCCATGACCACGGGGGGCCAGGTATGACCGCGGCAGTACATCCCAGACACCCCAGGGCCGTGTCCATCCCTCCTCACGGCCAACAACCGGAGCCCGCACAGCGGATGGTGGTCTGCGGCAACGACGGGCTGGCCCACCGGCTGGCTGCGGAGCTCGAGGGCGTCTACCGCGAGCACGTGACCCTCGTGGCCCCGCCGAGCAGTGCCCCCAGACCGGCCCCGGCAACGGTGAGGAGCGCGAGTTCGCCCGGCGCTTCCTCGGCTGGGTTCCGGCAGCCCGCAGCCGACCCGTCCCGTTCCCGGGCAACCCCCCGGCCCCGCCGGGCGTACGGTTCTTCGGGGCGACCGAACCGGACGAAGAAGTGCTGACTGCGGCCGGCGTGGTGAGCGCCGCAGCCCTCGCACTCGTCTACGGGGACGACGAGACCAACGTGCGCGCCGCGCTGGTGGCCCGTCGCCTCAACCCCAGGCTGCGGCTGGTGATCCGGCTGTACAACCGCAAGCTGGGCCAGCACCTGGAACAGCTGCTGGACCAGGCGGCGATCATCGCGGAACCCGGTATCGACCTGCGGGAACTGGACTCGTCGACCACGGTGCTATCGGACGCCGACACGGCCGCACCCGCTCTGGCCGCAACCGCCGTCGCGGGGACCAGCAAGGTGGTGCAGGCCGACGGGCTACTGCTGCGCGCCGTGGAACGCACACCTCCCGGCCCGGGAGAGGTCGCTGATCCCGGCCTGTGCACCCTGGCGTTGCTGTCCTCCACCGCGAGCAACCCCGCCGGCAGCGAAGGCTCGGAAGCAAGCGGGAGCGAAGGGCCCCAACTGCTCCCGGACGACGCCGCGGTGGCCGCGGCGACCGGCCGCGGCATCATCGCGCTGGAGACCGTCACCCACGAAGGACCCGTGCCGGCCACACGCCGCCTGGGCACGACGGCGCCTCCCATGGGATCGATCTTCTCCAAGCGGCTGCGCTGGTCGCTGGCCGGACTCGTGGCCGCCGTCGGCGTCCTGACCGTCGCGGCGTGGTGGGTCACCGAGGACCATCTCCTGCACGCCGCCTACTTGGTCCTGCTGGACATCTTCGCGATCAACGATCCCGCCGTCGACGACCAGACCGCAAGGCAGATCCTCCAACTCCTCGCCGGACTGACCGGGATGCTGATCCTGCCGGTCCTGGTGGCCGCAGCCCTGGAGGCACTGGGCTCCTTCCGCAGCGCGGGTGCGCTCCGGCGTCCGCCCCGGGGCCTGACCGGGCACGTGGTCCTCCTCGGGCTGGGCAAGATCGGAACGCGGGTCCTGGCCAGGCTGCGCGAACTGCACATACCGGTGGTGTGCGTGGAGACGGCCCCGGACGCACGCGGAGTCGCACTCGCCCGAGCCCTGCGCGTACCGGTCGTCCTGGGCGACGTCACCGAGGAAGGGGTCCTGGAGAGCGCCCGTATCCACAAGGCCGGGGCTCTGCTCGCCCTGACCAGCTCCGACACCACCAACCTCGAAGCCGTGCTCTACGCCCGGACCGTGCGGTCCGACGTACGCGTGGCTCTGCGCCTGTACGACGACGACTTCGCGACCGCCGTCTACCGCACTCTTCGCACCGCGCACCCCGAGGCCCTCACCCGCAGCCGCAGCGTCACCCACCTCGCGGCGCCCGCCTTCGCCGGAGCGATGATGGGCCGGCAGATCCTTGGGGCCATACCCGTGGAGCGCCGCGTCCTGCTGTTCGCCGCGGTAGAGGTGAGGGGTCACCTCGAGCTCGAAGGCAGAACCGTCGCGGAATCCTTCCGTCCCGGGGCCTGGCGCGTCATCGCGCTCGACACCGCGGCACCCGAGGAGCGGCGCCCGGACCTGGCGTCGACGCCGGACGGTGAGCGGGACCCCTTCCCGGGCCTCGTCTGGAACCTCCACCCCGGCTACGTCTTCAAAGCTCAGGACCGAGTGGTGATCGCGGCCACCCGACGCGGTCTCGCGGAACTCCTGGGACGCCGGAGCAGCCCGGTGACGGGCGCATGACGGATACGCCTGTCCCGTCAACGCGTTGTCAACGACGGTCTCCGAGGAGGAGAGATGCAGTACGTCTGGCTGGGGGCGCTCACCACGTTTGCTCTGGCCGTAGCGATAAGCGGTGTGGTCGAGCTTCTCACCGGGTGGATCCACCCATGGGAACGGGCGCGGGGCGTACGTCCCGTGCCTCATGGTCTCGGTCAGATGCTGACGGGGAGCGGCGGCCTGTGCTTTTTTCGGTGTGTTCGCCTTCTCACCTACGGGGGACGTACTTCTGTCGCTCATGGCAGTGGGCGCTGGGCTCTTGCTCACCGGAACCATCCTGGTGGGTGTGTCCAGGTCTCCGTGACCACTCGTGCCTGCTCATGACCGCAACCGGAGGGCGATGGCTCGGGCAGTACGGAAGACTGACCCGGAGGGGTCTCTTCCTGCAGGCCCACGTGTCATGGGACCCTGGGGCCGCTCGCCCGTCCGCCAGGAGTCACTGATGCCGCCTTCTTCAGTTCGCCGAGACTCGCCCGGAGGGCTGCAGTGAGCCTGTGCCGCGACGCAGGGCCGGCAACGCCGCTGTTCGCCTTCGCGGGCGTCCTCACGACCGGCGGCGCCGCTCTCTACCTGCTCGGAGCCGAGAACGCCTTGGTGTTGGCCGTCTGCACCTTCCTTCTGGCAGGCGGGGCCGGCCTCTGGTGCGCCGCCCGCCATTACGGCTGAGCCGCACCCCTGCCCGCCGCTCCGACTCGAGACGCCTGGCGGGGACGACCAAGAAAGGACGCGACCGAGCGTCTCGGCGACGCGGCCGCGGTGGGTCCATACGAGACCGACGTGGCCAAGCCGAGCCCCGACCTCGTCCCCCGGCTCGCCGCCACCCTGGACGTACAGATGCCGTTCTTCATCACCGGCCGGCCCGGTGTCCTTGCTGCGGTCCGCCGCCCGGGATAGACACCGGAAATGCGGCAAGAGCTGCCGCGCATCCACGATGGTGCCTGCCGCCGACATAGACCGGAGTGTTCAGTGGAAGCAACGACGGCCCGCAGCATCGCCCGTGCACGCATTGGATCGGGCCTAGCAGTAACGCTCCTACTGCTTCCCTTCGGCAGCTACGGACTGGCCCGCATGGGAGCAGTCCCAGAAGGTGCACCGATCGTGCTCGGCCTGCTGTCCGTGATCGCTGGCTTCGCGCTCCTCCCCGCCCTGTGTGAAGAGCGGGCTCCGTTCCGACGCTCGTCGTCGCGTCTGACCGCACGCACCCTGACCGGCGAACGGTCCGTCGACCTGAATCGGATCAGCACAGTACGGCTCCTGACGACCTTTTCGTACGGCGGCGCCTACCGCACCCTGGTGGTGCGCGACACCCATGGGACGCGCCTGGGGATCACGACCGAGACAAGCCGTAGGAAGCTGCGCCGAGCGATCGAGAAGGCGTACACGAACGCCGCACCGGGTGTCTCCGTGCCACGGGTGAGCCGTGCCGCCCGGACACACCTGGGCCTTGCCCCGGGGCGAGGCATCCTCGTCCACACGGCTCTCGCCTTTCTGCTTCTGACGGTGTCCGGCAGCCTGTACGTGACTGTTGCGCTCCGACTCGGCGGGCAATAGGCCTTGCCCCATGCCCATGGGCCAGCCACTACCAGCGACGGCTCAACTCGTGATCACGAAGTGCGGCTGGAGTATCACAGCGGGCCGTCTTCCTGGAGCCGGCCGCCTACCAGGGCGTACAACCGCGTGCGCCCCAAAGCTGGGCGGGCCAGCATAAACGACGGTCATGTCGGCGGCAGATCCTGAGACCAGAAACCTAACCATGGCCGGTCTGCCAACCGTAGCCAACGCGCACGATGCTGCCCTGCCGGTGGCCGCGTTGACGACGCACATCACGGGCGCCTCGGGAGGTGGGTTGGGGCAGCGGCACCACCGTTGATCACCGGGCGCCGCCGCTGTGTCCACCGGCAGGCAGGCCGGGCGGTTACCCCGGCATCGTCGGGCCCGTCATGACCGTGACGGAATTCGCGAGAGGAAGGTAACGACATGACCGGATCAGGTCCGCACGAAGCACTGGCGGGGGCCTTCGAAGAGCAGCGTGAGCGCCTGGTGGCGGTCGCCCACCGGATGCTCGGGTCGCGGGTGGACGCCGAGGACGCGGTGCAGGAGGCGTGGATCCGGCTGGCGCGACAGGACGCGGGCGCTATAGACAACCTGGCCGGCTGGCTGACCACCGTGGTCGGCCGGGTCTGCATCGACGTGCTGCGCTCGCGCAGGACACGGCCCGAACTGTCGTACGAGGACCGGCTGCCGGAGCTCGTGGTGAGCGTGGACGGCGGAGCGGCGCCCGAGGACGATGTGGTGCTCGCCGAATCAGTCGGGACAGCCCTGCTGGTGGTGCTCGTCACCCTGACGCCCACCGAGCGGCTGGCGTTCGTACTGCACGACATGTTCGCGGTGCCCTTCGCCGAGATCGGCGAGATCATCGGCCGGTCCGCCGACGCGACCAAGATGCTCGCCAGCCGGGCCCGCCGGAAGGTACGGGGCACCCCGGCGCCGGAGGAGGAGCAGCGGCGGCAGCGCGCGGTGGTCGACGCGTTCCTTTCGGCGGCGCGGAACGGGGACTTCGAAGGGCTCGTACGGCTGCTCGATCCGAAGGTGACCTGGCGCACGCAGCACCCGCACGGCGTGCTGACCACGGTCGGGGCGGCCGAGGTGGCCGAACCGGTCCTGCGCGGCGCCCGGTCGATGACCTCCGTGCTCCCGGTCCTGGTCAACGGCCTGCCCGGGTTCGTGGCCTGGGGTGCGAACGGCAAGGTGCTCGGAGTGGTGGCGTGCACCGTGGTGGAGGGCCGGATCGTCGAGCTCCTGACCGTGAGCGACCGCAAGCGCCTCGACACCATGGGTCTGCCCGCACGGCCCGAATAGCGCCTGTCGGGACGCCTGGCGCATGGGGTTGTTACGTCTTGGCGGGGCGCTTCGTCGTAGTGGTGAAAGCAGCCGAAGACGAAGGAGACCGCGATGGAAACCCGTATCAACCCCATGCGCAACGAGGTCGGGTCGAAGTGGGCCAAGTACATCATCTCGTCGAACAAGGCCATCACCGACTCGGCCCTGCCGAAGGCGGTGCAGGAGCTGGTGAAGATCCGCGCCAGCCAGATCAACGGCTGCGGCGGCTGCCTCGACATGCACACCAAGGACGCCGCGGCCGCCGGCGAGAGCGCGGTGCGGATCAACCTGGTCGGGGCGTGGCGGGAGACGACCGTCTACACCGAGGCGGAGCGGGCGGCGCTGGAACTCACCGAACAGGGCACCCGTCTCGCCGACTCCAACGGCGTCACCGATGAGGCGTGGGCGAACGCGGCGAAGCACTACGACGAGGACCAGTTGATGGCCCTGGTGGTCCTGATCTGCGTGATCAACGCCTTCAACCGGCTGAACGTGATCACCCGGATGCCCGGCGGCGAGTACCAGCCCGGTCAGTTCGGCTGACACGGACACTCCCCCTCAGGCTCGCAGGCTTTCAGCTCGCAGGCGGACCCGGGACGACCCGGGTCCGCCCCCCAGATATTTCGCCAAGGACAGGACTCATGAACACCGCACTGTGGATCACCACCGGCCTGCTGACCGCTGTCTTCCTGTTCTCCGGCCTCGGGAAGCTGTTCGTCCCACAGGAGAAGATGGCCGCGATGGCCGCCGCCGCGCGCTGGGTCCACGACTTCAAGCCCGGCACCCTCAAGGCCATCGGAGCACTCGAGATCTTCGGCGCCGTGGGTCTGGTCCTGCCCGCCCTGCTCGGCATAGCGCCGATACTCGTACCGCTGGCGGCCACCGGACTGGCGCTGATCATGACTGGCGCCACGATCCTACGGATCCGCCGCGGCGAGCCCAAAGCCGCACTGGGAGACGGGGCCTACCTCGCTATGACCGCCTTCGTGGCGATCGGCCGCTTCGCGCTGGAACCCTTCACCGGCTGACGGACCGCTACCCGAGCGGGGTGCGGACCGCGATCCCGCTCCGTAGGTCGTATCCCACCGCCACAGACCCACCGACGCGTAGTCCCGCCGGAGATACCAGCTGACGAAATCGGTCGCCTAGGACGACGTATCGATGGCGAACTGCGCGGCACCGCGAGCGGCGACCCGCACTTCAGCAAGCGACAGAAGCCGCTGCCCCAGGCCAAAACACCCTTGTGAGACGAATCCACCGCCAGCTGCCAGAACGACCGCGCCGTACGCGTAGGCCCCTCCGGGGCCACGTTCGGAGTCACGACAGTGACGACATCGCCCTCCTTCTCATCCAGTCATCGTCTGACCACTGAAGGGCCCACCGTGGCTGCTCAGGTGTGCCCGGGAGATTCCCTGCGCTGGCCGCCGCTTGGCGGCGAGCAACAAACGGAAGGCGCCTGCGGGGCGACCCCGGGCGATGCAACCCTTGATGGCCAGGACCAGGAGAATCCGCGCCCTCGGACGGACGGTGGAGTACGTCGCCGTACCCGACGAGGCAGCCCTGGCCAGCATGCTCGGGGTGGGCCTGCCGCCGTGGCTGGCCGAGGGGGCATCTTCCAGCTCCTCAGGGAAGGCACCAATGCCGACGCCGTGCGCCAGCTGACCGGGCACGACCCACGCCCCGTCGGCGACTTCGCCCGCGACCTCATGGCACCGCTCCAGTGATGCTCGGTCTGCCACGCCACCTGGTCACGGCTCCGTCCCTGACACCTCCTTGACGCCTGGATAACACCGCCCTTCAGGCCTGCCTCGGCTTTAAGAAGGCATAAAGACTGCCGGTCTCCGGCAATGCGCTCGCGGGTGCGCACCGGGCAGGATCAGGACAGGTCACCTGCGGTAACCGAAGTGATCAGGAACCCGTGGGGTTGTGGAGAGTCAGGCGGCGGTAAGCGGCGCGGGCGTTGGCGAGGCGGGAGATGGCGGTTCCGATGCTCGCCGCCGCCAGGAGGCATCCCAGGCGGCCCAGGTCGTAGCCGGCAGACCAGGTCAGTTCGCCCATGGGCGGTGTGGCAAAGCCGTTGAGGGCGAGCCAACAGACCAGGGCCGTGCCCGGTGCAGCGATGAGCCGGGCTCCGGTGCTCAGTACGGCACACAGCACGGACAGGAGGAGAAGGTCGATCGTGGGGTCGCCCTGGCCGTTCAGGTAGTTCAGGACGGTGACCACGACGAGGGCCACGACACCAGAGGCTGCCCACACCGAGGGGGTTGCGACGGGGTGGGGCACAGGGCGGGCACCAGAACTCAGACGCCTCCACTGCACCACGCGATTCCTCCCTCGCCCCGGCCTCCGCCCTTGGAGGCCTCCGCCATGATGCCTGAGCCGGGGAGGAACGGGCACAGGCCAGAAATCAGCCGAACGACGGCGCGGCATGATTCGCCGTCAAACCGTCCCGCCGCACCGCCTCCTCAATCGGAGCCGCGGCACCTTCCACAGGCGAATTCTTCACCGATTCGGCTGGCCAGCGCAGGGATAGGGTGACGACTTGAGGTGCACTGTCCACCTCCATCTTCCGCCGACAACAGCAGAAACCTGGGGGTTTTCCGTGCCTGTTCCCCGCGTGAGCCGTACTCCGCTGCCGGGCATAGGGGTCCGTTACGACCTCACCACTCGTGAGCATCGCCGCCTGTCGGTGATCGCCCACCGGGACGGTGCCCGAACGCTGAACGCCTACCGGCGGGACGACCCGGACGAGTGCGCGCTGTCGGTGAAGCTGACCGGCGGCGAGACGGAGGCGCTGATCGACGCGTTGATGCCCTCGCACCACAGCCCGAACCTGCTCTCCACGACCGACCTGGGGTTGGTGGCGGAGCGGATCGAGCTGTCCTCCATCTCCCACTGGAACGGGCGGGTACTGGGTGACACCCGCATGCGTACGGAGACTGGCGTGTCCATCGTGGCGGTGCTGCGCCGGGCCGGGGCGATACCTTCCCCTGGGCCTGAGTTCCGGTTGGCCGGCGGGGACACCCTCATCGTGATCGGCACCCGCGAGGGCGTCGACGCCGCCGCCGCGATCCTCGGCCGGGAGTGAGCGTATGCACTCCTCCGCTGTCTTCCTGATCGAGTTCGGCGCGATCATCCTCGCCCTGGGGCTGCTGGGCCGGTTCGCCGGACGGTTCCAGTTCTCCCCGATACCCCTCTACCTCCTGGCGGGCCTCGCCTTCGGCAAGGGCGGACTCCTGCCGCTGGGCACGAGCGAGGAGTTCGTCGCCATCGGGGCCGAGATCGGCGTCATCCTGCTCCTGCTCATGCTCGGGCTGGAGTACACGGCAAGCGACCTGGTCTCCAACCTCAAGACCCAGTACCCCGCCGGTCTCGTCGACTTCGCCCTCAACGCCCTGCCCGGCGCCGGCATGGCCTTCCTGCTCGGGTGGGGCCCGGTCGCCGCGGTCGTCCTGGCCGGCGTCACCTGGATCTCCTCCTCCGGCGTCATCGCCAAGGTCATGGGCGACCTCGGGCGCCTCGGCAACCGCGAGACGCCCGTCATCCTCAGCATCCTGGTCCTCGAAGACCTCGCGATGGCCGTCTACCTACCGATCGTCACCGCCCTGCTCGCGGGAGTGAGCCTGGCCGCCGGCAGCGCCACCCTCGCCATCGCCCTCGGCGTGGCCGGACTCGTCCTCTTCCTGGCCGTCCGCTTCGGAAGGGTCATCTCCCGCTTCGTCTCCAGCGACGACCCCGAAAAGCTCCTCCTGGTCGTCCTCGGCCTCACCCTCCTGGTCGCAGGCATCGCCCAGCAGCTCCAGGTCTCCGCCGCAGTCGGTGCGTTCCTCGTCGGCATCGCCCTCTCCGGGGAGGTCGCGGAGGGAGCCCACAGTCTGCTGAGCCCCTTGCGGGACCTGTTCGCGGCCGTTTTCTTCGTCTTCTTCGGCCTGCACACCGACCCCGCCAGCATCCCCCCGGTCATCCTGCCCGCGCTCGCCCTGGCCGTCGTCACGGCGGGTACGAAGATCGCCACCGGCTACTGGGCCGCACGCCGCGCCGGGATCTCCGTCAAGGGCCGGTGGCGCGCCGGCGGGACCCTGGTGGCGCGGGGCGAGTTCTCCATCGTCATCGCCGGGCTCGCCGTCACCGCCGGCATCGAGCCCTCCCTCGGGCCCCTGGCCACCGCCTACGTTCTGGTCCTGGTCATCGTCGGCCCGGTGACCGCCCGCTACACCGAACCGATCGCGACCTACCTCACCGGCCGCGGCCGCAAGAATCAGATGCCTGAGGTGCTGAAGCCGGGCCTGATTCCGGCCCAGCCGCAAGCGATGGACGCGATGGACGACTCCGGCACCGTCGGCCGCCCATGAGCATCGGCCACGCCTCCTGCTCCGCGACCCGGGATGGAAGCGGGACTGCGGTCACGCTGTGCGGTCTTTCGCACCGGGTGGCTGGGGCTTGCCGAGAGGGATGGTGCCGGCGAGGCGGGTAAGGAGCGGGCCGGCGAAAGCCAGAATGAAGACGTAAGCGGTCACCAGGGGGCCGAGCTCACCACGACGAGAAGGGCCAGGACCGCGGGCGTGGATGACAAACACATGCAGATCGGTGAAGTCGCCGCGCGGACCGAGCTGTCCCTACGCACCATCCGGCACTACGAGGAGACCGGCCTCGTCACCCCCTCAGCCCGCTCCCAGGGCGGCTTCCGCCTATACACCGAGACCGACGTCGCCCGCCTCATAGTCATCCGCCGCATGAAGCCGCTCGGCTTCACCCTCGACCAGATGCGCGAGCTCCTGGATGCCACCGACCGCCTCGACAACGAGCCAGGCCTCGACACCGGCGAACGCGAGGCCCTGCTGAAGCGCGTGCGCGAGTACGAGCAGGCCGCCACCGAACAGGTCGACAAACTCCGCATCCAGTTGGCCCGCGCCCAGGACTTTGCCGCCACCCTCCGCACCCGCCTGGGCCAGGCAGCACCGGCCGGTCCTGACCGCGGTGACCCGCCGCCCAGCTCGCTGTCCGGCCTCGCCCCTGCTCGTGATGGGCGCGATCCTCACGATCGCCGGTACCGCCCTGTACACCATTCCGGGAGGGCGGCCGGAGCTGATTGCCGCCGCAGCCCTGCTCCTGGCGGCCGTCGCCGCCTGGTGGTGCACCTCCCGTCAAGGATGATCACGACCTGACACCGATGTGATCATGCGCAAGGCTGGGGGCAGACAGCGGCCCGTCTGGTGGATACGGTGTAAAGAACGCGTCAAGAACTGGCGCGCGGTGTGCCGGGAAGTCTGGTCGGCGTCCTGGGGGCAGTGTGCCCTCTCGTCGCTGACACGCCCGGAGGTCCATTGCCATGGCCGGCACCCACTCGCGTCCCCCCTTCCTCGGCCTGCTGCCGCATCCCGAGCGGCAGGCGATCAGCCGGCCGTTGCACCCCGAGACCGTCAGCGGCCCGATCCCCCTCGGTACGGCCGTCATCGACTCCACGCCGGACACCGAGAGCGGCGTAGCCCGTGCGGTCGGGAAGCGCATCTGATGACCGACGGCGATACTTCTCTGCTGGCCCCCATGATCATCATCGCGGCCCTGGTCGTCCGGACCGCGCTCACGGAGCTGAAGCACCCGGGCAGCGCCCGGCGCCAGTGGGCGTTCGCCACCAACCCCAAGGCCATGGCGGCCGGTGCGACGGTCGCCGCCGCCACGGTCCTGATCGGCGGCGCGAGCTTCGGCTGGGCGGCGGCGGCCTGGGCGCTGCTCATCGGGGCGCTCACCGCATTCCTCACTGGCCGCGAAACCCCCGCCGCCGCATCCCCCGTAGTGAAGAACAAGGAGCAGCCTGTGTCTGAGCGACAGGTCGCCTGGGTGATGGTCGCCGTCGGTGCACCTGTGGCCTTGGCCGGGGTGGCGATGTACTTCCTGCCGGGCCCTGGATTTCCCGTGTTCGTCATCGGGCTGGCCCTGCTCGTCACCGGCCTCGTCATGGCCGCATCCGCCCGCCGCTAGCACCTGACATGAAACGACGCCGATGGTCTGGCCAGTGGATCGGATTGACGATCTTCTCTATCACCCTGCTGCCCGCTGGGCTGGTGATGGCTGCGGGCCGGGCACCGGCCCGTCTGCGGGCCCGACTCGCGCCGGTGCGGGCCCAAGGCTGGGCGCTCCTGGCCATCTACCTAGCTAGCCCAGGGGCTGTCCGGAGTCTGGTCGAGGCTCACGCCGGTCGAGGATGCCGTCTAATGTCGGCGGGAGTCTGATGCTGCGGAGGCATTTTATGGCGCGTGGGTGGATATCGAGCAGGCCGGTTGTTCTCGGTGTCGCGTTGGTTGCGGTTGCTGTGATCGGTGTGGGCATGTACTTGTTTCAGCCTTGGAAGTTGTGGCAGGACGAGACGGTGCGGGAGGCCCTGCCCTCTACAGCGGCGACCGCGTCGGCCGTGCCGAGCCCGCCCGGTACGAGTTCGGCGTCGCCGTTGGCGCCGGTGGAGCCGAGGACTGTCTCTACGGGGCAGTTGATCAGTCATGAGCACACCACGACGGGCACGGTGAAGATTGTCCGCTTGGCGGATGGTTCGCACACGCTGCGGTTGGAGAACCTGGACACCAGCAACGGTCCCGACCTGCACGTGTGGCTGACCGATGCTCCGGTGAAGGAGGGCAAGGCGGGCTGGGAGGTGTTCGATGACGGCAGGTACGTCAGTCTGGGCAAGCTCAAGGGCAACAAGGGCGACCAGAATTACGTTCTCCCCGCCGATGTGGACCTCTCCCAGTACACGAGCGTGAGCATCTGGTGCGACCGCTTCAACGTCTCCTTCGGCGCCGCGGCCCTCGCCAAGGCCTGACAGAGTGGGAACGGCAGTGGCCCGCCGACGTGTGGTCGGCGGGCCGCTGGCCGCACGGGGCGGCGGATTTCACCAGGTGCAGTTCATACGATGCCTGGTCAGGCTCGCTTGACGGTGAAGTCGCACCAGGCGGTCCACTCGGAGACGGCGGAGCCGTCCTTGACCTTCATCCGCCAGCGGTACTCGCCGTCGGTGAGCTTGCCCTCGGGGAGCTGGAAGCCCGCGTCGTGGCTGTTGTCACTGGTCAGCTGCTTGCGGACGGCCTGCTTGCCGTCGGTGGTGTCGACTTCGAACACGACCTTGCGGCGCGGTCCGGTCTCGGTGCCGTTCTCGATGGTGCCGGGCGGGGCCACCGACTCCAGGGTGGCGGCGAGCGTCGGCGAGTTGCTGGTGACGACCGGCTTGGTGTTGCCGCCGCAGACCTGGAATCCGGCGTAGGGGCCGTCCGAAATCCGCGGTGCTTCGGGGGTATGCAGCAGCCGGTCGTTGGGGCCGTCGTTGCGGGTGGCCCCGGACTGGGTGTCCGGTCCGGAGAGGGCGCTGGACAGGGGGGCCGCGGCGGCGCCGATCGCGAGGGCCGCGACGACGGCCAGGCCGACCCGCCCGGCACGTGTCCGGGCTGTGTTCCTCACACGCATGATGGTGTCTCTCCTTGTCACGGGCGGGCTACTTGACGTAGAGCGTGTGGTCGGGGCTGGGGGCCTGGATCTGGGTGCACTGGTAGGCCGTCCAGCGGTGTTCGGCGAGCAAGCGCTTGCCCTGTGCATCGCAGCCGGCGCGGTTGCTGAGGTCCTCGTACTTGACCCAGCTGGCGGCGGTGTTGGCCCTGAGCTTGTTGGCCGACACGTATCCGGCGGCCTTACTGCCGGCGCTGACGCCGTCGGTGCCGTCCCACCGGTAATGCACACCGAGCCAGACGCGGCCGACGGCGTTCTCGGTGGCCGCGGCCGAGAAGGTGGTGAACGTGCGGGTCACACCCAGGGCATTGGGGTCTTCGGTGGTGGCGGTCCACGTCATCTGGTCGGTGCCGAACCAGTCCTGCATGGCCTTGGCCCAGGCGCCGCCGAAGGTGGCGTGGCCGGAGATGTAGGCAGGGAAGGCAGGGCTGAAGTGGTTGCCGTTGCGGTCCTGGGAGAGCGGCTGCCAGTTCGCGTCGCCGGCCGTGTTCGGGTTGCCGTCGCCGTCCACGCGGATGGCGCTTTCAGGTCGCCACAGGTCGATCTCGGTCTGGTACTTCGCGTCCCAGGCGGTGACCGCGGCGTCCGCCATGGCGAACGCGGTGAGGGCGAACAGCTTGGCGTTGCCCGCGACGGACAGACCGTTCTGGCGGGAGAGGATCTGGGTGTGCTCGAAGAGCTGGCCCGGCGGCTTGTAGGTCAGGTCCAGGTCGTTGGCCCAGAACAGCGCGGCCTTGGTCTGGTCGGCCGTACGGGTGGTGGAGGTCGCTCCGCCCAGGCTCTTTACGTCATTGAACTGGTCCGTGTAGGGCTGGCTCTTGAGCAGCGTGTCCATGACGGTGTGGCCGGCCGGGCCGGAGGGGCGGAACTGCGAGCCGGAGGCCATGCCGAAGGGCTTGACCTTGCCCCATTCCGGAGTGGCGCCGTTCCCGGTTCCGGTCGGACGCCAGTACCCGGCAACGGTGCTGCCCGTGTACGGGGCGGCGGGGGCCGAGCCGTCGTTCTGCCGGTTCGCGACCATCGCGGCGGCGGCCTTCTGACCGACATCGGTACCCGCCGCGCGCTGCTCGGCGGTGACGGCGGCCGGAATGGTGGAGCGTGCGGCGGCGATCTCGTCGTCGAAGTTGTACTGCGGGTAGAGCGACTTCAAAACCTCGAACGCGGCGTGGTCGATGGCACTGTTCACATCCGGCACAGCGCCGTTGGCGGCGGTCGCCTTGACCAGGTACGGGTCGCCCAGGCACTTGTTGGCGCCCTCGGCGCAGCGCGCGGAGTTGGCCGCGTCGTAGACAGCGCCGTGCATCATGGCGCCCGCGCGGGCCAGCGGGCCCGGCGCGCCTCCGACCTGGCGGTAGGTCTCCTGCAGGACGTCGTTCCAGTAGACGACGTGGTCCTTGACCGGGTCGGCCGGAGCCTCGTACGTCACCAGGATCGAGGGCGCGTTCGCCGGCGCGTCGGCGGAAGCAAAGATCTTGTAAGACTTGTAGTCGGCTTCGTCGGTGGCCCGCAGCCCGATGGTGTCCACCGTCCGGCTGGTCTGGGACCACTGCTTGACCAGCGGGGTGATGTCCTCTGACAGCCAGCGCGGCCCGCAGTCTCCGTGCCCGTGCGTCTGGGTGGAGGCGGTCACCTTGGAGCGCCAGGCCGGCTGGGTGCTCCAGCGGGTCGCCGCCGAGGCGGTACCGGTGTCCCAGATCTCCCACGAGCGGGGTTCACAGGAGTCCGACCACGTCGCGAACAGATTCAGCTCGGCGTTGAGAATGTCCTGCCCGGTCACCGAGGAATGCCGGGGGAAGTTGATGAAGGAGCGTGCCTCGGTGCGCTGCCACTCCCGGCCGACGCTGAGCCCGATGCCGCCGGAGAAGTCGGCGGTGTCGCCGTTGCGGACGAAGGTGTCGAAGTTGGTGCCGAAGTACACCGCGGGGTCGATGGTGACCGGGAACTGGGTATCCGCTGCCGTCAGGAAGCTCTTGTCCGCGGTGACCTTGAGGTCGAACTCCTCACCGCGAGGTACGACGTCGATGTCGATGGGGCCACGCTTGGTGCCCTCACGGCCGGACTTGTCGCGGGAGGCGTCCCACATGAACGGGGTCGGCAGTCGGCCGACCGTCTCCCCCGTCTTGGCATCGGTGAAGGCGACGGTCTCATCCGCGCCCTGGCCGGCCTTGAGGCCCTTGGCCCGCACCGGCAGCGTGAACGAAGCGGCCTGCCCGGCCGCCGAACGGTCCTTGACCACGAGGTACTGCTCAAACCCGGTCCGGGTCGCCTCGACCACGAGGTCGGTGCCAGCGCTCACGTTGGGATATGTGGCCTTCGCGCCCTCCAGAACCGGATCCGGCAAAGAGCCCTTCCAGCCCAGAGCGACTGCCTGCTCACCACTGCCGAGCGTGACCAGGTCACCGCCCGCCTGACCGGTGCGCCCCGCCAGCTTCAGACCATGGGGGTGCGCCTTCGAGCGCACCGAACCATCGGCGTCCTTCACGAGAGACACATCCACCGGCACCCAGGTGCCGTTCTCGCGGAAGCGGACCGGGCCGGCGAAGGACTCCACCGACATCGTCCCGTCGGGATTCGCCCACAGGGACGTGGTCTCCGTGCGCGCCTCCACGACCTCAATCCGGCGCCCCTGTGCCTGCGCAGTGAGACGAGCAGCGGTCTGCGCACGGTCCTGGACGCTACGAACCGCACCGCCGTGCCCGGCCGAGCGTAAATCCGCAGTGCCAACGGTGGGAACTGCAACTGCCGCGCTGCCCGCCTGGGCCAGCAGGATCAGCGCGAGGGGAACAGCCACACCCCCGCTACGCAGGGCTTTACGAACCGGCCCGCTAGACCGGCCGCCGACCCCGTTTGGTCTCTGCACGCTGTCAACTCCTAGAAATCAGGGAAAGTTGGGAACAGACGTGCGGATGTTGCCAACGAACCCGCCTGGTGTCCACGTGGATTCTCAGCGTCCGGGAGTGATCATGGCGACGCCGGAACCGGGAACTCCGTAGCAGTGGGAGAACAAAGCCGGCTTGACCTGCTCTGGGGGAATCTGGCTGCTGGGTCGTCGTAGTAGAGCGTCTGCCGGCAGGCAGTGCTCAGTGCGAAGACGCCTCCGCCCCGCACCCGATGTGCCTGCTGCGCCTCCTGGGCCTGCACCGGAGCGTGGAGAGCCTGGCCCCCTACGGGTCCAGGTCACCTGCCGGCAGCTCCAGCCCCGGCAGCTCATCGCCAAGGTCGCAGGCACCCGGGGGCCCGGCTCAGCCACCGGCCAGCGGTACCGGGTGGCGAGCTTCTGCGGGCTCATCGAGGAGCGAGCCCAGTAGCGTGCCCGGGACAGTGCGGGCTTCGCTGCCGGATGGCTGCTCGACGTCCGGCCCCGCGGCCGTAGGCCTCGTGGACCTCCTCGACGACCCGAAGGAAGGTGATGACTACTTCATACGACAGCTTCCGCAGCCGCTGCCCGCCATCCACCGTCGGGTGCACCGTACGGAGCGCCTCGCCGAGCTGGCTGGCCCGGGCGTGCGCCTCCTTCGGCCGGCGGCGGGCCGGCTGTCCACGCGGTGACCGTCGGCTGCGCAACGCGCCGATCGTCGCGGCCACCGGCTGTCTCCAGCGTCACCTTTCGGCACCGTCAAGAGAGCGGCGTCCGATGACACTGAAGCCGCGCCGACGGATTGTCACCTGGTCCGTCATCGGCTGGTGGGCGGTCCGCACGGATCTGTTGTGGCTTGCCAGCACTGCTGTTGGGCGCCTCGCACCACTTGCCGGGGGACCCCGCATCCGGCGCTGTCCTGGTTGCGGTCGGTGAGGCCGGTGACTGGGTACGGAGCGGGGGAGGGCTTGCGGAGCCGTTTGGTCCTATGCCTTGTCCGACGTGACGCGGCGCGAGTATGTTCACCGCCGGTGTGCCGGGAAGTCTGGTCGGCGATTAGGGGCCTTGTGCCCGTCGCGCCGTCTCTGGAGGCCCGCATGGTCTCGCCCGCCCTCCGTACGCAGTCCCTGACCAAACGCTACGGCCGTGTTCTGGCGCTGGACGGGCTGGATCTGAGTGTCCCGGCCGGTGAGGTGTTCGGCTTCCTCGGCCCCAACGGAGCCGGCAAATCCACCACCATCCGGCTGCTGCTGGGACTGGCCCGCCCGACCAGTGGCCGGGCATCGGTCTTCGGCATCGACGCGGCCGACGTCGCCATGACGCACCGGCGCCTAGCGTACGTACCGGCCGACCTGGCGCTGTGGCCACAGCTGACCGGCGCCGAGATGCTGGAGCTGTTGGCCCGCACGGGTCCCGGAACCGACCGGCTCTACCGGGATGAGCTGGTCGAGCGGTTCGACCTCGACCTGTCCAAGCCGGGCCGGGTCTACTCGACGGGCAACCGCCAGAAGGTGGCACTTGTGGCCGCGTTCGCCACCCGGGCACCCCTGCTCGTACTGGACGAGCCGACCAGCGGCCTGGATCCGCTGATGGAACGCGAGTTCCGCCACGCGGTCCGCGAGGCCCGGGACAACGGCCAGACCGTGTTCCTCAGCTCCCACCAGCTCGCCGAGGTCGAGGCCGTGTGCGACAAGGTGGCGATCCTGCGCGCCGGCCACCTCGTGGACATCGCCGCCGTGCCGGAACTGCGACGGCTGCACCGCACGGAGGTGACGGTGAGCTTCACCGGCACGCCACCGGACCTGGACCGCGTGCCCGGCGTGGAGGAAGTTGAGGTGACCGGCGCGGCTTCAATGCGGTTCACCCTCACCGGCCCGCCGGGGCGCGCGCTGCAAAAGCTGGCGGACGCGGACGTGGTCAGCCTGGCGGTGCGCGAACCCTCGCTGGAGGAAATCTTCCTCAGCTACTACGGCGGGCCGCAGCGGTGACCCCCGTTTCCCCGCCGGCCGAGCACACAGGTCCCGGTCAAGTGGCGGGCCGGGCGGTGACGGCTCTGGCTCTGCGCCAGACCAGACGCGGCGCGCTCGTCGTGACCGCTGTGGTGGCCGGGATGTCGGCGGTGGCGGTCGCCGTCCACCGCAGCACCGTCAAGAACCCTGCGGATGCCGCAGCCCTGGATGCGCTGGCGGGCAACCCGGCGATCCGCACCCTGTTCGGCGAACCGCTCGCTCTGCACGACGCCGGCGGGTTCGCGGTGTGGCGCACCGGGACGGCATTGGCGGTCGTGCTGGCCGTGTGGGCACTGCTCGCCGCAACGCGGATCACCCGGGGCGAGGAGGACGCAGGCCGGTGGGACGTCCTGCTCGCGGGGCGGCTGCCGGTCACCACCGTGGTGGCACGCCACCTCGCCGTTCTGATCGCGGCGTCACTCCTCGCGGGCACGGCAGCCTTCGTCGGCCTGACCGCAGCTGGTGCCACTGCGGGCGGCGCCGCCGTGCACAGTGCCGGACTGGCCTTGTGCGGGGTGTTCTTCGCCGCGGTGGGCACCATGGCCGCCCAGGTATTCGCGATCCGGGCGTCAGCCAGCGGCGCGGCGGTCGCAGTGCTCGGCATCAGCATGCTGCTGCGGATGGTCGGCGACGGTGTCGCCGCCCTGGGGTGGCTGCGCTGGCTCTCGCCGTTCGGCCTGACCGCGCTGGCCCGCCCCTACGCCGGAAACCGGATCTGGCCACTGCTGGCCTTGTTCGCCGCCGGCCTGGTGCTCGCCACCGTAGCCGCGGCTGCGGCAGGGCGACGCGACATCGGCGACGGTTACCTGCGCGCTCCCTCCGGCCGGGCCCCGCGCATGAAGCTGCTCGGCTCGGTCCAGGCGTTCGCGGTACGGCGGCTCGTGCGGCCACTGGCCGCCTGGTCGGCCGGTGTCAGCGCCTACTACCTCCTCATCGGAGTACTGGCCGTGTCCATGACTGACTTCCTCACCGACAACCCGCACTTCGCCGACCTCGCCGCCCAGGCCGGCTTCGCCGGACTGGGCACCGTCCAGGGCTACATCGCCACCCTGTTCGCGCTGCTGGCCGTGCCGGCCGGAGCCTTTGCCGCGGTCCGCCTCGCCACGCTCGCCGCCGACGAGACCGGCCGACGTCTCACCCTCCTGTTCGCCCAGCCCCTCACCCGCACGCGAGTGCTCACCGCGGAGATCACCGCCGCCCTCGGCGGCGTCATCGTGCTCACCACCGTCGCCGGGCTCGCCACCTGGACCGGGACACAGGCCGTCGGTGCCGACGTCGGCCTAACCGCCGCGCTGTCCGGGGCATGGAACGTAGTGCCCATCGCCCTCCTCTGCCTCGGCGCCGGTGTACTCGCCCTGGGCTGGGCCCCGCGCGCAGTCACCATCATCGGATCTCTCCCGGCAACAGGCGGATTCCTGCTGAAAGTCATCGCCGACAGTTCCGGCTGGCCGGCTTGGGTCGGCCGGCTGTCTCCATTCGCGCACCTGGCCGCAGTACCCGGCGAACCCGTCAACTGGCCCGCGGCCTTGCTGATGGCGACCGCCGCCACGCTCGCCACAGTCGTCGGCATCATCGGCTACCGACTACGCGACCTCCGCACCTGACCACACGGCGGCCGAGGAGCAGGCCTTGAAGCACCTGCCTCGTGCTGGACCGGCCGACAAGTTGGTGCGGAGAAGGTACGAGCTTGGGGAGAGCGATCGGACGAGACCCGCGCACCTTTGTGGCACCGCGTGAGTGCGGCCCTCGTGCCCCTGCCCGTGGGTTGGCGATAATCCGGGCTTTCGGCAGTCGGGGGGCGTCGGTGGGCGGAACGATGATGGTTTGATCGTCGGGTTGCTGGTGTTCGGGTTCTCGGCGGGTTTCTACTTCCACTCCAGAGCGCGGGGTGCGAACGTCCGCGGTGTGCGTGAACGTGGGCCAGGTCGCGCAGGGTTCCGTGCTCCTGCTGCAGTACACCCCGGTGGGCGGGCCGGCGCGGCAGACACCGTGGGCCCGTTCGTGTTTCCGCCCGTCGCGGTCGGGGGGCGTCTTGATGTGATCTACGACCCCAAGCGCCCTCAGGAAGTCACGCTCCCGGAACGCCTCCCCAAAGGGACGCCTGGGCTGCTGATCACGATGCTCGTCTCCGGCGCGGTCGTCGCGTCTGCGTGGGGGCCGTGGTGGTGGGCGTCACCTGAGCCCGGCGAAGCCCGGGGCGAAGCACGGAGAAGGCCAGCATGTGGTGCACGTGCCGGCCCTCTCGCGGATGGGATCAGGCGTCGCCTTCGTGGGCGGCGCCGACCAGTTCCTCCAGGAGGTCTTCCATCGTGACGAAACCGATCACCGTGCCGGTGTCCGCGGCGACGGCCGCCAGGTGGGTGCCGGCGTCGCGCATCGCGGTCATGGTGTCGTCGAGCGGGGTGTCCGGGGCGACCGTGATGACGGGGCGCATCGCGCTGCGCGGGAAGGGGGCGGAGCGATCGCCCGCGGCGAGGGCGTCCTTGATGTGCAGGTACCCCCAGATCTCCTGGCTCTGCGGACCGATGACGGGGAGGCGGGAGTAGCCGTGGTCGGCCGCTGTCCGTTCCAGGCGTCGAGGGGTGATGTCGCAGGGGACGGTGACCACCTTGTCGAGGAGGACCATCACCTCGCCAACAGGCCGGGTGCCGAGTTCCAGGGCGTCCCGGAGCCGCTCCCCGTCCTCGGGGCCCAGGAGGCCGGCGGCGCTGGAGTCCTTGACGAGGCGGGCGAGTTCCTCGTCGGTGAAGACGGAGCCGACCTCGTCCTTCGGTTCCACCTTCAGCAGCCGCAGCAGGGTGTTGGCGAAGGCGTTGATGCCGAAGACGAACGGCCGCAGCGCCCTGGTGAGGGCGACCAGCGGCGGCCCCAGCAGCAGCGCGGTCGGCGCCGGCGCGGCGAGCGCGATGTTCTTGGGGATCATCTCGCCGACCAGCATGTGCAGGTACGTCGCCAGGGTGAGCGCGATGATGAACGCGATCGGATGGATCAGCCCCTCGGGCACCCCGATCGAGTGGAACGGAGGCTCCAGCAGGTGCGCGATGGCCGGCTCGGCGACCGCGCCCAGCACCAGCGAGGAGACGGTGATGCCGAGCTGGGCGGTGGCCATCATCGCCGAGAGGTGCTCAAGCCCCCACAGGACGCTCTTTGCCCGCCGGTCGCCCTTGAGCGCGGCCGGTTCGATCTGGCTGCGCCGCACGGAGATCAGAGCGAACTCGGCGCCGACGAAAAAGGCGTTGGTGATCAGGGTGAAGGCACCGATCAGCAGCTGGATCGCGGTCATCGGGCCTGCTCCTCATCGGTGGCGGAGATCGCCGGCGCCGTGATCGACACGCGGTCGGCGCGGTGATGGTCGATGTCGAGCACGGACAGCTCCCAGCCGTCCAGCTCGACGGTGTCGCCCTCGACCGGGATCCGCTCCAGGCGGGTCGCGATCAGCCCGGCGAGGGTCTCGTACGGGCCTTCGGGCGCGGTCAGTCCGAGCTCCTCCAACTCGTCGACGCGGACGCTGCCGTCGGCCTCCCAGACCCTGCGGCCGTCCAGCTCGGGGCCTTCGAGGAGGTCAGGTGCCTCGAAGGGGTCGTGCTCGTCACGGACCGAGCCGACGACCTCCTCGACGACGTCCTCGACGGTGGCGACACCGGCAGTGCCGCCGTACTCATCGATGATCACGGCCATGGTGTGGGCCTTGCGCAGCCTGCCGAGGAGGATGTCGACGGGCAGCGAGTGCGGCGCCATCAGCGCGGAGCTCATCAGGTCCCCGACGGTCGTCAACGGGCGGTCGTCCTCGTCGAGGTCGAGCACGTCGCGGATGTGGATGGTGCCGACGACGTCGTCGAGGGTGTCGCGGTAGACCGGGAAGCGGGACAGGCCCGTGGCCAGGGTCAGGTTCGCGGCATCGGCCGCGGTCGCGTGGAGCTCCAAGGCCTGGACGTCGACGCGCGGGGTCATGACGTTCTCGGCGGTCAGCTCGGCCAGGTGCAGGGTACGGACGAACAGCTCGGCGGAGTCCGCCTCGATCGCCCCGGCGCGGGCCGAGTGCCGGGCCAGCGCCACCAGCTCCTCCGGGGTACGGGCGGAGGCCAGCTCCTCGGCGGGCTCCAGGCCGAAGCGGCGCACGAGCCGGTTCGCGGTGTTGTTCAGGTGCCGGATCAGAGGGCCGAACGCGGCGGTGAAAGCGCGCTGCGGACCGGCGACGACCTTGGCCACGGCCAGCGGCCGGGAGATCGCCCAGTTCTTCGGCACCAGCTCACCGACCACCATGAGGACGACGGTGGAGATCGCGACACCCAGCAGGGTGGCTGTGGTCGACACCGCGCCCGCCGGAAGGCCTATGGCCTGGAGCGGGCCGCGCAGCAGCGCGGACACGGACGGCTCCGCCAGCATGCCGATCACCAGCGAAGTCACCGTGATGCCCAGCTGGGCACCCGAGAGCTGGAAGGTGAGGCGCTTGGCGGCCTTCAGCGCGCCCTCGGCACCCCGCTCACCGGCAGCGGCGGCGCGCTCCAGCTCACTGCGCTCGACCGTGGTCAGAGAAAACTCGGCGGCGACGAACACCGCGCACACCAGCGTCAGGACCAGCGCGAGAAGCAGCAGCAGCACTTCGGTCACCGTGCCACCCCCGCTCCCGGCGCGATCATCTGCGGGCAGGACGTGGCACGGCTCGGACTAGGAGGTTCACCCATTGCGGGTCTGCCGCTCCTTCTTTCACTCGGCGGCACCGTCTCCGGTCCGCGGATGGTTGTGGGGCAGTGTCCCCGACCCCATCGTAAAGGGTGGGTAAAGTCCCTGGCGATGCGGGAGGAACTCCCAGAGGAGGCCGGTGACGGCGACGGACGTCATCCAGGACCAGCGGGAGCGACGCGCGACAGCCGTCCCGTTACGAGGCTCCGCTTCCTGCAAGGGGGCTCGCTGTCGGCCTCGGCCGCGGCCACCAGCGACAGCAGTCCGTCCTCGGTTAAGCCGCCAGCCGCCTGGACGTCGGTCAGTACTGGCTTGCCCTCGGCAGCCGTACCGGTCTTGTCCAGGGCGACGGTGTCGAGCTTGTGGGCGGTCTCCAGGGCTTCGGCGGAGCGGATGAGGACGCCCGCCTGGGCGCCCTTGCCGGTGCCGACCATGATGGACAGCGAGGTCGCCAGGCCCAGCGCGCGCGGGCAGGCGATGATCAGCACCGCGACCGCGGAGGTCAACGTCAGGGTGAGCGCGGGGCAGACCCGATCGCTCGGAGCCCGCGTCGGCCAGCCGCTGGATCGGCCTGCTGTATGAGGCGGATGGGCAAGCATCGTGTCGGTGCCGACCTTGGCCGCTCGTACGCGCAGCGACCCGGTTCCGTTCACCGTCGCGCCGATGACCGTGTCCCCGGTCACCATGGACCCGTCCACCGCCGAGGAACCGGACAGCACCGCGCGTCAACCGGTACCTTCTCCCCGGGCCGGATGACCGACGCGTCGCCGACCGCACGTCTTCCACCGGAATCTCGGTCTCGGCGCCGTCGCGGACCACCCGAGCCGTACGGGCCTGCAGACCGAGCAGCGCCCGGGTGGCTTCGCCGGTGCCGGCCTTGGCACGCGCCTCCAGCGGCCTGCCGAGGAGGATCAGGGTGAGGAGCACGCGGACGGCCTCGTAGTGCACCTCGCGCACGTCCTCGGGCAGCAGCGAGGGCGCGAGGGTGACCAGCAGCTGTAGCCGTACGCGGCCGACGCGCCTAGCGTGACCAGGGAGTTCATGTCCGCACCGCGATGGCACAGGGGTCAGCCACAGCCTGTCGAGTGGACCGGCCACCCGGTGTAGAAACATTGGCGGTGCGCGCATCCGCCGGCAATCCCGCGCTGACGCGCAGGTCCGGCAAAACGACCCGGCTGGCGCACGCCGCCTCGCACCGTCACCTCGACCCGCTGCACCCCGCCCTCCAGCCTCGCATTGCGGGCCCGGCGCGGGCCGAAGAAGAACCAGCCGAGCCGGCGACCAACACGACGGCCAGCGCGACAACGGCACCATCGACGGCATTCATGGCAGCCCGCCCCTCCTGCGGAAATCCCAGCCCAGCGTCAGCCCGCCTGGCCCCTGCCAGGTAGGGCTGATCGGGCCCCGGAGCGACCGAACGACCCTGTGCTGAACGCCCTGGCCAGCGTGACCCTGGCAGCACAACGCATGTGTACAACTGCGGCCTTCAGCCCGCGGCCCCGAGAGCCGGAAGCTATGAGTCGCGATGATGTTCTGGTACGACCCCAAGTATCAGCGGGTGAGGCTGGTTCGCCATGTCGGCCGGCATGCTCCTGTTCTGGGTTCTGATCATCACCGCCGCCGTCCTGCTCTTCCGCACCTTGAACCGCGCCCGCGAGCACACCCACCTCTACACCGGGCCCCGCCCGAGCAACTGCTCGCCAAGCGGTTCGCCCGCGGCGACATCGACGACGAGGAGTACCAGCGACGTCTCGCCGCTCTGCGCTCCTCCGGTCCGCCCAGCCAGCCCGGCAGCCTCCCAAGAAGTAGTGAGGACCGGCCGTGAACAGCAACAAGAACTACGGCCTGTACGCGATCGCTCTGGTCGGCGCACTGGCGCTCGGCGTGCCCCTCGGCACCCTCCCCATCCTCTTGGTCGCGCTCGCCTGCCCGCTGATGATGTTCTTCATGATGCGCGGCATGGGCGAAAGCGATGACATGCAGCGCCCGGCGACCCGCACGACCACGAGCTGTTCCGCTGAGAGCCGCGCGCACCGGTACAAGTAAGGGAGGTTCGCACGGTGTACGTAGTGATCGCCGTCCTGGGCCGCGACGCTCAGGTCAGCGCCGGATGGCGATGACCTCGACGTCCGCGTTCATGGCGCGCAGCCTCCGGACCGCTTGTAGCAGTGAGACTTGGGCGAAGGCGAAGAGCGAGTCAACGGCGATGTCCTCGCCGTCCTTCAGCAGGATGCCGAAGACCACGCGGAGCGTGCCGAAGTCTTCGATGAGGCGGTGGTCTGGGCTTTGGGCGGCCACCTGCTTGAGGAACTTGGCTCGCACCTCCAGATCGCTCCGCAAGGTCTCCACGGCGACCACGCCTTGGGCGAAGAGGTGGTTGAGGGGAGCGGTACTGGAGGTGGCCTTCTTGATGCAGATCAGCTGACTATCAGGGCCCAAGACGTCGCAGATCTCCAGCCCCCCACCCTTGAATTTGCTGGTGTGGACATTCTTCTTGTCGAAGAGGAAGTATCCGTATTGCTCCGCTGCCCGATGGTTGAACCAGTCCTCGTCGTGGGAATCTTGGCCGTCTGAGTTGAGCGGCCCCCTCGTCCAGCGAGGCAGCGTGACGGTCCGCGGAGCCTCGAAGAGGCTGGTGAGCTCCTCTTCTAGGGTTTCGATGAAGCCGGCCCCTACCTCGAACCATTTGCCGTTGCCGTAGAACAGCCGGTCGGGGTTTACCTGTATGTCAGCGATCAGCCACTCCTTCCCGTTGGTGGCGACACCTGCAGGGGTTTGGCAGTCATCGTCGCTGAACATGGTCACGCGGACGTCGGCGAGCGCCTTGAGCCGCTCGCCTTGCGGTTTGTCCTTCACGAAGGCCAGTAGGTGCCTCAGTTCGAGCTCGTTGGTTTCGATCACTCGGGCTCCGCGTCGGATGCGGAACGCCTGGGCCGAGCTGTGGTTTTCCTGACAGGCGTCTGGAACGCCGGTGGTCAGGCGGGGACTGTCCGGGTCGGCGAGCAGGCCCTCGAGGATCTTCTGGGCTTCGACAGCTTTGCGGCTGCCGTTGTTGAGGGTGTGGACCCTACTGACGAATCGCAGCTGGGGTAGCGGATCGGGTCTTGCGCAAACGTCCTCGATCGTCTGCAGGTCGCTGAGGAACTCTTCCAGGCTGGTGGCCAGGGGGAGTTTGATGGCGGCCTGGGAGCATTCGACGCGTACTCGACGTGTCCGGCCCGATTCCAATGAGGTCAGCGCCAGCCCGCTCACGGTGCCGCATATACGGCGGACGACGGCACCGAATCGGTCCAAGCCGAAATCTTCGATGCGTTCACCGCGCGAGACCGAGTACTCGTCGACCCTGCCCCGGCCGTCCATGATCTGGTTGCGGACCTTGATGACTCCGGCGTCGTCGAGGCAGCGGGTCGCGAATTCCAGCCCGAACTCGTCGTCGCGGAAGTAGGGGTCCAGCATGTGGTGCCCCACTCCGTAACTCAGAGCGTAGACCCCGCGGGCAGTGCGCATGAGGACGAGGCCGGCTGCGGCACGATTCCTTTCGTTGACTTCCAGGCCGGTGATGGACTCGACGGCGTCGCACCAGTCAGCGCGGTCGCGTGGGACTCCTCCCGTCATCAGCAGTCCTTCGATGCCTTGACGGGCGAAATGCCTGACCTGAAAGTCGGCGCCGTCAAGATATCTGTCGCGCACGAATTCCCTCAGCTCCACGGCATGGCCTTCGGCCTTCAACCGGTGGAGCGTGGACTTACGGGTGGCGGGTCGGGGTCTGCGGGTATTGCCCAAGGTGACCTCCACGCACTTGCAACGCAGGACCTACCAAGAAAGCAGATGGGGAGCTGTCTCCACCACTGCACGGCCCCTTCGAGTTCCACCTGCACGGAGCGCACCTGGAGAGGCGAACGGTCGATCCAACGCTGCTCCTGCAGTTCCACAGCGGCGCCCGCCTGTAGGACAGCCCGCCCACCACTGCAACGAACAGGCGTGGCAGCGTACGGACCGACGTGCCGCAGCGGTGGGCGCCAAGGGGTGGGCGCCGACTGAAACCCCTGTCAGGCATGGCGCCCTAGTCGGCGCCCCGTGACAGCCGCACACTGCGCTTTGTCGACTGCCAACAACCTCATGCGCCGACCTCCGCGACAGTTCAGCGACGGGCTTCGTCCTTGAAGGGGAATCGATCAGGACCCGCCTGCATCAGCCGAACGGTTCGTAACCGGGCGCCCCAAGCGTGGCTCGCCACCTTCAGGCGCAACCTCTCGACCGCCCCCTAAGTAACTAACTACTCGTCAGTAGAGTCAGCAAAGTGTCAGCATTCGTTCGACCAGACCTGACCAGAGCCTGTTACACATGAGACTCGACTTCAAGATCAACAATCCCGACCAGGGCCCGCGCCGACATCCGCGGGACCCCTGGAAGCGGAATGACTATGGCCGCCGCACCCGAGGCCATCCCGAGATGGAATCAGACCAGTTCAGCGCACTCTTCCCCTAGGCTTCAAGCGAGTTGGGGGAAGCTCCGGAGCCGGAATCGGAGGGCCGTCGTACCCCTTGACCTCGCCGTAGCGGGTCCCGTTCATCCAGTCTTCGCGGGCCTGTGCGATATCCTCTTGGGACCGTCCGATCCAGTTCCAGAACATCACGATCTCCTCCTCGAACGGCTCGCCGCCCAGCAGCATCAGACCGGCGTCCGAGACCGCGCGCAGGGGGAGGTCCGGGCGGCCGCAGCCGAGGTAGAGCATCGCGCCCGGGAGGAGCGGTACGCCGTCGACGTGGGCTTCGCCCGACATGGACAGGACCGCGTACTCGAAGTCCCGGTCGAGCGGGAGCCGGGTCTCCGTGCCCGCCGCCAGGGCCAGGTCCGCGCCGACGATCGGGCTGTACGCGGTTCCGGGCGAGGTCGCCGAGTCCAGGGTGCCCAGGATGACCGTCGCCGTCAGAAGCCGTTGTCTTACCGGATGTGATCGTTGAGTTTCTGCTGGTCAGCATGGTTTCGGTCGGGTGAGGGATGCTCTCGACGTTCTGTTTCCGCTTGATCGTCGAGGGGTGTGCGGTGGCGTCGATG
>NZ_JBWJVM010000085.1:0-36296 GCF_056428985.1 Streptomyces sp. CA189 | reverse complement strand
CCGCCTCAGCATCCCCTGGACCAGCGACAACGAGGCCATCTGTCTCCAACTCGCCGCCCAGAGCACGAAATTCGACCACACAACCCGAACACTCACAGCAGGAGGGGCAGTATGAAGCCACCATGCCTTCCTGGTCGGACAAGCTTGTCGGGGAAGTCGTCCGCCTCCTGTTGGAGGCGTACTACGAACCGACATTCTCCGACCGCTCTCACGGTTTCCGTCCCCGCCGAGGATGCCACACGGCTCTGTCCGAGGTGGTCTACAACTGGACAGGGACAACCTGGTTCATCGAAGGAGATATCTCCGATTGTTTCGGATCGCTCGATCACGATGTTCTACTCGGGATCATCGGCGAGAAGATTCACGACAACAGGTTCCTCAGGCTGCTGCGCAACATGCTGCAAGCCGGATACATGGAGGATTGGGACTGGTCGCCCACGCTCTCCGGAGCACCGCAAGGCGGCGTGGCCTCCCCGATCCTGTCCAACATCTACCTGGACCGGCTGGACAAGTTCGTCGAACAGCAGCTCCTACCGGCATACACCCGAGGCAAGGCCAGGCAGCGAAACCCGGCCTACCGCGAGGTGGACAACGCAATCAAACGTATCCGTCAGCGCAAACACGGTGACCCCGTCGAAGTGCGGAAGCTGCGCCAGCAGCTGCGGAACCTGCCAAGCGGGGACCCTCGGGACCCCGAATACCGGCGGCTCCGCTACGTGCGATACGCGGACGACCACCTGCTCGGGTTCATCGGACCCAAGGCAGAAGCCGAGGCGATCAAGCAACGCCTCGCGCAGTTCCTCCGTGAAGATCTCAAGCTGGAACTGTCCGAGGAGAAGACGCTTATCACTCACGCACGTACCCGTGCGGCAAAGTTCCTCGGCTATGAGATCGCCATCCAGCACGCCGACCGCAAAGTCACCACCGGCGCGCGGGACATCAAGCGGGCCACGAACGGCAAGGTCCGTCTACGGGTCCCACAGGAAGTGATCAAGGCCAAATCGGCCCCGTATCTGCGGCGCGGAAAACCCGCGCCCAGACTCCAAATGATGCCATTCGGCGACCACCAGATCGTCGGCACCTACGGAGCTGAATACCGGGGCCTCATCCAGTACTACCTGCTCTCCGGCGATGTCTGGCGACTCGATCGGGTGCGCTGGGTCATGCTGACGTCAATGCTCCAGACGTTGGCGGCAAAGCATCGTTCGTCGGTGACGAAGATGGCCCGCAGGTATGCGACCACCATCGAGACACCGCACGGACGGCGCAGATGCTTCGAGGTCCACGTAGAAAGACCGGGCAGGAAACCACTGGTCTCAAGGTTCGGTGGGATTCCACTGAAGCGACAGAAGGCGGCGGTCATCTCTGATCGTCCGAGAGTCCCGGCCATCACCCGCATAACAGGCACGCAACTGATCCACCGCCTGCAAGCCGGACGATGCGAAGGCTGTGGTGAACGATCCGAAGTGCAAGTTCACCAGGTCCGGAAGGTCACTGACCTTACAAAGCCGGGACGTTCACGCTCGGCATGGGAACAACTCATGGTTGACAAGTGGCGCAAGACGCTCGTGGTCTGTCCGCCATGCCATGAGGCCATCCATGCGCACCAACCCGCACCATTCACGGATTAGTCACTGGAGAGCCGGATGCTTGGAAAGCGAGCACGTCCGGTTCGGGCCGGGGGTCGTCGGAAAAGGACCCGCACACGCGGGCACCTCGCCGACGGCCTACCGGTACACAAGTACGCGCCCGGGCCGTGTCTGCTGGATCTGGAGGTCAGCGACGGTGCCGTGGAGATCAGCGTGTGGGACACCGATCCGACGCTGCCGGCGGCCTGTCCTGCCGATCCGGACCGGATCGGGCGGCATGGCCTGGAGATCGTTATGGCGGTGTGCCGCAGCTTCGAGGTACGGCGCGAGCCGGTGGGCAAGCGCGTGAAGGCAGCGATCATGCTGGCCGACGATCCCGGCGGGGACCCGGCGGGCCGCCTGATGTGACGGCGCGGGCAGGGCCAGGACCACCGGCGGGGAAGCCCCGGCCAGACGCGGGATCGCGTTCCGGGGTGCTGCGGAGTAGATGGCCAGGAGGGCCCGGCCCCGCGGCCCACCGGCGCCAGTTGTTTGCCGGGTGGTGTCAGGGCCGCCTTGTGGACGTCATCGCCGCAGTTCGATCAGCCCGAGTCCAGCTGCCTTGGCGCTATGCGGTGGCATAGGGGTTGATGATGCGGTGCGGTCGGCGGGAGGTCGCCATGACGTCCTGCGGGAAGCGGGGGCCGGCCACGTAGTGGCGTCCCTTCGTCTGCCCGATCGCGGTGAGCACGTCGGCCTTCGTGAGGGCCTGCAGGTCCCGGGTTGCCTGCTGGGTGTTGATCGCTTCCTGCCGCTCGTAGCGCGAGCGGCGCACCCGGCCCACCATCGCGACCTCGTGGAGGGCAGTCACTTGCCGCTCGCTGATCCCGTTGACGTCGGCGTGCTCCATCAGCTCGATCCAGACCTGGTTCGAGCGGTCGACCCGATGCTGCACCCGCTGAGCCTGCTCGTGGTAGGCCCGCAGGTTGAACTTGATCCAGGGCAGCGTGTCGCGTTCGGGCGAGTACACCGGCCCGCCGACCTCCCGGAGCACCTTGTAGTACTCCCAGGTGTTGCCGGGCATCCCGAGCCACTCCTCAATCGAGGAGAACTCCGGTGCGAGAACGCCGCCGCGGGCAATCAGCAGGGTCTGAAGGGAACGGGACATACGGCCGTTCCCGTCGGACCACGGATGGATCTTCACCAGGTTCAAGTGCGCCATCGCCGCCCGGATCAGGACGTGAGCTTCGATGTCGCCGTCGTTGAGCCAGTCCACCAGCTCGGCCATAAGGCCGGGTACGAGCTCCTGGTCGGGTCCGTCGTAGTCGGTGGCGAGCTCGTCCCCGGGTGCGGTGATCCGGATCGAGGTCTTGCGCCACTGCCCGGCGGTGCGCAGCGGGTGGTGGTGACCCTGGAGCATCCAGTGCAACGCGTTGAGGAGTTCCTTGCTGTACCGGAAGTCGGTGACGTCGTGGAGGGACTGGATGTAGGTCATCGCCTGCTGGTAGGCGAGGGTCTCCGCCTTGTTCTCCTCGCTGGCGTCGACCTCACGCTCCCCGTCCATCAGGTCGGCGACGTCCTTCGCGTCAACCTGATAGCCCTCGATCGTGTTCGACGCCGCGATCGCGCTCGCGGTCAGCGCCTTACGCAGATCTTGAGTCCACTTCATCGGCGCCTGCTGCACCGCGTCACGCAGGCGCTCGCGCAGGCCGTCCACCTCGTGCAGAACCTTGAGGTCTGCGGCGTCGAGCACGGGAGTCTTATACAGCATGACTCAATGATACCAGCTACCTATCATTCTGGTAAGAGTCGGGAGCGATGACCACGCCAACCTGCAGAAGCGTAAGGCAGGTCCGCCTGCCGCACAAGCCACCGACCACCGCTACCAGGACTGCAGACCTCGATGGCCGAGCCCTTCGCCGCACGCTCGTACTTCGGCACCCGATCCGTGGCCAGAGCCCGCTTGACCGCGTTCCGTCAGATCCCCAGATGCCGGGCGATCGCCCGGATCGGCATCCGCTCGGCCCGATGCAACCGGCGGATCTTTACCCAGTCCTCCACAAGGATCACCCTTCTCTCCTGACCTTGATCACCAAGGCCAGAGTCAGATGAAGATCATCAAGTGAGTCACTTTTGATACGCCGTCAGAGGGTCCGCGTTCAGCCGTCGCCGACAACACGCGGTCGCCGGCGTGGAGGGTCTCCCCTCTCAAGTCACGCCGACCATGGAGCAGGAGATTGCCGATTCGCTGCGAACCAGGTGGCTGCGCTTCGTGGCCGGCGAGGGGGAGCACTGGAAAGTGTCATCACCCACCGCTCTCCCATTCAAACTTGATGAGTGGTGGAAACAGCAGTTCAGAGCCGCTCAGAACCTCGACTTGGACTGGCTTATGAAGTTCATCTCCAGCAAGAGCTTCATGCCCTTCGTGATCTACCGGGTCCTGCTCGGCATCCTGCTGTTCGTCCTGATCGGCACGGGTTTCCTCAGCCCGCACGCCGGCGAGTCGGCCGGCTAGGCCCCGTTCTTGCGGGAAAGCGACGCGCCGCTCACCGCTTCGTATGAACCGGAGGCCGCTCGGGAACGTTCCCGGGCGGCCTCCGCGTCGTTGTGCTGGGAGAGACCTGAAGGCGAGCAGCAGGGGGTGTCCCATGGGTCGAGTGGTGCTGGAGCGGTTTCCGGCCGGAAGTCCGAGGGGGAGTTGGCCGGCGGAGGAGTACGCGGCGCAGCGGATGCGCGAGGGCGTGCCGGCCGAGGTGGTGATGGATCTGGCCAGCGACGCGTACCTCGTGGTGGTCCGTCCCCGGGAGGCGCGTTCCGGTCACTGATCCGGTGCCGGGGCATCCGGGCCGCGCACGCCCCTTGGCCTCCGCGCCCCGCGCCCGCACACTGTCCCGATGACGCAGCGTGTGGACCTTGCGGGCGTGATGGACCGACTGGCGATCGACGAGCTGGTCACGGGGTACGCCATCGCCGTGGACGACGGCGACTGGGACGCGTACCGAGCCCTGTTCGCCCCGGGCGGGCGGGCCGACTATGCCTCGGCCGGCGGGATCGAGGGCCCGGCCGGGGAGGTCGCGGACTGGCTCGCGGAGACGATGAAGCTGTTTCCGGTGCGCCAGCACCTCATCGTCAACCGGCTGATCCGGATCGCGGACCTGGGCGGCTCCCCCGGTGACACCGCGGAGGTCCGCGCGGACTTCCTCAATCCCATGCGGCTGGCCGGGGAAGAGCCCGACGACGGGCAGGCCCCCGTGACCGCGCCCAACTTCGTCGCGGCGGGCCGCTACACCTTCGCCGTCGCCCGTACCGCCCGGTCCGGCTGGCGGCTCTCGCGGGTCACCGTCCACGAGAAGTGGCGGCACATGTCGTTCTGATGGTTCGACCGGCAGGGCTGTTCCACACTGGAAGCGGAGGCCCTACGTCATGCTGATGGTCCCGACGGTCCCGGCAGTCTCGAAGCGGGTCCCGCGGTGGCGTGCGGTGGCGGCGTTCACGGCGGGAGCCCTGCCCTGCCTCGCCTTCCCCGCCCCCGCGCTGTGGTGGTTCGCCTACGTCGCCCTCGTGCCCTGGATCCTGCTGCTGAGGTCGGCCCCCACCGGCCGGCGCGCGGCCCTGGAGGGCTGGCTCGGCGGCGCCGGCTTCGTCTTCGCCGTCCACCACTGGCTGCTGCCCAGCCTGCACGTGTTCCTCTTCGCCGTGGCGGCCCTCGTGGGCCTGCTCTGGATTCCCTGGGCGCTGCTGGTACGGGAGTTCCTCGGCGGGAGGCCCGGCGGGGGCCGGGCGTCGGCCGCGCTGGTCCTCGTACCGGCGGGCTGGCTGCTGTCGGAGCTGGCCCGGTCCTGGCAGGGGCTGGGCGGGCCGTGGGGGCTGCTCGGCGCCAGTCAGTGGCAGGTGGCGCCCGCGCTGCGGCTGGCTTCGGCGGGCGGGGTCTGGCTGGTCGGCCTGCTGGTCGTGGCGGTGAACTGCGCGCTGGTGCTGCTGATCACCGCGCCGGGGGCGCGGCTGCCGGCGCTGGCCGGGGTGACGGGCTGCGCGGTGCTGACGGGGGTGGTGTGGCTGTGGGCGCCCCGCCCGGAGCCGGCGGGCTCACTGCGGGTGGCCCTCGTACAGCCGGGCCTGCTCCCGGACTCCCCGGACAGTGCGGAGCGGCGGTTCGCCGTCGGGGAGCGACTGACCGGGACCCTGGCCGGACAGCGCCCGGACCTCGTGGTGTGGGGGGAGAGCAGTGTCGGCGAGGACCTGGCGGCCCGCCCGGACCTGGCCCGGCGGCTCGCCGCCGTGTCGGCCCGGGTGGGGGCTCCACTGCTGGTCAACGTGGACGCGCGGGCCGTCGACCGGCCCGGGATCCGCAAATCGGCGGTGCTCGTCGGTCCCGGTGGCCCGACCGGTGACCAGTACGACAAGATGCGGCTGGTGCCGTTCGGCGAGTACGTCCCGGCCCGCGCGCTGCTGGGCTGGGCCACCTCGGTCGGCAAGGCGGCGCACGAGAACCGCGTCCCGGGCAGCGCGCCGGTGCTGATGGACCTGCCCGGCCGGGCCGACGTCCGGGTCGGCCCGCTGGTCTGCTTCGAGTCGGCGTTCCCGGACATGAGCCGCCACCTCGCCCGCGAGGGGGCGGCCCTGCTGGTCGACCAGTCGGCCACGTCCACCTTCCAGGACAGCTGGGCGCCCGCCCAGCACGCCTCGCTGTCGGCGCTGCGCGCCGCCGAGACCGGCCGTCCCGTGGTCCACGCCACCCTCACCGGCATCAGCGAGGTGCGCGGCCCGTCCGGCGAGCGGATCGGGCCGGCGCTGTCCACCTCGGCGAGCACGGCGCGGGTCTACGAGGTCCCGCTGGCGCGCGGCACGACCCCGTACGTCCGCTTCGGGGACTGGCCCGTGGGCGCCGCGCTGGCCGCTCTGGCCGTCTACTGCGCGGCCGCGGGCGCCCGCTCCGTGCGGCTCCGCAGGCCCGCCCGGGCGCCCCTCGGGACCCCCCGGACGCCGCCCGGGTAGCAGCCCGGGTAGCAGCCCGGACAGGAGCCCGGGCGGCCGCCCGGAACGCGGCCGGTCAGGACGCCTGCTCCAGAGCCGAGCGCACCACCCGCTCGCACAGTTCGTGGGTCAGCAGCGCGTCGCGCGCGCTGAGGGTCGTGCCCGTGGCGACGGCCTCCAGGAAGGCGTCGACGACCTGCTCGATACCGCGCTGGCGGGCCACCGACACCCAGTCCCCGCGCCGCCGGACCGTGGGCTGGCCCTTGTGGTCGATGATCTCCGCGAGGTTGACGACCTGGCGCTTGGTGTCCTGCCCGGAGACCTCCAGCACCTCCTCCGTGGAACCGGAGAGCCGGTTCATGATGCCGAGCGCGGTGAAGCCCTTGCCCGACAGCTGGAGCACCACCTGGCTCATCAGGCCGTCCCGCACCACGGCCCGTACGTCGACCTGGTCGGCCTCGCCGGGCAGCAGGAAGCGCAGCGTGTCGACGACGTGGATGAAGTCGTCCAGGACGAAGGTCCGTACGTCCTCGGGCAGCCCGACCCGGTTCTTCTGCATGACGATCAGGTCGCGCGCGTGGTCGGCGCACTGCGCGTAGCCGGGCGCGTGGCGGCGGTTGAAGCCCACGGCGAGGGAGACCCCGCGCTCTTCGGCCAGTTCGACCAGGCGCCGCGATTCCGCGAGCTCGTAGGCGATCGGCTTGTCGACGTACGTGGGCACGCCCGCTTCCAGCAGCCGTTCCACGATCTCGGGGTGGACGGCGGTCGGGGCGTGCACGAAGGCCGCGTCGAGCTTCTGCGCGAGCAGCGAGTCGAGGTCGGTGTGCAGGCGTTCGGCCGGGACGCGGTGGTGCGCGCCGATCCGTTCGAGGGTGGCCGGGGTCCGGGTCTGCAGGTGCAGTTCGAGCCCCGGGCGGGTGGTCAGGACGGGCAGGTACGCCTTCTGCGCGATATCGCCGAGTCCGATGCAGCCGACCTTCACCGGGACCTCCAGGTTTGTTCCTTGTGGGAGTACGCAGCCTAATCGGTGGTGACCACCCCCGTGTTCGACCAGGATGGAACCCATGACGATCAGTGATGGATCCCACCGTTCCGAACCTTCCACCACGGCCGACGAGCGCGAGATGCTCGACGGCTGGCTCGACTACCACCGCTCCACCCTGGCCTGGAAGTGCGAGGGGCTGTCCGACGCGCAGTTGCGCTCCACCCCGCTGCTGCCGTCCGGGCTGAGCCTGCTGGGGCTGGTGCGGCACATGGCCGAGGTGGAGCGGTACTGGTTCCGGGAGATCATGCTGGACGAGGAGCTGCCCGAGCTGTACAGCACCCGCGAGAACCCGGACGGGGACTTCCACTTCGCCGACGAGGACACCTGGGCCGAGGCCGAGCAGGTGTGGCAGACCGAGATCGAGCTGGCCCGGCAGGCCGCGGCCGGCCATTCCCTGGACCTCGCCTCGAAGCCCGAGAGCCACCGCCGGGGCGAGGTGTTCAGCCTGCGCTGGGTCTACACCCACATGATCGAGGAGTACGCGCGCCACAACGGCCACGCGGACCTGCTGCGGGAGCACATAGACGGCGCCACGGGCGAGTAGCCGTCACCCGTGCGGGGTGAATATCGGCTCCGGGTTTTCGCAACGGGGTCCTCGCACAGCAGAGTTGTGTGAGTGCATCCAACCCGAACCACGACAAAGCTGCTGCTCGGCGTCGCCTGTGCGGTCTCGGCCGTCTCCGGCTGCGTGAACGTGACCCCGGCCTCCCTGCAGCCCGCGGCCGCCCCCGGCACCTCGGGGGCGCCGCCCCGGCACGAGCCCCGCGGCGGGCCGGGGGCCGCGCCGGTGGTCGTCAGGGCACCCGTCCTGGAGGCGCTGGAGGCCGTGGAGGCAGTGCCGGGACGGCCGGCCGGGCCGGCCCCCTCCACTTCCGGCCGGGCCGCCGTCCCGCGGGCCGCGGTGCCCGCCGCGGAGGCGGCGCGGGACGGCCGGCCTGGATCCCGCGGAGGGCCGGCGGCGGCCGCGCCGGTCCCGGACATCCCGGAGCCGCGGCAGCCCGGCGGGCACCGGGACCACGCCGACGGGCGTCCGGGCGGGCCGCACCCCGGCCGGCCCCGGGCCGAGGGCGGCGAGGTGCCGCGCGAACTGGTGCGGGAGCTGCCGGTGCGGCCTGCCGACGTGTGCGCGCTGGGCCGCCGGCACGGGCGCTGGCACCCGGACAGCCCGGAGGCCCGGATCTGCGCGGGCGTCCAGGGCGGCTGACGGCCCGGCCCTTCCCGGACCCCGCTCCGGCTACTGGTTCTGCTCCGGGAACGGTCGGGGCCCCTCCCCCGCTTCCGCCGCGAGCCGCCGCTCCAGTCGGGCGATGGCGGCCCGTACGCCGTTCGCGTACCCGTCGTCACCCAGGGCCCCGGTGGCGGCGCGGGCCCGCGCCAGGTGGATCCGGGCCGCCTCGGGGCGCCGTAGCTTCACGTAGTCGGCGGCCAGGCTCAGGTGCAGCGACGGGTAGAAGACCCGCACGGCCGAGGGCGGACCGGGACCGTCGGAGTCGGCGTGCGCGGCGGCCAGGGCCCGCAGGTCCCAGGCCAGCTCCTCGGCGGGGTCGTCCTGCGCGTCGGCGAGGTAGTGCGCGAGCGTGCAGCGGTGCAGGGAGTCGCCCTCCGTGCCGATCTCGGACCAGATCTCGCCGAGCCGGTTGCGGGCCTCCTCGCGGTCGCCGGCGTGCAGCAGGATGGCAGCTTGGCCGATCCTGGTCATGACGGCGTCCTCGGACGCCTCCTGCTGCTCCGTCAACGCGGCCTCCGGCTTGTTCCCGTCAGACCTGCTCCGGTCTGATCATCAAGACGCTAGCCGGAGGCACCTGCAATGCCGCCTAGGCGCGGTCGGTCATCGGCCCAGGTCCGGGATCCGCCAGTCGATCGGCGCATGGCCCTGGGCGGCGACGGCCTCGTTGATCTGGGTGAAGGGCCGGGAGCCGAAGAACTTCTTGGCCGACAGCGGGGAGGGGTGGGCGCCCTTGACGACCGCGTGCCGCTCCTCGTCGATCAGCGGGAGCTTCTTCTGCGCGTACGCCCCCCAGAGGACGAAGACGGCCGGGTCGGGGCGCTCGGCCACCGCGCGGATCACCGCGTCGGTGAACTTCTCCCAGCCCTTGCCCTTGTGCGAGTTGGGCTCGGCCTCGCGGACGGTGAGCACGGCGTTGAGCAGCAGGACGCCCTGCTCGGCCCACGGCATCAGGTAGCCGTTGTCCGGGACGGGGGTGCCCAGCTCGGCGTGCATCTCCTTGTAGATGTTGCGCAGCGAGGGCGGGGTCTTCACGCCGGGCTGCACGGAGAAGCACAGTCCGTGGCCCTGGCCCGCGCCGTGGTACGGGTCCTGGCCGAGGACCAGGACCTTCACCTGGTCGAAGGCCGTGGCTTCCAGGGCCGCGAAGACCTGCTCGCGGGGCGGGTAGACCGGCCCGTTCGCCCGCTCCTTCTCGACGAACTCGGTGAGTTCTTTGAAGTAGGGCTGCTCCAGCTCCCCGCCGAGGACGGGGAGCCAGGACTCGGGCAGCTTCTGGGTCACGGCGACAACCTCCGGTACACGTTGTTCGAGACTTCGCGTCTGCGCGTCTGCGCGGTTTGCACGCAGGCCCGCCCGCGCAACTGCTTCGCGCGGCGGACAAGAACTTACCGGGGGCCACTGACATTGATACTCGTAAGCGGCTTCCGGCGGTCGTGGCCCAGCCACTGACTGACGCCCTGCTGGGCTGTCTTCGTGTTGTTCTGCCCGACCGCCGGAGCTGGTTCCCAAGGCTCCGGCCGGGCGGATCATGACCTGATAGGAGCTTGGTCAGAAGCCCCTTCAATGTCCTGTCTGAGCCACCCGGCCGACGCCACCTCCAGTTCAGGAAGGCGTTCACCAGCATGGCAGCAGCGGCCGCGGAAGACATCGCAGGCACCGCCCAGAACGTGTTCGCCGGCGTCGACTCCCATACCGACACCCTCCACATCGCCGTCATCAGCGACAACGGCGGCCACCTCGCCGACGCCGAGTTCACCACCACACCCGCCGGTTACGCCGCCGCACTGGCGTTCATCGACGCTCACGGCGACGTGATGGCTATCGGCGTGGAAGGCACCTCCTCCTACGGAGCCGGCTTCACTCGCGCCGCCTACGCGGCCGGGCACCGAGTCATCGAGGTCAACCGGCCTGACCGGGCCGAACGCCGCCGGATCGGCAAGTCCGACCCCATCGACGCATACGCCGCGGCCCGCGCCGCTCTGTCCGGACGGGCCTCCAGCGCGCCCAAGAACGACACCGTCACCGGCATACGCGCCCTGCAGAACGCCGCCCGCTCCGCGGTGAAAGCCCGCACTGCCGCACTCAACCAGATCGGCAGCATCCTCATCTCCGCTCCCGAAACCATCCGCAGCAAGTACGGACCGCTGAATTCAACGGACCGTGCCGATGCCCTGGCCCGGATTCGGCCGACCGGAGACGCAGTCCACGTCGCGGTCCTGACCGCACTCAAGGCCCTGGCCCGGCGCGTGAAGGAGCTGACCGCCGAACACCAGGCCCTCACCAAAGACATCGACACCGCGGTCACTGCCGACAACCCCGGCCTGCGAGCCACCTACGGAGTCGGACCCGACACCGCCGCCCAACTACTGATCACAGCAGGCGGCAACCCCGAGCGCATGCGGACCGAGGCCTCGTTCGCCGCCCTCTGCGGAGCCGCGCCGGTCCCCGCCTCCAGCGGGAGAACCAACCGCCACCGCCTTTCCCGCGGAGGGGACAGGGCAGCCAACGCCGCCCTCTACCGCATCGCCCTGGTCCGCATGGCCGGCGACGCCAGGACGCGCGAGTACGCCGCACGTCAAACCGCCGCCGGACGGACGAAGAAGGAAATCATCCGGCTTCTGAAACGAGCCATCGCCCGCGAGATCTTCCGCTGCCTGACCACCACGGTCACCGCTCCGGAGATCGCGGACCTGCGTCCCCTGCGGCAGTCCAAGAACATCACCCTGAGCGCTGCCGCACGACACCTCGGCGTCTGGCCGAGCAGAATCTCCGACGTCGAACGCGGGATCCGCCGCCTCGACGACCTCACCCACGCCTACCGCGACTGGCTCCAGACCGCTTGACCACCAATAGGAGCATCAACGCGGCGCCCGCCCGCCCCGCCCGGGTGGGCGGTGCGGACGGGCGGGGCGGCGTACGGGCCTGCTACCAGCTGGTCTTGCGGTACAGCTCCCACACCTGCATGACGGTCTGCGGGTCGAGCGCCCGCTCCGCGCCGGCGATGTCGTCGCGGGCGGCGACGTACAGCTTGCCCTGCCACAGGGGCAGCAGCCGGACGTCGTCGGCGAAGATCTGCTGGGCCTTCTCGAACTCGTGGATGCCGGCCGACCGGTCGCTCTCGCGGCGGGACTTGGGCAGGATCACGCTCAGGATCTCGTTGGCCTCGTACGGGGTGCCGACCGCGTTCTCCTTGCCGACGAACGGCGCGATGAAGTTGTCCGGGTCCGGGAAGTCGGGGAACCAGCCGCGGCCGAAGACCGGGTACTCGCCCTTCTTGTAGCCCTCCTGGAAGGCCTTCCAGGGCTGCCCGCGCAGGGTGATCCTGAAGAGCCCGCTCTCGTCGAGCTGGCGCTTGAGCTCGGTGAACTCGTCCGCGGTGGAGGCGCCGTAGCGGTCGGTGGTGTACCAGAAGGTCAGGTCCACCGGCGTGGGGATGCCGGCGTCCTTGAGGGTCTTCTTGGCCTTGGCCACGTCCGGCTGGCCGTAGGTGTCGTAGAACGGCGTCTTGTGGCCGACGACCCCCTTGGGAACCATCGAGTAGAGCGGCTCGGCGGTGCCCTGGTAGACCTTCGAGACGAGGGCCCCGCGGTCGACGATCTGCGCGATCGCCTGGCGCACCTGGACCTTGGCGACCTGCGGGTCCTTCGGGTTGAAGATCAGGTAGCGGATCTCCGAGCCGACGTTCTCGACGACCTGGACGCCGGCGTCCGCCGACGCGGGGGCCTGGAGGTCCTTGACCTCGTCGGCGGAGAGGCCGCGGTAGGTCGCGTCGATCTCCTTGCCCTTGAGGGCCGCGATCATCTTCTTGGAGTCCGCGAAGTAGCGGATGGTGACCCCGCCGTTGCGGCGGTTGGCGAAGCCGTTGTAGCTCCCGCTGCGGTTCAGGACCGCCTCGCCGGCCTCCTTGTACGACTCCAGGGTGTACGGGCCGGAGCCGGTGACCTTGTCGCCCTCGCGCAGCTTGTCCGCCGGGTACTGCTTCGGCGAGACCAGCGAGGCGGCCGGGGAGCCGAGCACGAAGGGGAAGGTGGCGTCCGGGGTGTTCAGGTGGAAGACCACCGTGTGCGAGTCCGGCGTCTCGATCTTGTCCAGGCTGCCGAAGAGGGCCTTGGGGCCGGACGGGGCATTGATGGCCACGATCCGGTCCAGGGAGTGCTTGACGGCCTTGGCGTCGAGCGGCTCACCGTCGGAGAACTTCAGGCCCTTGCGCACGGTGCAGCGGTACGACTCGTTGCCGGAGTCGGTGAACTCGCAGCTCTGGGCGGCGTCCGGCTGGGGCTTGGTGGCACCCGTGGGGAACGCCAGCAGGGTCTGGTAGACGTTCCGGTAGAGCTCCCAGGAGCCGTCCCAGGCCGCGGCCGGATCGAGGGTCGTGGGTGCGCTCGTCGTTCCGACGACAATCCGCTCTTCTCCATTGCCGCCGTCGTCCGAGAACAGGCCGCATCCGGAGAGCAGGGATATGGACGCAAGGGCCGCAGTGATCTGCAGGCATCTGGTCCGGTTGAACACGTGCACGCTCCTCGATCAGCCAGGGGTGCGGCAGACCCTACCGCAGAGCCTCACAAAACCAATGGGTAGGTTTCGTGCGGCACTTGACCGATTACGTGCCCATTCGGTACGCATTTGCCTCCCCTTGAGAGGCAAATGCGTCCGATTATCGGTCAGTGCACTCCGGCATTGAGGAACATTCCCCCGTCAACCACGAGAGTTTGTCCCGTGATCCATTCCGCTTGTGCAGATGTGAGAAACGCGGCGGCCCCTCCGATGTCCTCCGGCAGCCCGAGCCGCCCCAGCGGATAGGCCGCCGCCGCCTCCTGCTCCCGGCCCTCGTAGAGCGCCTGAGCGAACCGGGTCTTCACGACCGCGGGCGCGATCGCGTTGACCCGGACCCCCGGGGCCATCTCGTGGGCGAGCTGGAGGGTCAGGTTGACCATGGCGGCCTTGCTCATCCCGTACGCACCGATGAAGGGCGAGGCGGAGACTCCGGCGATCGAGGCGATGTTGACGATCGCCCCGCCGTTCTCCTTCTGCCAGGCGTGCCAGGTGCGCTGGGCGAAGCCGAGCGCCGAGATCACGTTGGTCTCGAAGACCTTGCGGGCGACCCCGAGGTCCAGGTCCGCGATTGGCCCGAAGACCGGATTGGTCCCCGCGTTGTTGATCAGGAAGTCGACGCGGCCGAAGGCCTCCATCGTGCGTTCCACGGCGACGGCCTGGTGGGCCTCGTCGTGCGCCTTGCCCGCGACCGCGATCACCCGGTCCGCGCCGAGCCGCTCGACGGCCTCCTTGAGGGCCTCCTCGTTCCGTCCGGTGATGCAGAGCCGGTCGCCGCGCGCCACCAGGGCCTCGGCGATGCCGTAGCCGATGCCGCGGCTCGCCCCGGTGATCAGCGCGACCCTGCCGCTGTCCGTTCCGTCGTACGTCATGTCGTGCGCCTGCCTCTCGTCAGCTGAGCGGGCCGCCGGCCACGTACATGACCTGGCCGGAGACGAAGCCGGCGGCCTCGCCGGTGAAGAAGGCGATGGCGTTGGCCACGTCGTCCGGGCGCCCGACGCGCTGCACCGGGATCTGGGTGGCGGCCGCGGCCTGGAAGTCCTCGAAGTCCATGCCGACCCGGGCGGCCGTGTGGGCGGTCATCTCGGTGACGATGAAACCGGGGGCGACGGCGTTCGCGGTGATGCCGAACTTGCCGAGCTCGATGGCCAGGGTCTTGGTGAAGCCCTGCAGGCCGGCCTTGGCCGCCGAGTAGTTGGCCTGGCCGCGGTTGCCGAGCGCTGAGCTGCTGGAAAGGCTCACGATCCGGCCGAACTTGGCTGCCACCATGTGCTTCTGACAGGCCTTCGACATCAGGAACGCACCGCGCAGGTGCACGTTCATGACGGTGTCCCAGTCGGTGTCACTCATCTTGAAGAGCAGGTTGTCCCGCAGCACACCCGCATTGTTGACCAGGATGGTCGGGGCGCCGAGCAGGCTCGCCACCCGCTCGACGGCCGCCTCCACCTGCGCACTGTCGGAGACGTCGCAGCCGATCGCGACGGCCGTGCCGCCGGCCGCCGTGATCGTCTCCACGGTGTCCTTGCAGGCCGCCTCGTCCAGGTCGAGTACGGCGACCGCCCGGCCCTCGGCGGCCAGGCGTACGGCGGTGGCCGCGCCGATGCCCCGGGCCGCCCCGGTCACGATCGCGACGCGCTGCTCGGTGGTGGACATGCTGGATCTCCTCGCCCTCGGAAAGCGGCCCCCCAGAGGTGAGCAACCGCTTAGTAGCTTCCGCTGAGGAGACGCTAGGAGCCCTGGCACTCCGTGTCAACGGGGAGCAGATCCAGCCCCGCCGGCGGACTACCGGACCAGCAGATCCAGCAGCCGCTCCACCTCGGCGGCGGGGTCGGCCGTCAGTCCCGTGTGGACGGGCCCCGGCTGCACCACCGTGCTGCGCGGCGCGATCAGCCACCGGAACCGGCGCCCCGCATCGTCACCCGCCGCCTGACCGGCGGACTCTCCGCCCGCGCACACGCCCTCGACCCCGCGCAGGGCGGCCCGTACCCCGGCCACGTCGGCCTCCGGGTCCAGGGCGAGGAGCTTGGCCTCGTCGAGGTGCGTGCGCGCGCTGACGTAGGAATGCGCCCGGCAGTAGACGATCACGCCGGCGTTGAAACACTCGCCGCGCTCCATGCGGGGCACCACACGCACCAGCGCGTACTCGAACACGTCCCGCTTGATCACTCGCTGTCGCTCTTCATCTTCCGGGGACGGGGGTCGAGGCGGTCGGCGAGCCAGCCGGGCGGACCCGACCGGACCTTCGCCTCGGCCTCCATCGTGATCCTCTCGTGGATCGTGGCCGCACGCGGCAGCAGGGCCTCCACGTAGGCGCGGCGCAGCGCGTCGGTGGAGTCGAAGCCCGGTTCGTCGACCAGCCACTCGTCGGGCACGTCGGCCGCGACCTCGGTGAGCAGCTCCTCGGTGACCAGCGGCGCGAGCGCGGCCGCCGCCGCCGCGACGTCCGGGCCGACCGGGGCCAGTACGTGGTCGGAGGCGTTGTACGGCTTGGCGGCGGCGCTCTCGGCGGTGGGCCAGTTGTGGTGCCAGATCATGGTGGCGCCGTGGTCGATGAGCCAGAGGTCACCGTGCCAGACCAGCATGTTCGGATTGCGCCAGGACCGGTCGACGTTGTTGATCAGGGCGTCGAACCAGACCACGCGCCCCGCCTCCACGGGGTCCACCTGGTACGCGAGGGGGTCGAAGCCGAGCGAGCCGGGGAGGTAGTCCATCCCGAGGTTCAGCCCGCCGCTGGCCTTGAGCAGCTCCTGCACCTCCTGGTCGGGCTCGCCGAGCCCGATGACCGGGTCGAGCTGCATCTGCACCAGCGTGGGGACGCGCAGCCCCAGCCGCTGGGCCAGCCGGCCGCAGATCACCTCGGCGACCAGGGTCTTGCGGCCCTGGCCGGCGCCGGTGAACTTCATTACATAGGTACCCAGGTCGTCGGCCTCGACGATCCCCGGCAGCGAGCCGCCCTCCCGCAAAGGCGTGACGTAACGGGTCGCGATCACTTCTGTGAGCATTTTCCCAGGCTATCCGGCGATCACGGTTGACGATCTACGGTTTTCCCGGCCGCTCCGCGCAGAGCCCCCGCGGCAAGCTGCGAGCCTCGGTCAGGAGTCCAGCCAGATCGGATTGGTGAAGGCGGCGGGTGCGCCGGGCAGCGGTGGCGCCTGGGCCGGGTGGCGGACCTCCGCCCGGACGTACGCGGACCGCGCGGGCGTCGTGCGCCACTCCAGGGAGGTCGCCCCCGGCGCCGTGAAGGCCGGCCCCTGGTCCGTGACCAGCCGCAGGTCACAGCCCTCCGCCCCCGTCACCGACAGGCGTACGAGGACCTCCGTGGCCGGGTCCGCGACGCGCAGCCGCTCCCCGATCCCGGCATGGGCTCCGCGCGGGCCGACAGCGGTGAAGTCGAGGGAGACCGCGGAGGATTCCGCGGCGTAGGCGCGGCCGGCGCGCAGGCCCGCCAGGATCGCCGTGCGCGACAGGTCGTCGGCCAGGACCACGGTCTGGGGTCCGCCCATGCGGTCCGGGTCACGGTGGTAGTCGCTGTGCGCCAGGGCCGGAAGCCAGCGGTCGCCGTGGGCGCCGCGCAGAGTGGCGTCCCAGGAGGCCAGGGAGACCTCGTCGTCGGGGGTCCAGGCCCCGTTCCACACTTCCACGGCGTCGGCTTCGCCGAAGCCGAACTTCCAGGCGCAACCGATGCAGGTGGCGTGCGGGTGAGCGGGTATGACGAGTCCGCCGGCCTGCCGGACGGCGCGGGCGAAGCGCTCGAAGCGGCCGTCACGGGAGCGGTAGCGCCAGTCGATGAACGTACCCGGGTCGGTACCGACGGCGAGGACGTGGCCGGTGCGGGTGGTGACCTCCTCCCCGGTGAGCACGAGCAGGCCCTGGTCGGCGGCGCCCGCCCAGGCGGTGTGGGAGCTATGGGTGTTGTGTTCCGAGGTGTTGACGAAGTCCAGGCCCGCGGCACGGGCGAGGCCGGCGATCTCGGTCGGGGTGCGGCGGCCGTCGGAGTGCACGGAGTGCACGTGGCAGTCCCCGCGGTACCAGGCGCGGCCGCGGCCGGGGACCCGCTCGGGCGGGTAGGCCGCGGGGACGGGGGCCGCCGGTTCGCCGTAGGCGAGGGCGACGGCGATCTCGTAGGGCAGGCCCTGGGGGGCCACGGTGTAGGGGCCGAGGGCGATGTGCCAGCGGCCGGGCTCCAGCGGGCCGGGCAGGTAGCCGGGGGTGGCCTCGTCGGCGCGGAGGAAGAACTCGCTGCGGGCGCCGCCGGACCAGCCGCGGAAGCCGCGACCCCCGAGCGCGGTGCCGCGCTGGTCGAACAGGCCGATGTCGAGGGCGTTGCCCGGGGTGCCGGGCGGGGTGGGCGGCTTGTCCTAGCGGTAGGAGACGCGCAACTCGCGTATGCCCGGTGGGACTTCCACGGGGAGATACACGAAGTCCGGGGCGCCGGGCGGGATCGTGCCGCGCAGAGTCGTCGTCCTGGTGGTCGGCTCCGCGGTCGCAACGGAGGGGACGGTGGCGACGGTGGCCGCCGCGGTTGCCTGTGCCAGCAGTGCTCGTCTACTGAGGGCCATGGTGCCGAGCGTCTCCGGTCAAGGTGAATCCGGCGTGAACTCCGCTCCGACCGGGGCCGGACGTGCACGCCCCACCCCCAACCCGCCACCCGCACACGGGCCTTCAGCCACATACGTGGATGTGAATCGCACTGATGGATCGCGCCCAGGGTCTTGCGCGACACCCTGTTCCGTTTCTACTCTCCCGGCCAATGGTTAGGAACTATTCCTAACCATTGGCCGACACTCTGAATCGGCCGCTCCCCCCACTCGCGCAGCACTCACCCGAGGACGCCCGATGTCACAGGCACATCAGCAACGTTCCGCGCACAGAGACCGCCGCCCTCCCCGCTGGCACCGTCCGCTGGCGGGTCTCGCCGCCCTCGCCTCCGCCGTGGCGGGGCTCACCGGCCTCAGCACCCCGACCGCGACGGCCGCGACAGCCTCCGAAGGCGCCGCCACCAGCGGGGCCGCGGCGGCCTTCGGCGCCGCCGCCGTCATCCCCGACCTGACCAGCGCCAACCGCCGCGCCCCCGTACCCGGCCTGCCGGACTGGAGCAAGGCCGGCTACCGGGGCGGCGCGGCCCTGCCCGGCGCGGCCGACGAGAACCCCGACGCCGCCTGCCGGATCACCGCCGCCGAACTCGCCTCGCAGTACGGGGTGCGCGCCGACGGGACCGACGCGACGACCGGCCTCCAGCAGGCGATCGACGCCATCCGCACCACGTGCACACCCTCGGCCAGCTACACCAAGCTGTCCTCGATCACGCTGCCCGCGGGCAGGATCCTGGTGACCCGCCAACTCTCCCTGGACGCGGACTACATGGTGCTGCGCGGCGCGGGCCTGGGGCAGACCACCCTGGCCTTCCGCCCCGATGTGAACACCCGGTACGACACCCTCACCCCCGACGGCAGCGACTGGGACGAGGACGGTGCGGTGCACGGCGCGGGCAAGGGCGGCTGGACCTGGCCCGGTCGCGGCCTGCTGCGCGTGCAGACCCGCGAGGTGTCGTCGAAGTACGCGAGCGACCACGCCTCGGCGCCCGCCCACCGCAAGGACCTCTTCGAGGGCAGTGTGAACCAGCACTGGGCGAGCGGAATCCCGCTGCGGGAGGGTTCCGCGATCGGCTCCACCGGGATCAAGCTCGCCGCCAACGCGGACATGTCCCGCTTCACGGTGGGCGGCCACCTGTGGGTCGGAGCGGCCAACACCGCCAAGTTCTACGAGCAGCAGACGGTCACGGACGCCTCCACGTACGCGAACCTCCACATGCGCCAGCAGATGTTCCAGATCGCCTCGGTGGACGCCACCGGCAAGAACCTGACCCTCGACAAGCCCCTCGAGTACGACCTGCCCCTGAACTCCACCTCCGACGGATCGGCCCCGATCGGGGGCACCGTCTACCCGAGCCGGGTCACCCCGCTCAAGGTCGTGCAGGGCGTCGGCATCGAGGACCTCGGCATCACCCAGGAAATGACGGGCATGCCGAAGCTCGGGGGCGGCACCTACAACCTCGATCCCGCCGAGGCCAAGGCCAACTTCGGCAACATGGCCCCGGAGTACGCCCAGCACGGCATCGTCCTCAAGTGGGCCGCCAACAGCTGGATCCGGCGCGTCGGGACGTCGATGACCGGCTCCCACGCGGTCGTCACCGAGAGCGCCAAGAACATACAGGTCCAGGAGTCGCGGTTCGACGGCTCCTGGAACAAGGGCAAGGGCGGCAACGGCTACTTCCGCGGATCCCGCGTCTGGGACTCCCTGTACGCGTACAACACCAGCCGCAATCTGCGTCACTTCACCTTCCAGTGGTCCGCCTCGGACAACGTCGCCATCGGCAACGACCTCGACAGCGACCTGAACCTGCACGGCGGCTGGGAGCGCCGGAACCTCTTCGAGAACAACAGGGCCGCCGTCCCCTTCGAGAACTCCTCGAAGAACTGCCGCGCCAACTGCGGCGAGGAGGGCGGCGGCGCGCCCGACGACTCCACCTGGTGGCCGATCTGGTGGGGCGCCGGCGACAAGGCCGTGAAGTGGTCCGGAGCCAGCGGCCCGCAGAACGTCTTCTACGGCAACGACCTCGGCAAGCAGACCGCCGCGGGCGGCGCCTTCCAGCCCTACTATCCGGACCGGCAGCGCCTGTACCAGGTGGGCAGTTCGGCGGCCGACCCGTCGAAGTACCAGCACCTGGCGGAGGGCGGATCGCCGATCGCCGACTGGGCCGGCAAGGAGGGGATCGACTACTCCCAGTCGCCGAACGCCGGTGTGAACGCCTCGAAGACGGACGCCTCCGGCTCGCTCTTCCTGAAGTCCACCGGCACGCCGCCCAACCCGGGCGACACCTCCGCGCCGACCGCCCCGGCGAGCCTGCGCCCGACGGCCACCACCGCGAACAGCGTCTCCCTCGCCTGGAACGCGGCCACCGACGACGTCGGCGTCACCACCTACGACGTCTACCGCGGCGGCGCCCTGGTCGGCACCGCCACGGCCACCTCGTACACCGACACCGGCCTCACGGCCTCCACCGCCTACGGCTACACCGTCAGGGCACGGGACGCCGCCGGCAACGCCTCCACGGCGAGCAACGCCGTCAGCGTCACCACTCAGGCCGGTGGCGGCGCCCCCACCCCCGTCCTGGTCTCGCAGGGCAGGCCGGCGACCGCGTCCTCGGTCGAGGCAGCCGGCTTCGAGGCCGGGAAGGCCGTGGACGGCAGCGCCACGTCGCGCTGGGCCAGCGTGGAGGGGGTGGACCCGCAGTGGATCCGCATCGACCTCGGCGCGGCCCACACCATCAGCCGGGTGAAGCTCAACTGGGAGGCCGCGTACGGGAAGACGTACAAGATCCAGACCTCGGCGGACGGCTCGGCCTGGACCGACGTCTACTCGACCAGCACCGGAAACGGCGCTACCGACGACCTGGCCCTCACCGGTACCGGCCGCTACGTCCGCGTGTACGGAACGGCCCGGGGAACCGCCTACGGCTACTCCCTCTTCGAGTTCGAGGTCTACGGCAACCCCGTCTCCGGCGGCAGTGACATCACCCCGCCGACCGCCCCGGCGAGCCTGCGCTCGACGGCCACCACCGCGAACAGCGTCTCCCTCGCCTGGAACGCGGCCACCGACAACGTCGGCGTCACCGGCTACGACGTCTACCGCGGCGGCTCGCTCGTCGGGAGCGCCACCGGGACCGCGTACACGGACACGGGCCTCACGGCCGCCACCGCCTACGCGTACACCGTCAAGGCCCGCGACGCGGCCGGCAACGCCTCCGCGGCGAGCGGCACGCTCAGCGTCTCCACCGCCCCCGCCGGCGGCACCGGTCCCGCCGTCCCGTTCGGCAGTCACACCCGGCCCTACGCCGCCGGAACGCTGAAGCCGTCCGGCACGCAGGGCACCCTCGACCAGAAGACCGTCGACTACTACACCAACTGGAAGTCCGCGTTCGTCCGGCAGAACTGCGGCAACGGCTGGTACCAGGTCATCTCCCCCGACGCGGACCACCCGTACGTCGCCGAGGCCCAGGGGTACGGCATGGTCATCGCCGCGACCATGGCGGGCGCCGACCCGGACGCGAAGAAGATCTTCGACGGTCTGACCAAGTGGAAGATCGACCACCCCTCGGTGATCAACCCGGACCTGCTGGCCGCCGAGCAGGACACCGCCTGCCGGAGCGTCAACGGCGGTGACGGCGCGACCGACGGCGACATGGACGTGGCCTACGGGCTGCTGCTCGCCGACAAGCAGTGGGGCAGCACGGGCACGTACGACTACAAGGCCCTCGCGATCAAGCACATCAACGCGATCAAGAAGGACGAGCTCAACCCCACCACCAACCTGCTGAAACTGGGCGACTGGAGCAGCTCGGGCGACCAGTACTACTACATCTCCCGCACCTCGGACTGGATGGTGGACCACTTCCGGGCCTTCCGGACGGCTACCGGCGACGCGGCCTGGGACACCATCCGCACCGCGCACCAGAACCAGATCACCACCCTGCAGGCGGCGTACGCGCCGAACACCGGGCTGCTGCCCGACTTCGTCGTCAACACCAACACCACCCCCAAGCCCGCCCCGGGCCAGGTCCTGGAGGACCCGAACGACGGCGCCTATTGGTGGAACGCCTGCCGGACCCCGTGGCGCATCGCGGACGACGCGGTGACCAGCGGAGACGCCAAGTCCCTCGCGTCGGCGCGGAAGCTCAACAGCTGGATCAAGGCCAAGACGGGCGGCGACCCGAACAAGATCGCCATCGGTTACAAGCTCGACGGCACGCAGATCTCGGCGGGCAGCGAGGCGGCGTACTTCGCCCCGTTCACGCTGGCGGCCATGACCGACCCGGGCAGCCAGGCGTGGCTGGACGCCCTCTGGAACAAGATGCTGGCCACCCCCATCGACACCAGCAGCTACTTCTCGGCGAGCATCCAGCTCCAGGTCATGATCACGGCCTCCGGCAACCACTGGGTCCCGTAACCCGGGAAAGGAAGGGAGTCGTCATGCGCAGCACACGAAGAACGCATGGAAGGCGTGAAACGCCCAGAAGGCGCACGGCCCTGCTGCTCCTGTCCGGCGTGCTGTCCGCCTCCGTGACCGCCCTCCCGCAGGCGCGGGCGGCGGACGGCCTGGTCTCGGCCGGCAAGCCGGCGACCGCCTCGTCCGTGGAGACGAGCGCCTTCCCGGCCTCCCTCGCGGTGGACGGCAGCGCCGCCACCCGGTGGGCCAGTCTGGAGGGCGTGGACCCGCAGTGGTTCCGCGTCGACCTGGGAGCGGCCCACTCGATCAGCCGCGTGAAGCTGACCTGGGAGGCCGCCTACGCCAGGACCTACAGGATCCAGACCTCGAACGACGGGACCACCTGGACCGACGTCCACTCCACCAGTACCGGCGACGGCGCGACCGACGACCTGGCGGTCAGCGGGAGCGGGCGCCACGTCCGGATGTACGGCACCGCCCGCGGGACCGCGTACGGCTACTCCCTCTGGGAGTTCGAGGTCTACGGCTCCCCCGTGTCCGGCGGTGACACGACGGCTCCGAGCGTTCCGGGCGGCCTGCGGAGCACCGCGACCACCTCGGGCAGCGTCTCGCTCGCCTGGAACCCGGCCACGGACGACGTCGGCGTCACCGGCTACGACGTCTACCGGGGCGGCTCGCTCGTCGGCTCGGCGGCCGGGACCTCGTACACCGATTCCGGGTTGGCGGCCTCGACCGCCTACAGCTACACCGTCAAGGCGCGGGACGCGGCCGGGAACGCCTCCGGTGCGAGCGGCCCGCTGAGCGCCACCACCCAGGCGGCTCCGGGCGGGCCGGTCGTGGACGTGTCGAACGCCGCACAGTTGCAGAGCGCGCTGGCGGCCGCGCAGCCCGGGCAGACGATCAGGCTGGCGGCCGGCGAGTACCGGGGCTCCTTCGCGACCCGGCGGGCGGGCACGGCCGCCGCGCCGATCACGCTCAGCGGCCCGGCGGGCGCCGTGCTCGTGAACGACGGCCCCTCCGGCACCGCGCCGTCCTGCCCGGTCCCCGGCGGCGGCTGGGACTCCGGGTACGGGCTGTGGCTGTACGACGCCCCGTACTGGAAGCTCACCGGGTTCACGGTCAAGGAATCCAAGAAGGGCGTCGTCCTGGACAACTCCCACCACGTCGTCCTCGACGGGCTCTCGGTCCACCACGTCGACGAGGAGGCGGTGCACTTCCGGCGCTCGTCCTCCGACGGCGTGATCCGGAACTCCACGATCACGCACACCGGCCTGGTCCAGCCCGGCTACGGCGAGGCCGTCTACCTCGGCTCGGCGGGCTCCAACTGGGCCTGCCACGGCAACCAGGGCGGGGTGGACCGCTCGGACCGGGTCCAGGTCCTGAACAACCGGATCGGCCCGAACGTGGCCGCCGAGCACATCGACGTCAAGGAGGGCACCACGGGCGGGGTGATCCGCGGCAACACCTTCGACGGGACCGGCATCACGGGGGAGAACTCGGCGGACTCCTGGGTCGACGCCAAGGGCATGGGGTACCTCATCGAGGACAACAGGGGGACCTTCGCCCCGCCCGGGGTCTTCGCCAACGGCTACGAGACCCACAACCCGTCGACCACCCCGTCGTTCGCGAACGGCTGCGGCAACGTCTGGCGCGGCAACACGTCGGACCTCGGCGGTGTCGGCGCCTACGCCATCAAGATCACCTCACCATCGAAGTGCACCGCCGACCCGAACCGCGTGTACGCCGGCAACACCGTCTCCCACGCGGGCACGGGCCTGACGAACGTCCCCGTCACTCCCTGACTCTCCGACTCCCTGACCCTCTGACCCGTTGCCCGGCGCGGCCTCCCTCAGGAGGCCGCGCCGGGCCCCGGCCTCAGCCGAGCCGCCCGATCTCCCGGCCCCACGTCACCTGATGCCGTGCCGGCGGAGCGTCGCGGCCAGGGCCGTGGCGTGCTCCACCACCGCCCTCGCGACGCGTTCCGTTTCCGCCTCGGTGGCCGCCTCCACCGGCATGGAGCAGCTGATCGCGTCCGAGGCCGGGATCCGGTAGGGCACGGGCGCCGACAGGCAGGCCACCCCGGGGGTGCCCTGCTCCCGCTCCAGCGCCCACCCCCGGTCCCGTACGCACGCCAACTCCTCGTGCAGGGCGGCACGTTCGGTGACCGTGTTCAGGGTGAACGCCTCCAGCCGCGCGGGCAGCACCCCGTCCACCTCCTCCGTCGTGAGGTCGGCGAGCAACGCCTGGCCCAGCGCGGTCAGATGGGCGGGCAGCCGGCGGCCGACGCGGGAGACGGCGCGGGCGCCGCTGCGGGCCTCGCGGCTGGCGAGGTAGAGGACGTACGCGTCGTCGCGCCGGGCGAAGTGCACGGTGTAGCCGGTCTCTTCGCGGAGGTCTTCCATCACGGCGTGCGCGTAGGGCAGCGCCTGGTCCCGGTCGAGGTAGGCGGTGCCGGACAGCAGGGCGTGCGGGCCGACGCCGAAGGCGGAGCCGGTGTCGTCGGCCTCCACCCACTTGAGCTCGCGCAGGGTGCGGACGAGGGCGTGCAGGCTGCTGCGCGGGTAACCGAGGCGTTCCTGGAGTTCGGAGACCGTGAGCCTGTCGGGGGAGGCGGCAAGTGCCTCCAGAATGCGCACCGTTCGCTCGGCGGACTTGACGGTGGCGACATCCGTCGCGGGTCCGGGCATGTGAACCCTCCAGATTCTGCACGGCTGTTGACCGGCATGGTAGCGGACGCTAACTTCCCCTTGCAGAGCTGCCACATTCTCAGATCCTGTCCACATATCTAGACGAGGATCCCATCCGATGCATCCGATGAACCGCAGAGCCGCATCCACCACGCTGGCGGCCTCCCTGGCCGCCGTACTCACCCTCGCCTCGCTCACCGGCTGCGGCGGGGACTCCGGCGCCAAGGGTTCCGGCGGCGGGGACGACAAGGCGCCACTGGACATCTGGGTCCGCAAGCCGCCCGGCTCCCCCACCGAGAAGACCCATCACGAGCTGGCGGCCGCCTTCACCGAGGCCACCGGTGTCCCGGCCAAGGTGACCGCCCTGTTCGACGACTTCGAGACCAAGCTCCAGCAGGCCGCCGCCCAGAAGGACCTGCCGGACCTGATCGTCAACGACACCGCGCAGCTCGGCACCCTGGTCAAACAGGGCCTGGTCCGCGAGGTGAAGCAAACCGAGATCAAGGGCGGCGAGCAGCTGATACCCAGCTCCTGGGAGGCCGCCAGGGGAGCCGACGGCAAGTACTACGGCGTGCCCTTCTCCGCCCAGACCTTCGCCCTCTTCGTCCGCAAGGACTGGCGGGAGAAGCTGGGCATCGCGCCGCCCGCCGACTGGGACCAACTCGACGCGCTGGCCACCGCGTTCACCACCGGCGACCCGGACGGCAACGGCAAGCCCGACACCTACGGCTACGTCGTCCCCGGCACCACCAAGCGCGGCTACCTGGACTGGTACTTCTCCAGCTTCCTGTGGTCCGCGGGCGGGGACTACTTCACCGGCGCGGGCAAGGACCTGAAGCCGGCCGTCGACGGTCCGGGCGCCCTGCTGGCCGCCCAGCGGCTCAAGGACCAGTTCTGCGCCGACAAGAGCATCGTCCCGGGCGCGGTCACCACCGAAACAACCCAGGCGCACCCGCTGTTCGAGACCGGCAAGGGCGGCATCTACCTCACGGGCCCCTACAACATGGCCCGTTTCGACAAGGCGCTCGGCAAGGACGCGTACGAGATCCTGCCGCTGCCCGCCGGACCCGGCGGCAGGAGCTCCGTGCTCGCCGAGGGCGAGAACACGTATCTGATGGCGGGCTCGAAGAACCCCGAGGGGCAGCTGAAGTACGCCGAGTTCCTCATCAGCGCCGAAGGACAGACCGCCGGCATGGCCGGGGACACCGCCGGCAACGTGGTCCGGCTCCCCGTCAACCCGTCCGTCCAGCTGTCCGCCGTACGCCAGGACACCCGCTGGCAGGTCTTCGACAAGGTGTACCGCGAGTCCGGCCGCTACTCCCCCGTCGTGAAGGACTGGACGCCGTTCCGCCAGGCGTCCGCGGAGGCCCTCAACGGCATGGTGGCCGACTGCGGTTCCGATCCCGGGGCCGTTCTCGGCAAGCTCGCCGGCACCTTCTCCGCGGAGCTGAAGAAGCAGGGAGCGGGGTCCTGATGCGGCTGCCGAGGCGGGAACGGGCGACTCCCTGGCTGTTCCTCGCCCCGGCGCTGCTGCTGTTCGCGCTCTTCAAGTTCCTGCCGATGTGGCGGGCGGTCGAGATGAGCTTCCACGAGGTGCGCCCTTACCTGGGCGACCGGTGGGTGGGCGGGGCCAACTACACGCAGGTGGTCACCGACGAGGCCTTCCTCGACGCCATCGGGCACACGGTCGTGCTGGCGATCGGGCAGACCGGTGGCTCGGTACTGCTCGGGCTGGCCCTCGCACTGCTGCTGGAGGGCACGGCCCGCCGACTGTGGATCATCCGGACGGCGGTGTTCCTGCCGACGGTGACCGCGATGGCGGTGGTCGCCGAGGTCTGGCGGATCCTCTACCACCCGGCCGCCGACGGCGCGGTCAACACCCTGCTCGGCTGGCTGGGGGCGGGCCCCTCGCAGTTCCTCAACAGCCCGGACAGCGCGCTGTGGTCGGTCATGGCCGTCGGCGTGTGGCGCGGAGCCCCCTACGACATGATGATCTTCCTCGCAGCGCTGGCCGGTGTCGACCGGACCCTCTACGAGGCCGCCGCCGCGGACGGCGCCGGGGTGCCGCGCAGGCTGTGGCACGTCACCCTGCCCGCCCTGCGCCCGGCCTTCACCATCCTGTTCACCCTCGCGGCGATCCGCTCCCTGCGGGTCTTCACCGAGATCTTCCTGCTGACCAACGGCGGACCCGACGGCTCCACCGAGGTACTCATGACGCTGATCTACAAGCTCGGTCTGGAGCGGAACGAGCTGGGCGTCGCGGCCGCCGGGTCGATGGTGCTGCTGGCGGCCTCGGTCACGCTGACGCTCGCCGTCCGACTGGCCCGGGCCGGGACGGGGACCGGGACCGGGACCGGGACCGGGAAAGAGGCGACCCGATGAGCCGTCTCGACACCGCGCTCGGCCTGGAGGAGCGGCGCGGACCGGCTTCGGCCCTCGGCAAGCTGGTGCTGTACGCGCTGCTCGTGATGGTCTTCGCCGGGCCGCTGCTCGCCCTGCTGGCCAGCGCCTTCAACCACACCACCGACCCGACCTCGCTGACCCTGCTGCCGACCCGGCCGACGCTGGACAATTTCCGGGCCGCCTTCGACCGCGGCGTACTGCTGTACCTGCTCAACTCATTCCTGGTGGTGGGCGGCGGGCTCCTGCTCCAGATCGGGGTCAGCATCTCCGCCGCGTACGCCCTGGCCCGCAAACGGTTCCCCGGGCTGCGGCTGGTCCTGCTGCTGATCCTCTCCACGATGATGCTGCCCGAGGAGATCCTCGCGATCCCGCTGTCCCTGGTCCTCTCCGACCTGTCCCTGACGGGGAGCCTCTGGGGAATGATCGTCCCGGTCGGGGCCTGGGCCTTCTCCATCCTGGTCACCGCGGAGTTCATGAAGGAGATCCCGGTCGAGCTGGAGGAGGCCGCCCGGCTCGACGGAGCCGGCGACCTCCGGGTCTTCTGGTCGGTGATCCTGCCGCTGTGCCGCCCGGCGCTCGGGGTGATCGGCATCTTCGGCTTCACCATGATCTGGGACCAGTACATGCTCCCGCTGCTCGTCGCGACCGACGCCGAGCAGTTCACCCTGCCGCTCGCGCTGCGCACCCTGCGCGCCGACGAACAGGTCGGCGTGGGGGTACTGCTCGCCTCCGCGCTGCTCGCCCTGCTGCCCAGCGTCATCGCCTTCATCGCCATGCAACGGCAGTTCATGCGCGGCCTGACCTCCGGCGCCGTCAAGGGCTGACACGCCCTCCCACCCACTCCCAAGGGGAACTCATGCGCCTGCACGGGCTGCTGTCCTTTCCGCTGACCCCGTTCACCGGCAAGAACGCGCACGACGAGCACCACGAGCACACCGACCACGACGACGGCCACCACGCCAACCACGACGAAAGGGTCGACCTGGCCGTCTTCGCCGAACACCTGGAGCAGCAGATCGCCGCCGGGCCCGCCGGCCTCTTCGTGGCCTGCGGCACCGGCGAGTTCACCGCCCTGTCGTCCGGCGAATACCGCGAGGTGGTCGCGACCGCCGTTCGCGTCGCCGCGGGCCGGCTGCCGGTCGTCGCGGGCTGCGGCGGCGGGCCGCGAATGGCCCGCGAGTTCGCCCTGACGGCCGCCGAATGCGGCGCCGACGGGCTGCTGCTGCTGCCGCCCTACCTCATCTCCTCCACCCCCGCCGGCCTCGTCGGGCACATCCGCTACGTCGCCTCCGCCACCGGGCTGCCCCTCACCGTCTACCAGCGGGCCAACGCCGTCCTCGACGAGGCCGCCGCCCTTGAGCTGCTCGACATCCCCACCGTGACCGGCATCAAGGACGGCCTGGGCGACGTGGACGCCATGCTCCGGCTGGTCACCGCCATCCGGAGCAGCGGCCACCCGCGCGCCGCCGGGTTCGGCTTCCTCAACGGCCTGCCCACGGCCGAGCTGTCCGTCCAGGCGTACGAGGCCATCGGCGTCGAGTGCTACTCCTCGGCCGTCCTCTGCTTCGCCCCCGACATCGCCTCCGCGTTCCACCGCGCGGTGCGCGCCGGCGACTCCGAGGCGGTGCGGGTGCTGCTCGCCGAGTTCTACCTGCCCTTCGTCGCCCTGCGCGACACCGCTCCGGGCTACGCCGTCTCCCTGGTCAAGGCCGGTGCCCGGCTGGCCGGCCTCGCCATGGGCCCGGTCCGGCCGCCGCTCGTGGACGTCTCCCCCGAGCACGAGCGGCAGCTGGCCGGCATCATCGCCCGGGGCCGGGCCGCGCTCGCCGGGCTGGCGGTGTGATGCGGATCGCGGAGATCGCTGAGGTCACGGTCACCCCGGTGGCGTTCCCCGACCCGCCGCTGCTCAACTCCGCCGGGGTGCACCAGCCGTGGGCGCTGCGGACGATCGTGGAACTGCGCTGCGGGGACGGGCTCGTCGGTCTCGGGGAGACCTACGGGGACGCGCCCCACCTCGCACTGCTCCGGTCGGCGGCCCCGGCCCTGGTGGGGCTGGACCCGTACGACACCCACGGGCTGCTGCGGCGGATCCGGGCCGTGCTGGGCGACGCCGACGCCCCCGACCGGCACGGGCTGACCGGCGGGTCGAGCCCGCAGAAGACCACCTTGCGGGTGCTCAGCCCCTTCGAGGTGGCCTGCCTGGACCTCCAGGGGCAGCTCGCCGGGCGGCCGGTCGTCGATCTGCTGGGCGGCCGGGTCCGCGACCGGGTGCCGTACGCGGCGTACCTCTTCTACAAGTGGGCCGGCTCCGATCCGTATGGCGAAGCACTCGGCCCGGACGGCATCGTCGCGCAGGCCAGGGCGATGGTGGAGACGTACGGATTCCGCTCGGTCAAGCTCAAGGGCGGGGTGCTGCCGCCGGACGAGGAGATCGAGGCGATCCGCGCCCTGCGCGACGCCTTCCCGGACCACCCGCTGCGACTGGACCCCAACCAGGCGTGGAGCGTGGAGACTTCGTGCGAGGTGGCGGCCAAGACCGAAGGGCTGCTGGAATACCTGGAGGACCCGACTCCCGGCATCTCCGGCATGGCGCGGGTGGCGCGGTCGGCGTCGATGCCGCTGGCCACCAACATGGTCGTGGTGGGCCCCGACGACATCCCGGAGGGTTTCCGGCAGCGCGCGGCCGGCGTGGTCCTGGCCGACCACCACTACTGGGGCGGGCTGCGACGTTCCGCCGAACTCGCCGCGATCTGCCGGACCTTCGGCATCGGGGTGTCCATGCACTCCAACAGCCATCTCGGCATCAGCCTGGCCGCGATGACCCACCTCGGCGCCTCGCTGCCGGAGTTGGCCTACGCGGCGGACACCCACACCCCCTGGCAGTGCGGAGTGGACGTGCTCGCCGAGCCGCTGGAGATCGCGGGCGGCTCGGTCGCGGTCCCCGACCGGCCGGGCCTGGGGGTGCGGCTGGATCCCGACGCGCTGGCCCGGCTGCACGAGAACTACCTGCGCTGCGGCATCCGGGAGCGCGACGACACCGCGTACATGCGGACCTTCGACCCCTCCTACGAGAAGAGGCGCCCCCGATGGTGAACCCGCACGGCCCGACGGTATCGGCACACGCCTACCCCTGGGACGTCCTGGGCGACCCCGCCTTCCCGGACCGGGTGAGGACCGCCGGGGTCGACTCCGTGACCCTGGCGGTGGCCTACCACTCCACCCGGGCCGCCACCCCGCTCCATCCCGGGCGCCGCTTCGTGCACGCCCGCCATGCGGCCCTGTACCGGCCGGTCCGTCCCGGGGCGTGGGCCGGACGGCGGCTCGTGCCGGCGGGCGCCGACTGGACGGAAGGACCCGATCCGGCCGGAGCCGCCGTCAGCGCCCTGGCCGCCGAGGGCATCCCGGTCAGCGCGTGGCTGGTGCTCGCCCACAACAGCCGGCTCGGCACCCTGCACCCCGCCCTCGCCGTCACCAACTGCTTCGGCGAGTCCTACCCGTACGCGCTCTGCCCGGCGCAGGAGGAGGTACGGGAGTTCTGCGCGACCCTCGCCGCCGAAGCCCTGCACGGGCTGGAGCCGGGGGCCGTGCACGCGGTGTCGCTGGAGTCCGCCGGGCAGCTCGGGGCGGTGCACCTGGGGTGCCACGAGAAGACCGACGGCGCCTACCCGCCGGAGGCGCTGCGGGCGCTGTCCGTGTGCTGCTGCGGCGCGTGCGGGCAGGGGTGGCGGGAGGCCGGCCTGGACACGGAGGAGGTGCTCGCCCTGCTGCGGCGGGCGGCGCGGCCCGACGGCCCCCGACTCCCGCAGGAAGTGGCGGACGCGCTTCTCCTGGTCCGGCACACGGCGGCCGACGCCCTGCTCGGGGCGGTGCTGGCCGCCGTACGGAAGACCCTGCCCGGTGCGTCCGTCACCCTGCACGCACACCCCGACCCATGGGCCACCGGCCCCTCGCCGGGCCTCACGGACCGGGCCGCCGCACAGGTGGACACCCTCCTGGTGCCGTGCTGGCCGACCGGCCCCGAGAGCGCGGAGCTGGTCTGGCAGGCGGCCCGGCACGGGCTGCCGGTGGACGCGTACGTGACCGCCCAGCCGCCGGCCGATCCCGCGCTGCTGCCCGCCCACGTACGAAGGCTGCGCGCCGCCGGTGCGAGCCGGCTGAGCCTGTACCACCTCGGTCTGCTGCCCCAGGGGCGGCTGCCGCTACTGGCCGATCTGGCAAAGGAGTTCCGCTCGTGAACCAGCCCCGCACTCTTCTCCTCACCGGCGCGGCGGGCGGCATCGGCACCTTCCTGCGCACGAGCCTGCCCGGCTACGGCTACACGCTGCGGCTCGCGGACCTGAAGCCGGTCGAGGGGCCCGACGGCGCCGGGTCCCTGGTCTTCGACCTGGCCGACGCCGATGCGGTGCGTTCCGCGGTCCGCGGTGTCGACGCCGTCGTGCACCTCGGCGGGATCTCCCTGGAGGCCCGCTTCGAGGCCCTGCTCGAAGCGAACGTCCGCGGGACGTACCACCTGTACGAGGCGGTGCGCGCGGAAGGGGTGCGCCGGGTCGTGTACGCCAGCAGCAACCACGCCGTCGGGTACGTGCCGCTCGACGGTGACGGTCCGATCGGCAGCGCGATCCCCGCCCGGCCGGACACGTACTACGGCCTGTCGAAGGCCTTCGGGGAGAACCTCGCCTCGCTGTACGCCGACAAGTACGGGGTGGAGACCGTCTCGATCCGGATCGGCTCCTGTTTCGCCGAGCCCCGCACGGTGCGGATGCTGGCCACCTGGCTCAGCCCCGCCGACTGCGCCCGCCTGATCCACGCCGCCCTGACCGCGCCGGACGTCGGGCACACCGTGGTGAACGGGATCAGCGCCAACACCCGTGCCTGGTGGGACCTCACGACGGCGCGGGCCCTGGGCTACGAGCCCCGGGACGACGCGGAGGCGTACGCGCGGGCGCTGCTCGCCGCGCACGGCGAGCTCGGCCGCGGCCACGTGGACGCGTGCTACGTCGGCGGCTCCTTCACCCTGTCCGAACCGGACCCCCGGCCGCCCCGGTAGCGGTCGCGGTCGTACCGTTCGTACCGTTCGTACCGGGCGAACGGGCTCTCGCGGCGGGCCACGTCGGCGGCGCCACACCACAGAGCGCCGATCCCGGCGGCCCCGAAGAGGGCCGCGAACACCAGCAGCAGCAGACCGATCAGGTCGGCGGGGTAGGGCACCGCGCCGCCCGGTCCCCAGCCCGCGAGCACCCGTCCGACGAGCGGGATGTTCGCCCGGTCCCCCTGCCACCACAGACCGGTCGGGCAGCCGGCCAGGAACACCGCGGCCGCCAGCCGAGCCCCCGCCCGCACGACCGGGTCCTGCCGCGCCCGCCTGGCCGCCGCCGCACGCACGATCATCGTGGCCCTGGCCACCACGTCCGCCGCCTCGTCTTCCATGAACGCACCGCCTCTCCGCAGGGGCACATGATCTGCCGGAAGACCTCGACCCGGTAGCCATCCGCCATGACGGATCCGCGCACCTCCACGGAGGTCACCGCTCCGGGGCCCACTGCTCCATGAGGGCTTCGGCCGTGGTGATCGCCGCGACGAGGGAGAGGGAGTTGCGGATGACCTCGACGGTGCAGGCCGCGGGCACCCCGGCGATGGCATCGGAGGGAACCACGACCTGGTAGCCGAGGTTCACCGCGTCGAAGACGGTGTTCGGGATCGCGATGTTGGAGGAGACCCCGGTGACGACGAGGGTGCGGACGCCGAGGTTGCGCAGCAGGGCGTCCAGGTCGGTGCCGGCCATCGGGGAGAGCCCGTGCAGCCGGCGCACCACGAGGTCCTGCTCGGCGACGGTGATCGGCGCGGCGACCTCCACGGCCGGACTGCCGGTCAACTGCCGCACCGGCAGCCTTCCCGCGGCGCGGAACAGCCGCGCGTTGGTGTTGGCCCCGAGCCCGTCCGGCCGCCGCTCGGCGACCGCGTGGAGCACCTGCACCCCGGCCCCGCGCGCGGCCTCGACCAGCGCGGCGACCCGGTCCAGCATGCCGGAGTCCCGCGCCTCCTTCGCCAGCTCCGGAAGGGCGCTTTCCTCGCCGACGACACCGTTCTGGCACTCGACGGTGAGCAGTGCGGTGGTGGCGGGATCGAGATCGGCCATGGCTCCCCCTGGCGTGGCGACGGAAGAGCACGCATGATTCCTGACACATAGTCAGATGTGAAGGGGCGCGGACCATATGGACAACACACCCGTGGACAGGGCGCAGCGGCGGGGCCGCCGCATCATGATGACCGACGAGGAAACGGACGCCTTCCTGCGCGAGCAGCGCACCTGCCGGGTGGCCACGGTCTCCCCCGACGGCCGCCCGCACGTGGGCGCGCTCTGGTTCGTCTGGGACGGCACCTCCCTGTGGCTGTACTCGATCACCCGCAGCCGCCGCTGGTCCGACCTCCGCAAGGACCCCCGCATCTCGGTGGTCGTCGACGCCGGCGAGGCCTACGACGAACTGCGCGGGGTGGAGCTGTCCGGCACGGCCGTCTTCGTGGGCGAGGCCCCCCGTACGGGCGAGCCCTGCGAGGAACTGGCGGAGCCGGAGCGCCTCTTCCCCGTCAAGAACTTCGGCATCACGGAGATGCCGCACGACGGACGGCACGCCTGGATCCGGCTGACCCCGGACTCGATCGTGTCCTGGGACTTCCGCAAGATCTAGGTCGTCTCCGCCGGCCGCCCAGCCCTCCCCGCCGGCCGCTCACCCCGTCGGCGGCCGCTCACCCCGCCGCGGCAGCCGCGGAGGCCGCCCTCCTCAAGGCCTCCACGGCGGCCCGGATCGACGGCCGGCGATCGGCGTCCGCCCGCCAGACGACGTACACGTGGCGCCGGACGCTGTCGGACACCGGGAGCAGCCGGACCCCCGGCGGCACGGGTCCGCGCCCCAGCCGGGGCGCCACGCACACGCCCAGTCCGGCCTCGACGAAGGCCAGTTGGGTGTGGTGCTCCTCCGCGATGTGCGCGATCCGGGGCTCGATGCCGGTGCCGCGCAGGGTAGAGACGAGCCACTCGTGGCAGAACTGCCCCTCGGTCCAGGAGATCCAGTCGTCCCCGCCGAACTCGGCCAGCGAGATCCCGGCGCGGCCGGCCAGCAGATGCCCGGCCGGCACCGCGATGTCCATGGAGTCGTCCAGGAGATGGGCTCGCGTGAGCTCGGCCGGTACGGGCATCCGCTTGTTGTGCCAGTCGATGGCGAGGGCCATGTCGAGGTCGCCCCGCACCACGGCGGTCATGCTCTCCTCCGGCTCCTGCTCCCTCACCCGGGGCCGCAGTTCGGGGTGCTCGGCACGCAACTCCGCCAGCACCTGCGGCAGCAGCCCGCGCATGGCGGTCGGGAAGGCGCCGATCCGCAGCTCGCCGACCGCGCACCCGCGCCGGGCCTCGACGTCGGCCTGGGCGAGCTCGACCTGGGAGATGATCCGGGCCGCGTGATCGGCGAGGAGCCGGCCGGCATCGGTGAGCCGGACCCCGCGCCCGTTCTTGGCCAGGAGCGGCTGACCGACCTCCCGTTCGAGTTTCGCCATCTGCTGTGACACGGCGGAGGTGGTGACGTGGAGCCCGTCGGCGGCGCCGCTGACGGAGCCGTGGCGGGCGAGGGCGTCGAGGGTGCGCAGCCGCTCCAGGTTCAACATGTAAGCAATACTACGACGTCACCCCCAACAACTTTCGCTTGTCCTACGACGTCGTGAGGGCCAGAGTTTCTGTCATGAGCGCCCCCAGCACCCCGGTCCCACCGAGCACCCCGATCCCGCCCCTGTCCCCGGCCTCCGCCCGCACTCCGGGCCCCGCCCCCGCCGCGAAGGCTCCCGCCACCACCCGGCTGGACTGGCGCCTGCGCTTCGCGGTCCTCTCGGTGATCTGGGGCTTCAGCTTCCTACTGATCAAGGTGGGCACGGAGGCGTACGCCCCGTTCCAGGTCGCCCTCGGCCGGGTCTTCTTCGGCGCGCTCGCCCTGCTCACGGTGCTCCTGATCCGCCGCGAACCGCTTCCCCGGGGCCGCCGCACCTGGGCCCACCTGTCGGTGGCGGCGCTGCTGCTCAACAGCGCCCCCTTCTCACTCTTCGCGTACGCGGAACTGAGCATCCCCTCCAGCCTGGCGGGCATCTGCAACGCCACCTCGCCGCTGTGGGGCATGGCCCTCTCCCTGGTCGCCCTCTCCGAGGACCGCCCGACGCGCCGCCGCTTCGCCGGCCTGGGGCTGGGCTTCCTCGGCGTCCTGACCGTCCTCGGCGCCTGGCAGGGCTTCTCGGGTCTCGACGCCAAGGGCACCGCGCTCGCCCTGCTGGCCGCGCTCTGCTACCCGATCGGCTGGATCTACGTACGCCGCACTCTGGCCTCCACCCCGGGCTCCCCGGTCGCCCTGACCGGCGCCCAGCTCCTGGTCTCGACCCTCCAACTGGCAGCGGTCAGCGCCTTGTTCACCTCGGCCCCGAGCTCGTTCCCGCTCTGGCCGACCCTGTCGGTGATCGCCCTGGGCGCCCTGGGCACGGGCATGGCCCTCCAGATGCAGTACGGCCTGGTCACGGAGATCGGACCGACCACCGCGCAGATGGTCACGTACTTCATCCCGGTCATCGCGACGACGGCCGGCGTTCTCCTCCTGGACGAACAGCTCCACTGGAACACCCCGGTGGGCGCCGTCGTCGTCCTGGCCGGCGCGGCCCTTACCCAGACCCGGCGCCGCTAGTGCTGTGGCCGGAAAGGTTTGCCGGGTCGCGGTGTCCGGTGCGGTGCATCGCAAGGCGGAGGACCCCGACTCGTACTGGACGTACCGTCGTGGTCCGACAACACGGCGAGGTGCCGTGCCGGG
>NZ_JBWJVM010000084.1:0-36605 GCF_056428985.1 Streptomyces sp. CA189 | reverse complement strand
TCACCGCGCTGTTCACCGCGTTGGTCACCGCGTTGGTCCCGGTGGTTCTCGGGGCTGCGCTCAGGGGGGTCCGCGGGGCGGGGGGCGGGGGGCGGTGGGTTCGCCGTGGTGGGTGAGGTGGATGCGAGTATCGGGCAGGAGATGCGGTACGCCACGCCGCGGAACTTCACCGGGGCGGTCGTGGACGGTTACGACGAGCCCGTCTGCCTGCTCGCCCGGTCCGCCGCCGAGGCGCTGCGGCGGGCGCAGCGGGAGGTGCTGCGCAGGGGGTACTCGCTGCTGGTGTACGACTGTTACCGGCCGCAGCGGGCCGTCGACCGGTTCGTGCGGTGGGCCCGGGACGGGGCGGATCAGCGGACCAAGGCGGAGTTCTATCCGGAGGTGGCCAAGGACCGGCTGATCCCGGAGGGGTACATCGCCGAGAGGTCCGGGCACAGTCGCGGCAGCACCGTCGACGTGACCTTGACGGAGCTCGGCCGGGGGCCCCTCGACATGGGGACACCGTTCGACTACTTCGATCCGCTCGCGCACACCGACAGCCCTCGGGTGACGGGCGCGGCCCGCGAGAACCGGGATCTCCTCAGGCGGGTGCTCGGGCGGCAGGGGTTCGTGAACCTGCCCCAGGAGTGGTGGCATTTCACGTACGCACCGGAGGCGTTCCCGGACACGTACTTCGACTTTCCCGTCTCTGTCGCCTCCGTTCACCGCTGAGTACCGTGCCCGCATGACATTCAGTTCGTACGAGGAGTTCTGGCCCTACTACGTCGCCATGCATTCCCGCGCCGCCACGCGCTGGATCCACCTCACCGGCACCCTCACCGGTCTCGCCCTGACCGTTTACGGGCTGGCGCGCGGCCGGAAGCGCTATCTCGCCGCGCTCCCCGTGATCGGGTACGGGACGGCGTGGCCGGCGCACTTCCTGATCGAGCGGAACAACCCCGCCAGCTTCGGCAATCCGGGGTGGTCGCTGCGCGGGGACGCGCAGATGATCCGGATGATGCTGGCCGGGCGGGACGCAGAGCTCGGCGAGATCGCGCGGAAGTGGCTCGCCGAGAACCCGTGCGAGGAGTGCGCTCCCGGGGGTGCGCTCCCGCTCGTTCCCTGACAGACTCCTGACGGTTCGTCAGATGTCTGTTTCGGGAGGGGTCTTGGAACGCACACGCACACCCGTGGTCAGCGGATGGTTCACCGAGGAGCATGCGGACGGCGGGTTCCGCCTGCTCGGCACCCGGTGCTCCGCCTGCGCCGCCGTGTTCTTCCCGCGCGAGGACGCGTACTGCCGCAATCCGCGCTGCCCGGGTGGCGGCGAGCTCACCGAGACCCCGCTGTCCCCGCGCGGCCGGGTCTGGTCCTACACGGACGGGCGGTACCGGCCGCCCGCGCCGTACGTGTCCGACCCGGACGCGCCCTGGACCCCGTACACGCTGGTCGCCGTGGAGCTGGAGGCCGAGGGGATGGTCGTGCTCGGGCAGGCGGCGCCCGGGGTGGGCGTCGGCGATCTGGCGGTCGGGATGGAGGTCGAGGTGGTCGGCGGGGTGCTGAACGTGGACCCCGAGGGCCCAGACGGCACCGTCTGGACCACGTGGAACGTCCGGCCCGTGGGGGTGGTGGCCGGATGAGCGCCTCCGTCGCCGACGTCGCCGTCCTCGGGGCCGGCATGCACCCGTGGGGCAAGTGGGGCCGCAGCTTCGTCGAGTACGGGCGGGCCGCCGCCCGGGCCGCGCTCGCCGACGCCGGGCTGGACTGGACCGACGTGCAGTCGATCGTCGGGGCCGACACCGTGCGGTCGGGCTACCCCGGCTACGTGGCCGGAGCCACCTTCGCGCAGGCGCTGGGCTGGCAGGGCGCACGCGTCACCAGCGTGTACGCGGCCTGCGCGTCCGGCGCCCAGGCCATCGGCGCGGCCCGGGCGCAGATCCTGGCCGGGCTGGCCGACGTGGTGCTGGTGGTCGGGGCGGACGCCGCCCCCAAGGGGTTCTTCGCGCCGGCGGGCGGGGACCGGCCCGACGACCCCGACTGGTTGCGCTTCCGGGTCCTGGGGGCCACGAACCCGGCGTACTTCGCGCTGTACGCCCGGCGCCGCATGGCCCTCTACGGGGACACCGGTGAGGACTTCGCGCAGGTCAAGGTGAAGAACGCGGCGGCCGGGCTGCTGAACCCGAACGCCCGCTACCGCAAGGCCGTGACGGCCGAGGAGGTGGCCGCCTCGGCGATCGTCGCCGATCCGCTGCGGCTGCTCGACATCTGCGCCACCTCCGACGGGGGCGCGGCGCTGGTGCTGAGCAGCATGGACTTCGCGCGCTCGCGGGGTGTCGCGGACCCGGTGCGGATCCGGGCCGTGTCCACGGTGACGCCCACGTACCCCCGTACCGTCCTGGACCTGCCGGACATCGCCACCGACTCGACGACCGCGGCCGTACCGGCGCCCGGCTCCTTCCGGGCCTCGATCGCGCGGGCCGCGTACGAGGAGGCGGGGCTCGGGCCGGACGACCTCTCGCTCGCCGAGGTCTACGACCTGTCCACCGCGCTGGAACTGGAGTGGTACGAGGACATCGGCCTGTGCGGGGAGGGCGAGGGGGCCAAGCTCGTACGGGAGGGCGCGACCGCGCTCGGCGGGCGGATCCCCGTCAACACCAGTGGCGGACTCGCGTCGTTCGGGGAGGCGGTGCCGGCGCAGGCCATCGCCCAGGTGTGCGAGCTGACCTGGCAGCTGCGGGGCACGGCCGGGGAGCGGCAGGTGCCGGGGGCGCGGGCCGGAATCACCGCGAACCAGGGGCTGTTCGGGCACGGTTCGGCGGTCGTCGCGGTGCGGTGACATGCAGGGGGCCGCTGAACAGCGCCTGCTGTCCGAATGCTTGACGACCCCCAGTGGCGGGTTCACACTCTCTCCACGGTCCCGCGCCGCGACCGGGACCCCGGATCCCCCCATGAGAGCTGCGGCCCGTACCCCAGTCGGCGGGGGTACGGGCCGCCTCCATGTCGCGGCCCGGGGCTGTGGCGTGTCCTCCGGATGGGGCCCCGCCGTCAGGCTCCCGCCGTCAGGCTCCTGCGGCGGGCCCTGGCCAGGGTCATCGCGTGCTCCACGACCCCCACCAGGACGTCCTTCACCGACTCCCGGTCCCGTGCGTCGCACAGCAGCACCGGTACCTCGGGGGTGAGGTCCAGGGCTTCCCGTACGGCCACCACGGGGTGCTGGTCGGCTCCGTCGAAGCAGTTCACGGCGACCACGAAGGGGATCTCGCGCCGTTCGAAGTAGTCGATGGCGGCGAAGCAGTCGGAGAGCCGTCGGGTGTCCGCGAGGACGACGGCGCCGAGCGAGCCCTGGGCCAGCTCGTCCCACAGGAACCAGAAGCGGTCCTGTCCGGGGGTGCCGAACAGGTACAGCACCAGGTCCTCGCGCAGGGTGATGCGCCCGAAGTCCATGGCGACCGTGGTGGTGCTCTTGCCCTCCACTCCCCCGGTGTCGTCGATGCCGCGGCCCGGCTCGGAGAGGCGTTCCTCCGTCCGGAGCGGTCTGATCTCGCTCACCGCACTGACCAGGGTGGTCTTGCCCACCCCGAAACCGCCCGCGACCAGGATCTTCAGGGTCAGCGGCTCGACCGGCGTCACGGCATGCATGGCGCCGGTGCGGCTAGAGCGCCCGAAGGCCATCGATCACCTCACGCAGAATGGATTCGTCGGGGAGTTCGGCCGGGGGGACCGGCCGGGTCACGTGCACCAGTTCGTCGTCGACTAGATCGCCGATCAGAACGCGTACGACCCCGACCGCGAGGTCGAGTTCGGCCGCGAGTTCCGCGACGGACTGGGGGCGCAGCCGGCACAGCCCGAGGATGTGGGCGTGTTCCGGCGACGGGGCGGTGTCCCCGGCCGGGTCGTCGGCCGCGGATTCCGCGACCACCAGCGCGATCAGGTCGAGGCGGTGCTGTCCGGCGTGGCTGGTCCGGCCGCGGGTCATCGCGTACGGACGCACCACCGGACCCGCGTCGTCGTCGAACCACTGGTCGGGTGCGGCGCCGGAAGCCGTGCCGGCGGTGTGGGCGGGGTGGTCCTGGCCTGGATCGCTCATGCCGTCCGACTCACCCTCCGGCTGGCAGCCCGGTGCGCGGTGCGGTCGCCAGGTGGTCACCGACTCGCTTGACCATGAGGGTCATCTCGTACGCGACCTGGCCGACGTCGGAGTCGGCGTCCGCGAGCACCGCCAGGCAGCTCCCGTCGCCGGCCGCCATGACGAAGAGGAACGCCTCGTCGAGCTCGACCACGGTCTGGCGGACCCTGCCGGAGTCGAAGTGGCGGCCGACGCCCTTGGCGAGGCTGTGGAAACCGGAGGCCACGGCGGCCAGGTGTTCGCTGTCCTCGCGGGTGAGGTCCTTGGAGCTGCCGGTGGGCAGGCCGTCGCCGGAGAGGACCACCGCCTTGCGGATGCTGGCGACCCGGTCGACGAGCTCGTCGAGGAGCCAGTTGAGCGGGCCGGAGCCGCGGCCCCTGGTGTCGTTGCCGGACTGCGGTGCGGTCATCGACCGTCCCCTTCGTTCTCGCATCCGGGACCGGTGGCGGCAGGGGTGCCGGCCTCGGTCGGGGACTGGTGTGGTGCGTTCTGCTGCGCTTGCTGTGTCTGGTGGGGCTGCTGTGCCCGTGTCGTCTGATCCGTCTGATCCGCCTGGTTCGCCTGACCTGCGTGCTCCGCCTGCTGCCGCGCATGCTCGTCGCGGCCCGCCGTCCAGCCGCGCTGGAGCGAGGACATGCGGCGGCGTACGTCCTCCGCGTCGCGGTCGGCCGCCGGAGCGGCGGCTGATTCGGCGGGTGCCGGGGCCGGGGCGTCCTTGAGCTGGGGCGCCAGGCTGGCCTGGCGGATCCGGCGGGGCAGGGTCGGCCCGGGGGGCGTCGCCGCGGGGTGCGCCGGGCCGTCGGGGGTCTGCCCCTCCTGCGCGGGGTCCGGGACCGCCGAGACGGGGCGGGGCTCCACACGGCGGCCGTGCTCGGCCACCAGGGTCGGGGTCGGCCGGCGGCGCGGGAGGGGGACGGCGCCGGGCGAGCGGGCGCCGTCGGGGCGGGCGGAGTCCGTGCGCGCCGGCTCCAGGCGGACCGGGCCGGTGGGCGGCAGGGGCTCCCGCTCGCGGTCGCGGTGGTCACGGTCCCGGCGGTCGCGGCTGCGGTCGCGGTCCCGGTCGTGGCTTCGGTCGCGGTCGCGGAAGCCGTCCCGGCCCGCGTCGCGGTCGGTGAGCCGGGCGCCGCCGCGCTCGGCGGGGGCGTCGGTGGACCGGTCGCCCTTCCAGAGGCCCGCGCGGTCGCCGGAGCCGTCCGCGGCCCGCTCGCCCATGCGGTCCGCGATGCGGTCGCCCTTGCGGGGACCGCCGCGGTCGGTGTGCCGGTCCGTGTGCGGGCGGGCGGCCTGGCGCAGGCCGAGCAGCGAGTTGCGCGAGATGCCGTTCGGCGGGGTCTCGTCGTCGAGGGTGGCCATGGCGGGCCTGCCCTTGGCTCCGGAGACCCCGGTGAGCCCGGTGGCGCCGGCGGAGCCCGCGATGCCGGTGGGGGTGCCCTCCGGGACCGGGCCGGGTTCGTCCAGCCCCAGCATGCCGATCGGGGCTTCCAGCTCTACGGGGCCGCGTAGTTCGGCGTCGGCCGGGAGGCGGCGGTCGGCGCCGCTGCCCTCGGCGACGGCCTTCGGACGGGCGGAGCCGACCGGGCCGCCGACCGCCTTGCCGCCGGCCAGCCGGATGCCGGCGCCGTTGGTCTCGGGAGCCTCCGTCAGCAGGGCCACCGGGAGGAAGACCACCGCGGTGGTGCCTCCGTAGGGGCTGATCTGGAGGCGGACCTTGACCTCGTGGCGGTGCGCGAGCCGGCTGACCACGAACAGGCCGAGCCGGTCGGTGTCGGAGAGTTCGAACTCGGAGGTCTCGGTGAGGCGGAGGTTCGCGTCGAACAGCGCCTCGGGGGTCATACCGAGGCCGCGGTCGTGGATCTCCAGGGTGAAGCCGTTGGCCACGCGCTCGCCGAGGACCTGGACCGCCGTGTGCGGCGGCGAGAAGACGGTGGCGTTCTCCAGGAGTTCGGCGATGAGGTGGGTGACGTCGGCCACCGCCGGGCCGGCGATGCCCAGGCGCGGCAGCCGGCGCACCTCGATGCGCTCGTAGTCCTCCACCTCGGCCACGGCGGCCCGTACGACGTCCATCAGCTGGATGGGCTTGCGCCACTGGCGGGAGGGCGCGGCGCCGGAGAGGATCACCAGGCCCTCGGCGTGGCGGCGCATGCGGGTGGTCATGTGGTCGAGGCGGAAGAGGTCCGCGAGCTCCTCGGTGTCCTCGGTGCGCCGCTCCATGGTGTCGAGCAGGGTGAGCTGGCGGTGCAGCAGCACCTGGTTGCGGCGGGCCAGGTTGACGAAGACCTCGGACACCCCGCGGCGCAGTTCGGCCTGCTTGACGGCGGCCTCGATGGCCGCGCGCTGGAGGGAGTTGAGGGCCTGGCCGACCTGGCCGACCTCGTCCTTCTCGTACTCCAGGCGGGGGGCCTCGGTCTCCACGTCCACGAGCTCGCCCGCGGCGAGGCGGCGCATCACGCCGGGGAGGCGGATGCCGGAGACCTCGTGGGCCTCCTTGCGGAGCCGGGAGAGGTCGCGGATCAGCTCGCGGCCGATGCGTACGGACAGGACGAGGGAGACGATGAGGGCGATGAACCCGAGCACCCCGGCGAGGGCGGCCTGGACCAGGACGTCCATGGCGACGGGCTCGACGCGCTTCTGGTAGCGGTCGCCCGCGGCGGTGCCCATGACGGCGAGGTCTTCGAGCACCTTGCCGGCGGCGGCGTCCCACTGGGAGGCGGTCACGTTGCGCGGGCTGTGGGTCGGCCCCTGGACGAGGAATCGTTCCTCTGCCTCGCGCAGGGCGCGGCTCTCCGGGTTGTTCCAGTACTGCTCGAACTCCTCCCGGTCGGCGGCCGGGAGGATCGCGAGGTTGAACTCGTAGAGCAGCTTGCGGTTGGCCACGAAGTCGGAGACGTGCCGGATGTCCGCCTGGCTGACGTTGCGGGCGGCGAGGGCCCCGGCGACGAGGGCGTCCTCGCGCGAGAGCGTCTCGCGTGCGCGGGTGACGCCGACGAGGGCGCGGCCCTGCTTGTCCATCTCCACGTCCTGGAGCGCGTGGAGGTTCATCAGGAAGTCGTAGCAGGGGTCCACGAGCCGGTTGTAGAGCTCCAGCGCCTGGTTGGTGTCGAGGGAGCCCCCGTCCACCGCGTCGCGCAGCGATCCGATGCTGCGGAAGGCTTCGAGGATGGAGCTCAGGTGCCGGGCGCCGGCCGGGGTGAGTTCGTCGACGACCTCGGGGTCCTTGGCGTCGGCGGAGATCCTCTCGACCGCCTCGTTCGTGGCCGTGCGGCTCTCGGCCAGCTCGGTGGTGGCGTTGGAGGCGCGCGGGTCGCCGATGACCACGAGGGTCTGGCGGCGCTCCTTCTGGATGACGCGGACGACGTCCTCGACGGGGTAGCCGACCTTGTCGATGACGTAGGCGACACCGAGCAGTTGGACGGCCTGGCGGCCGGTGATCACCGTTGCGAAGCCCCAGAGGGCGGTCAGGGAGACGAGCGGCACAAGGAGCAACGCCACGATCTTCCGGCGGATGGACTTCCCGCGAAAGCGCATGGCCTCCCCAGCCTCCCCAGCTCAACCCCGTTACCGGGGGTTGGTGTTCCGTCATTTAAACGGCGTGAGCCTACTACTGCCACGGCGAACCTTCGAAGACCTGTCCGGACGTTTTCGGCCTGAGCCCTGGACGAAGATCACGAGTTGTCCGATAGTTCCCTGAAGTGCGGCCCGATATGTGGCAGATGACACTTGGTGGGGCCTCGGTTCCCGTAGCGGAATGGATGGCTGGAATTCTTCGTTCCGCGATACTTCGGGGCGCCACGGGAGTCCGGGATCCGGGAATCTCTCGGCCTCCCCGTGCGTCTAGCTGTTCGGGGCGGGCATGAGCGGCCGTGTGGAGGGGAGGGAGCGGACCATGGCGAAGAGGTACGAGGACGACGGTGCGGGGCCCGGGACGCCACGGGGGCGGATCCTGTGGGTGGACCAGCCGACGGGCCGGCGGCGCATGCCGGACCCGGTGCGGAGGTCCGCGGTGCGGGCGGTACTGATCGTCGCCGTGACGCTGACGGACGCGACGATCGCCTTCTTCCTGACGGTCACCGGCTCCTGGCTGGCGCTTCCGCTGTCGCTGTGCGCGATAGCGGGGACGGTCGTGGCCACGTGGGGCGTGCTCGACGTGCTGATCACCCGGCAGACGTGGAACCAGCGCTACGGGGTGCTCTCGGAGCCCAGCAGTACGGCGCGGGACCGGCGGCGCGAGCGCCGCAGGGCGCGCCGAGAGGCCCGCTCGGCGCCTCCGCTACCGCCCCGCATACCCGTACCAGGGCGCGGGGAGACGACCGGCATCTGGCCGCCGCCGACGGGCACGGGGCGGGGCTGAGGCGGGCCCTGGCCGTGTGCCCGGACTGACGTCCCGGGCCCGGGCGGGGCCCCGGCAAGGCCCCGCCGGCAAGGGCCCGCCGGACGGAGTCCGGCGCAGCGGCGCGAAGCCGGGGAGGCCCGCCAGGGCCGAGGCGTGCGAGCGGCGCGTCAAAAAAGGCGCGGCCCGCCAGGGCCGAGGCGTGCGAGCGGCGCGTCAAAAAGGGGGTCAGCTCCGGCGGTACATGCGGGTCGCCGTGATCTCGCCGTGGATCGTCTCCCCGTCCGTGAACTGCTGGGGCAGGCCCGGACGCAGGTGTTCCTCGACGCTGATGTACTTGAGCCCCGCGCGCAGGTCGGCGTCGTTGCGCAGCCGGATGACCAGCGGGAACTCGGCCAGGGCCGTGGTGTCGAACAGGCCCGTGGTGTACAGGAGCTGGACGCCGAGCGCGTCCGAGACGGCCCGCTGGAGTTCCAGCAGGTACGTGGCGTTCGCGCGCCCGATCGGGTTGTCGAGGAAGAGCGTGCCCGCGTGCCGGTGCTTGTCGCGGCCCCGGTCGTTGCTGCGGAGCGCGGCCATCGTGCAGTACAGGGCGATGGCCGCGGTGAGGAGCTGGCCGCCGGAGAACACGTCGCCCATCTGGCCGACCGGGACCCGCTCGGCGCGCAGCACCGCGTCGGGCTTGAGGATCTCCACCGCGATGCCCTTGGGTTCCAGTGCCGCCTGGACCCCGTGCAGGAGCAGCGACATGCCGTCGCGGCGGCCCTCGCCGAAGGAGGCGGTGCTGTTCTTCTTCACGGCGGCGCGGGTCGCCTCGTCGATGACCTCGCCGAGCCGCTCGGTGAGGGTGGCCTGGTCGGGCTCCTCGAAGCGGATGCGCAGGAACTCCTGGCCCGACCACTCCCCCAGGCCCTCGGGGAGCTGGGAGAGCCGCTGGGCGGAGCGCAAGGTGGCCAGGGCCGACTCCACGAGGCCGCGCAGCCGGTCCACGATGCTGTCGCGGTTGCGCTCCAGCTGCGCCAGCTCGTCGGTGAGGACGCGCAGCCGGGGGGCGAAGGCCACGGCCCAGGCCGCGGCGTGCTCGGGCAGGGCGGAGGCGGGCAGTTCGCGGATCTGCTGGCGCGCGGGGGTGCGTACCTGCTCGTAGCGGTTGGCGTTGGCGTGCCGGACCAGGATGTCGCTCGCCTCGCGGACGGCGGCCTCGGCGGCCGACAGGTCGGCGGCGCAGGCCCGTAGCGAGCGGCGGGCCTCGGTGGCCGACTGGCGGGCCTCCTCCAGGCTGCCGGGGTGGGCCACCGGCTCCTGCTCGTCCTCCTGGTGGGTGTGGTCCCGCAGGAGGTCCCGGAGCATGGCCGCGGTCTCGTCGAAGCCGCCCGCGCCCTCCTCGGCGGTGCGGTGGGCGCGCAGCAGGTCGGCGTGGGCCGCGCGGGCGGACTCCACGGCGGCGGTGTGGGCGGCGAGTTGGGCGGTGGCGGTGCGGAGCCTGGCCTGGGCTTCCTCGACGTTGTCGGGGATCAGCTCCTCGGGCAGCTCGGTGTGCGCCTCGCCCTCGGCGGGGGCGTGCCGTTCGGCCTCGCCGCGCAGCCGGCCGAGCTGCTCGCTCGCGGTGGAGGCGCGGGTCTCCAGCATCTGTACGAGGGCCTCGGCGCGGGCGGCCGCGGCCTGGCGCGAGGGTCCGTCGGCACCGTCGGTGCCTTCGAGGAGCTGGGCCGCGCGGGTGCGGACCTTGTTGGTGAGGCGGTCGAGTTCGGCGAGGGCCACGCTCTCGTCGCTCTCGGCGCGGGCCTGCTCGGAGCGCAGGTCGGCGCCGACGCCGACCTTCTCGTAGAGCTGGGAGGCGGCGCGGTAGGCCTCGCGGAGGGCGGGGAGCGGCGCCTTGGCCGTCCCGTCATCCTCGGGCAGCGGGTCGGGGGCGCCGGCGACCTCGGCGCGCTCGGCGCGCAGGGCGCGGGCGGTGCGGCGGGCATCGTCGGCGGCGCGCTGGGCGGCCCGGCGGTCCTCGTCGGCGGCGCGGGCCCGGTCGAGGCAGACCTCGGCGCGGGCCTCGGACTCGGCGGCGTCGTCGGCGAGTTCGCGCAGCTTGGTCTGCCAGCCGGCGCGCTCGCGCAGCCGGTAGGCGAGGCCCGCGAGGGCGTCCGCGACGCGGCGGGCGCGCTGGGCGGTGTCCTGCCGCTCGTCGCGGACCCGGGCGGCGTCGGCGGCGGCCTCGTCGGCCTCGGCGCGTACGGTACGGGCCTCCGCGAGCTCGGCGTCCGTCTCCTCGGCGAAGCCGCGGGCGGCGGCCGCCTGCTCCGCGAGCTCGGCGAGGCGGCCGGGCGGGCAGCCGGTGCGCCAGGAGAGCAGCCGGGCGGCTAGCTCTCGGTCGCCGGACAGGCGGGCGGCGAGCTCGCGGATGTCGGTGTCGCGGGCGGTGGCGCGGGCGCGCAGCGCCTGGCGCTCCTCGTCGGCGGCGTGCTCGTCGTGCATGGCCGGGTTCGGCGGCACGATGAAAATACCGAAGATGCCGGACCCGGTGGCGTCGCCGGCCGGGGGAACCGGCGCCAGCAGGGCCGCGGCGGTGCCGACGGCGACGGTGGAGCGGGGCAGCAGGGCGGCGCCGGAGAGGACCTCGCGGGCCCGGGAGTGGGTGTCTGGGTCGGTGATGACCACCCCGTCGACGAGTTCGGGGCGGGCGGCGAGGACGGCCGCGTGGTCGGCCGGGTCCACGGACTGGGCGAGGTAGCGCCAGCCGGGGAGGGCCGGGATGCCGTGTTCGCCGAGGAACTCGACGGTGGCGAGGACGTCGGGGCCGGGCGGCAGCAGACCGCCGTCGCCGAGGGCGCCGAGGATGCGGGAGTCGTCGGCGGCGGCGGTGCGCAGGTCGAAGAGCTGGCGTTCGGCGGATGCGACCCCGTCGGTGAGCAGGGTGCGGAGGTCGTCGGCGCCCCGGTCCAGGTCCTGGACGGTGAGCCAGCCGGTGGCGACTGCGCGGGCCGCGCCCGGGGCGGTCGGGGCCGTGCCCGTCGCGGTGCCGTGCAGGCCGGTGGCGCCTGCGGCACCAGAGACCGGGCCTCCGGCTGCCCCAAGAGCACCGGGAGCACCCGCAGCGCCTCCGGAGCCGGTGGCGCCATGCGTGGCGTGGTGCCCCGCGGCCTCGGCTCCGGACTCGCCGCCCGGCGTACCGCCGTCGGCGCGCGGGGACGGGGCCGCGGTGTCGGGGGCCGACGGGGCTCCCAGCAGGGCGGCCAGGCGCGGGGCCCCGGCGAGGGAGGCGGCGGCCCGGTGCTCGGCGTCGTGGGCCGCCTCGGCCGCATCGGCGGCGTCCGCGGCGCGGGCGGCGGTGAGTTCCGCGCGGGATTCCACCCCGGCGGCCTCGCGGGCGGCCTCGGAGGCTGCGCGGGCGGCCTCGCGGGACTCGTCCCAGGCGGCGACGGCCGTCTTCTCCGCGTCGGCGGCGGCCAGGGCGGCGCGCGCCGGGTCGGCGTCGGGGGCGGAGTCGTCGAGCCAGCCGGCCCGGACGGCCTCGGCGGTCTCCTGCTGGACCTCGGCGAGGCGGGCGCGCAGGTGCTCGGCCTCGCTGCGGGCCCGCTGCGCGGCCGTGGCGGCGGCGGTGGCGGCGCGGTGGGAGGCCTCGCCGGTCTCCTGCAGGACGGCGGAGCGCTCCTCCTCCTCGTTGGCGGCCCGCTCGCCCTGCTCGGCGGCGGCGTGCAGGGCCCGTACGAGCTCGGTGGCGGCGGTGGCGCGGGCGGCGAGCGCCGGGGCGGCGTCCCGCTCGGCCTCCAGGATCGCGGCGGCGACCCGGGCGGAGCGGTCGGCGGCGGAGCGGTGGCGCAGGACGTGCTCGGCGGCCTGCCAGGCGGAGTGCAGGGTGCGGGCTTCGAGGAGTTCGCGGCGCTGCGCGGCGGCGGCCTTGTCGGCGACGGTCAGGGCCAGCGAGGCGTGCCGGTAGGCGAGTTCGGCCGAGACGGCGGCGCTGCGGGCGCGCGCGGATTCGGCGGCGGTGACCTGGTGGGCGGCGCCGGTGACCCGCTGCGCGAGGTCGGCGGCGCGGCCGCGCTCCTCGCCGGCCCGGGCGGACAGCCGCCGGGCGAGGGTGCGCGTACGGCGTTCGGCGCCGGCGTGGACGTCGCGCAGCCGGGAGCGGACCGCGGCGGCTTCGACGATCTTGGTGAGGAGGTCCACGGAGCCCGCGGTGAACTCCCGTTCGGCCATCAGCTCGGCGCGGCGGCCGAGTTTGTTGCCGAAGCCGTGGACGAGGTCGGCGAGGCCGTCCGTGTCCCGGGTGTCGGTGACGGCGCGCAGCAGCAGGTCGGTGAAGTCGGAGTCCTTCTTGACCGCGAAGAGGCCGGCGGCCTCGCCCTCGTCGGCGTTCATCTCGCGCTGGTAGCGGAAGAGTTCGGGGTCGAGGCCGACTTCGGTGAGGTGCTCGTTCCAGCGGTCGTGGATCTCCTCGAAGTACACCTCCAGGTGCGGGTACGCCTTGCCGGCCTCGGTCAGGGCGTCGCGGAAACCCTTCATGGTGCGGCGCCGCCCCTGGGCGCCGGAGGCGCCTTCCACCGGCGGGCGCACCGAAGTGGCCTCGGCCACCGGGAGGTTGTCCAGGCTGAGCCCCGGGCCGGGGCGGAAGGAGTACCAGGCCTCGGCGAACTTGCGCGGGTCGTTGGAGACTTGGCGGCCGCGCCACTCGCTGACCTTGCCGACGACCACGCACTCGCCGGTCTGGGTGTGCTGCCACTCCAGCGCCACGTGGCCGCAGTCGTCGGCCAGCAGGAACTTGCGCAGGACGCCGGAGCTGGCGCCGCCGAGGGTGTTGCGGTGGCCGGGCAGCATCACCGAGAAGATCAGCTTGAGCAGGACGGACTTGCCGCCGCCGTTCTCCAGGAAGAGCACGCCGGCGGGCGCCGGGCGGCGCGGCGGGCCGGTGGGCTCGTCCTCGAAGAACTCCGCCTGGGCGGGCGCCGGGTGGGGCACCGGCTCGCCTACTCCGCGCAGGTCCAGCACGGTGTCGGCGTAGCGCGCGCCGGCGGGCCCGATGGAGTAGAGGCGGATCCGGGACAGCTCGTACATGGCGGCGGACTCTCGTGGTCTTTCGTAGGTCGTACGGGGACGGGTGGCGGGGCGCGGGCTAGGCGTGGAAGGGCAGACCCGCGTCGGCGGCCAGCTCCAGGTCGTCGCCCTCGGGCGGCGGCAGCAGGCTGGCGGAGCCGTCGCTGACGGGGACCACCCCCAGGTCGAGGAGCTCGGCCATGGCCGCGCTGCCCGCCATGTCGCGGACCTGGAGCTGGTAGCGGGGGGTGGTGCGGTACGTGCCTCCGGCCTCGTCCCCGGTGCGCTGGAGGAAGCCGGAGTCGGTGAGGAAGGCGGCGGCCTTGCCGACGATGCCGGTGGTGGAACCGGCCAGCCGTCGGGCGTCCTTGGTGGCGCCGGTCGCGCTGCGGCGGGCGTAGACCCGCCAGGCGGCCTCCAGGCCGGGGGCGTCGGAGGCCGGGTCGGTGTTCTCGCCGAGTTCCTCGGCGCGCTCCTCCAGGCGGCGGCAGGTCTGCCGGACGAAGGCGTCGACGCCGTTGACGGTGATCCGGCCGATGTAGCCGTCGTCGGCGAGGTCCTCGGGGCGGGGGAAGGCGAGGGCCGCCACGGCGAGGTGGGCGAGGCCGTGCAGGAAGCGGTCCGCGGAGTCGGCGGTGGTACGGCGGGCGTAGTCGCCCATGCGGACGGCGAAGACGGAGTCCTCGCCGGCGGCCACGGCCATGCCCGCGCGGGAGGACACCTCCAGGACGACGAGGCCGAGGCCGGTGGCGACGGCGTCGGCGAGCCGGGCGAAGGCGGGGTCCTCGCGGTAGCGGCGCAGCAGTTCGGCGTACTCGGCGTCGCGGGCGGGCAGCAGCTTGGGCTGGAGCCCGAACGCGACGAGCCGGGCCGCGTCCGCGGCGTCCGCCGGGGTGACGGGTCCCTGCGGGGCGGGGCCCTGCGGGGTCTGAGCCGGGACCGGGGCGTGTGCGTGCGCCTGTGCGTGCGCCTGTGCGTGCGCCTGTGCGTGCGCCTGAACCGGAGCCGAGGCCTCGTGCGCGTCGGGCTCGCTCCACGCGGGGTGCTGCTCGGCGTGGTGGTCGCTCACGGGTGGGTCTCCTCGGTGGTACGGGTACAGGTGCGGGTGTGCCGGGCACGGGCGGCGTGTGGGATGGCGGCTCGCGTCCGGGCGGGCGCGGGCGGCCGTGCTGCTGCGGCTCCGGCGGCGGTAGCGGTAGCGGCTCCGGCGGCCGCAACGGCGACAGTTGCGGGGCCGGCGGTGGCGGTTCCTCCCCCACCCCGCCCCTTCCCGAAAGCAGGGGCAAGCCCCCACACCCCCGAGTGGGACCGCACCACCAGGGTCTCCGCCCCGGCGACAGACCCCGCAGGCGCGGCCGCGGGGCCGCCGACACCGCCGGCCCGGCCGTGCCCGCCCGTGGGGCGGGCAGCGGCGACCCGGCCGCGCGCGAGCGCGGGGGTGGGCACGGGCGGCAGGGGGCTGCACGGTGACGGCGCAGGGGTGGGCCCAGGCCGGGCGGTGCGGCCCTGCGACGGCTCGGGGGTAGGCCCAGGCCGGGCGGTGCGGCCCTGCGACGGCTCGGGGGTAGGCCCAGGCCGGGCGGTGCGGCCCTGTGACGGCTCGGGGGTGGGCCGGGGGGCCGGCGGGGAAGTGGGCCGACGGCTCGGTGCGGACGAGGTCATGCCGCCTCCGTGCGGTCCGCCGTCATGGCTGCCGCGTCGAGCAGGGCGGTGCCGACGATCAGGTCCGCGCCGCCGAATTCCGGGTCGTCGAGCTCGGTGCCGTCGTCCACCGCGAAGAGGAGCCGCTCCTCGCCCTGGCGGTACGCCGTGCCCACCGCCGGGCTCGCCGCGTGGACGGCCAGCAGGGCGACCAGGTAGGGGAGGTCCGGGTCGGAGCGGCGGGCCTCCGCCAGGAGGCCGGACAGGCGGCGCGGGGCGTCGTGCGGGAGTTCCAGGAGCGCCATCGCCGCGGCGAGCTGCTCCTCGCTGAAGCGGCTGTCGTCGGGGGTGGCGATCAGGTCCGGCTCCGGCATCTCCGCGCCGAGGTGCTCCCGCTCCACGGGCGGGGTCAGCAGGATCTCGACCAGGTCCGCGACGCGGACGGAGACGGGGGTGCGCAGGCCGGCTCCCGCCGCGAAGAAGGCGTCCGTGACCCGGATGGCCTGCGCGACCGGGAGCGGCAGCGTCGGGGCCACGAGCTGCCCGTACAGGTCGATCCCGGAGCGCGGCGCGGGGGCCGCGAAGGCCTGGCGGTCCTGTTCGGCGCGGAAGAGCGGGCCGGCGTCCAGCAGCCGGGACTGGAGCTGGGTGTGGCGGCGGATGCAGTCCTTGACGATGTCGACGAGTTCGGCCGCGCGCCGCTTGTTGTCCGGCTCTTCGGCTTCGTCGCGGGCCTTGCGGATGTTGGTCAGGATCGCGTTCTCGTGGCGGTAGCGGTCGGCCACGTGGTCGAGGGCCTCCGCGATCATGTCGGGGACGGTCACCAGCCAGTCCACCGCCCGCACGTTGCGCCGGGTCGCGTCCAGCGTGCGGCGCAGGGTCTCGGCGTACTGGACCGTCCGGTAGCGGGCCTGCTCGGCGGCGAGCTGGGCGTCGGCCAGCCGGCCCCGGCTGATCAGGACCTCCAGCTTGACCTCGGCGGCGATCTGCGCGCTGGTGACGTCCGTGTCGAGGGCGCCGACCAGGACGTTGACGGCCTCGTCCGTCGTGCGCAGGTACACCGCGCCGCCATAGCCCGGGACTTCCTCGATCAGCTTGAAGTCGTAGTCGCGGCGGACGTACACCCCGTCCGGGCCGAACGTGCCGTAGATCGCGCGGAATCCGCGGTCGACGCTGCCGACGTTGATCAGGTTCTCCAGCACCCAGCGGGCCACCCGCTCGTGCTCGGCCGCGGGGCGCGTCGGTGCCTGGGCGGCGACGCGCGGCAGCAGGCGGGCCACTATCTGCTCGTGGTCGGCGCCGGTGTCGAAGTCCATGTTGAGCGTGACCAGGTCGATCGCGGCGAGCGCGACCTCCGCCATCGCGTAGACCCCGTACTCGCCGGCCAGATTGGCCTTGCGTACGTCGAGGTCGTGCAGCGGGGCGGTGCAGGCGAGCGCGCGCAGCCGCCGGGCCAGGCCCTCGTCGGCGGCCGGGCCCGACGCCGGAGAGGGAAGGGTCTTCGCCGGGGCAGGGAGAGTCACGGGCAAAGACTAGGCGCTGACCCTGACAACATCCCAAACGGGATGGTTCGCCCGATCCTCCCGGTCGACCGCCAACGGGGGTCCGCGCCCTGTTCTAGGCTCACCGCATGGCTTCCATGATCACGCCGGACACCCCGGCGGCCGCCCCCGTGATCGATCTCAACGCCGACCTCGGCGAGGGCTTCGGGCGGTGGACGCTGACCGACGACGAGGCCCTGCTGTCCGTCGTCACGAGCGCCAACGTCGCCTGCGGCTTCCACGCCGGCGACCCGTCCATCATGCGGCGCGTCTGCGAGCTGGCCGCCGCGCGCGGGGTGCGGATCGGGGCGCAGGTCTCGTACCGGGACCTGGCGGGGTTCGGCCGCCGCGCCATGGACGTGCCGGCCGGTGAGCTGGCCGACGAAGTGGCCTACCAGATCGGGGCGCTGGAGGTCTTCGCGCGGGCGGCCGGGTCCCGGGTGTCGTACGTGAAACCGCACGGCGCGCTCTACAACCGCACCGTGCACGACTCCGGCCAGGCCGCCGCCGTCGTGGCCGGTGTGCTCCTCGCGGCCGGTCCCGCCGGGCTCCCGGTGCTCGGGCTGCCCGGTTCCCTGCTGCTCGAGGCCGCCGGGCGGGCCGGGCTGGCCGCCGTACCGGAGGCCTTCGCCGACCGTGCCTACACCCCCGCGGGCACCCTCGTACCGCGCGGTGAACCGGGCGCCGTGGTCCACGATCCGGATGCGGTGGTGGCCCGCGCGGTGGACATGGCCGCCGGGCACGCGGTGACGGCCGCGGACGGCTCCCGGATCCCGGTGGCCGCCCGCTCCCTGTGCGTGCACGGGGACACCCCGGGGGCGGCGGGCCTGGCGCTGCGCGTCCGCGGGGCGCTCGGTGCGGCCGGGGTCCGGGTGGAGGCCTTCGCGTGAGGGCGCTGGAGGCCGGGGCCGAGGCGCTGCTGCTGGAGGTGGACTCCGCCGAGGAGGTGGCCGCCCTGCACGCGGAGCTGCTGCGCCGGAGGGACGCGGGCGAGCTGGGCGGCGTACGGGACATCGTGCCGGCGGCCCGGACCGTCCTGCTGGACGGGGTACGGGAGCCGCGCGCCCTCGCGGCCCGGATCGCCCGCTGGCGGGTCGCCCCGCTCGCGCAGGCCGACGGGCCGCCCCCGGTGACGGTCGCGGTGCGCTACGACGGCCCGGACCTCGCGGAGGTGGCCGCGCTGTGGGAGGTGTCCCCCGAAGAGGTGCCCGGCATCGTCGGCGCGATCACCTTCAGGGTGGCCTTCTGCGGGTTCGCCCCGGGCTTCGGCTACCTGACGGGCCTCCCCGCCCGCCTCCACCTGCCCCGGCGCGCGACGCCTCGTACGGCGGTACCGGCGGGCTCGCTGGCCCTCGCGGGCGAGTACGCCGGGGTCTACCCGCGCTCCTCCCCCGGCGGCTGGCAGCTGATCGGGACCACCGACGCGGTGCTGTGGGACCCGGCGCGCGAGCCCGCGGCGCTGTTCGCGCCGGGGGTACGGGTGCGGTTCACCGAGGCGGGGGCCGCGTCGTGAGGGGGCTGGAGGTCGTACGGGCGGGGGCGCTGACCACCGTCCAGGACCTGGGCCGGCCCGGGTACGCCCACCTCGGCGTCCCCCGCTCGGGGGCCCTCGACACGGGGGCGCACGCGCTGGCGAACCGGCTGGTGGGCAACCCGCCGCGGGCCGCCGCCCTGGAGACGACCGTGGACGGCGTGGGTCTGCGGGCGGTGGGCGGCCCGGTGACGGTGGCGGTGACCGGAGCGCCCTGTGCGGTACGGGCCTGCGGGCGCCCCGTGGCCTGGGGGGCCCCGGTCCTGCTGCGCGCCGGGGAGGAGCTGGAGGTGGGCCGGGCGGAGTCGGGGGTGCGCGGCTACGTGGCGGTGCGGGGAGGGTTCGCCGTCGAGCCGGTGCTGGGCAGTCGCTCGACCGATCTGCTGTCGGGCCTCGGGCCGCCGGTCCTGTCGGCGGGGGCGCTGCTGCCGGTGGGCGCGCCCGGTCCGGATCCGGTGGCCGGGGTGGACGCCCCGGCGGCACCGGGCCCGCCCTCGGAACTGGTGCTTCCGCTGCGGCTGGGGCCGCGGGCCGACTGGTTCGCGGCGGAGTCGGTGACGGGGCGGCTGCTGCGGGCGACGTACCGGGTGTCGGCCGCTTCGACCCGCATCGGGCTGCGTACGGAGGGGCCGCCGCTGGTCCGGGCGCGGGGTGGGGAGCTGCCGAGCGAGGGGATGGTGCTCGGTGCGGTCCAGGTTCCGCCGGACGGGCAGCCGGTGGTGTTCCTCGCCGATCATCCGGTGACCGGGGGGTATCCCGTGGTCGGGGTCGTGGCGGGGTCCGCGCTTGACGCGGTGGCGCAGGTGGGGCCGGGGGTGGCGGTGCGGTTCGTGCTGCGCTGACGGGGGGCTGGCCTCCCGGGGGCGCCCCGGATCCCGGCCGTGGCGGTCCGGGGCCGGCGGCCGTGCCCGGGGGTGCGGCTGCGGTTGGCACTGCCGCTGCGCGGAGTTCCCCTACCCGCCCTTCCACCGTTCCCCGGGCTCCGCCCGGACCCGCGCCTCAAACGCCGGCGGGGCTGGGATACCGGGCTGCGCCCGGACCCCTGGGGCTCCGCCCCAGACCCCGGTCCTCAAACGCCGGACGGCTGAAATGCCAGACCCGGCGGGCGGCTCTACACCGCCGACTCCGGGGTGATGCGGCTGCGGACCGCCGACTGGACGTCTTCTTCCTCCGCCGGGTCGGCCGCCAGGCGGCGCAGGCGCGGGGCCACTCGGGCGTCTGCCGTTTCCGCGTGGCGGGCGGCCACCTCGCGGGTGGTCTCCTCGCAGTCCCAGAGGCACTCGACGGCGAAGCCCGCCGCGAAGGAGGGGTCCGTCGCCGCCAGGGCCCGCGCGGCGCGGCCCCGCAGGTGGGAGGAGGACGTCTCGCGGTAGATGTGGCGCAGTACCGGCGCCGCGCAGGCGATGCGCAGCCGGCCGGCTCCGTCGACCAGGGTGAACAGCGGCGTCGAGTCCGGGCCGGCGCCGCGGACGGTGGAGCGCAGGGCTCCGAGGACCAGGGTGGCGTCCTCGGCTCCGCCCCGGGCGGCCAGGAGGGTCGCTGCGGCCGTTCCGAGGGCGTCGGGGCGCTGGACCCAGCGTCGGGCCCGCTCGATGGCGGCGGGGCCGCACATGCGCTCGTAGGCGGCCACGGCCGGCTCGTCGCCGGCGGCTTCGATGAGGTCCAGTACGGCCGGGTTCTCCGGCTCGGCGAGGACCAGGTGGTGCAGCGCGGTGGCGCGGGCGGCCTCTCCGGCGGCACCGGCGGCGGCCGCCAGGATCGAGGAGCGGTCCTCGGGGGTGGCCACGGCGGCGAGGCAGCGGGCGGCCGGGACGTGCAGGGGGGTGCCCCGGCGCAGTCCGTCGGCGGCCCAGTCGAAGACGGCTTGGACGCCCCAGCCGGGCTGGGGGCCGCGCGGGGTGAGCTGGCGCTGCCAGCGGTCGAAGGAGCCCTGCTGGCGGGCGGCGCGCAACCGCTCGGCGTACGCGTTGGGCTCCGCGGCCTCTTCCCACAGGCACCAGGGCCTGGGCTCGTAGGCGTCGCGGACGGCGGCGGCGAGCCGCGCCTCACCCTCGGCGGTGGCGGGGAAGCGGGCGAGGACGGGGGCGGCCAGGGAGCACAGCCCCTCGTCGTCGTCGCGCAGGGCGAGCTCGTCGAGGGCCCAGGCCCAGTTGGCACCCGTGGCGGCGTACCGGCGCAGCAGCATGAGCGCGTCGTCGCGGCCGTACGAGGCCAGGTGGCCCAGGACGGACAGGGCGAGGCCCGTGCGGTGGTCGTCCTCGTCGACGAGGTCGTCGACGCTGAAGAGGTGGGCCTCGATCTCGCCCAGGGGGCCGTCGAGGTCCAGGTACAGGCGTGCGTAGTACAGGGAGCGGTTCTCGACCTGCCAGTCCTGGCGCGGATCGCCGGCCACGCAGTGGTTGAGCGCCGCGAGGGCCTCGGCCCTGGGCGCCGCGAGTGCGTGCAGCGTGCCGTCGCCGCGGCCTCGCTGGAGGAGGCCGAGCAGGGTGCCGCTCGGCGCTATGACTGGTTCGAACATGGGAATGGCCTCAAATCAAGCTGGGGACGCAACCGGGAATCGGAATTCACAGGGCCGCGTAACAGCATGTGAGGACGTCCGCCGTCTGGTTCCGCTCGATGTAGACCATTGCCTTCTCACTCTCGTCGGTGTTCTCGGCCAGGGCGGCGGTCCCCCGGCAGGAGTGGGGGTCGGACACCCGTTGTGTCCTGCCCGCTCCTGCCCGTCCGTCCTGTCCGCGAATCGAATCCGACGCCATGATGACCCAGGCGGTTTGTGCGCCGCGACCACATTTAAGGCCGCCGTGACCAACCCGTGAGGTCTGGACCGGCCCGGGACCGGCCTGGGGACCGGCAAAAGCGGACTACTCGGCTCCGAAAAGTTCCAGCAGGTCGGCCTTGGCGAACATGCGGGCCGTGTCCACGGCGGAGGGCGTTCCGGCGTTCGGGTCGGCCCCGCCGGCGAGCAGCGCGCGGATGACGGCCTCCTCGCCCTTGAAGACCGCCCCGGCGAGCGGGGTCTGGCCGCGGTCGTTGGCGCGGTCGGCCTCGGCTCCGCGGGCCAGCAGGGCCGTGACGGCTCCGGCGTGGCCGTGGTACGCGGCGAGCATGACGAGGGTGTCGCCGCGGTCGTTGGTGAGGTTCGCCGGGACGCCCGCGTCCACGTACGCGGCGAGGGTCTCGGTCTCACCCCGACGGGCGAGGTCGAAGATCTTGGTGGCCAGCTCGACGACGTCCTCGTCGGGAACGTCCGGGGAGTCCGGAGAGTCCTGGGAGCCGTTCTCGACGTGCTCACTCATCGGTCGTACCGCCTTTCACGGGCAGGGCTGCGCACGGCACTGCGTCCGTACGGGTGAAGCGTCAGAGTAGCGCCCGGACCTGCACATGAGAGGCGCGGGCCGAGGCAATGATCACCTTGCGGCTCCCCTGCCCCCATCACGCCAGGCGCGCCAGCCGGGATGGGCCGGTCAAGTGAAAGATTGCCGGATTCACCCATATGCACCTTTTATCGCATTGATACTTCCTGTGAGCCTGGAAGAACTGATGGTGACTGTCCCCACCCACCAGGAGAACTGACTCATGGTCCTGTCCATCTCAGGTGTCGTCCTGCTCGGCATCATCTGCTTCCTGTTCTTCAAGAAGGACGGCATGAAGCTGACGCACGCGTTCGTGTGCGCGCTCTTCGGCTTCTTCCTCGCCGGCTCCGCCATCGCCCCCAGCATCACGGCGAGCACGGCGAGCCTCGCGAGCCTTCTCGGCGGGATCAAGCTCTAGCGCCCGGCACCGGCACCCACCCGAAGCATCCACAACTCCAGGAGACGCCCGTGGCCCGGCGCCCACTTCCCCGCATCCTCAGCAGCGGCACCGTGTCGCTGAACAGGGGCCGCGATTTCGCTCGCACGGCCGCCGACAGCGCCACGGACGTCCTCCATCCGCTCCTCACCATCGGACGGGGCTTGCGCGTCCTGGCCTCGGCCGGGCGGCGCAAATGGTGCGACACCCCCAAGGACAAGCGTGGTCCCGCGCTGTTCCTGGGGGCCGCCTGCGTCCTCGTGGTCGCGCTCGTCCCCTACGGCCCGCTCACCGCCCTGATCACCCTCATGGCGGCGGCGGCCTGGCAGGGACGCGACCGCACCCCGGCGAAGACCGGGCCCAGCGATGCCGAGACCGAGCGGCTCGGCTCCCTCTACGAAGCCCTCGTGCCGTACTTCTCCATCCCGGAGGACCCGAGCCCCCTCTTCGCCCACGGCGGGGAGTGGGACAAGGCCTTCAGCGGCTACGAGTTCGACGAGGCGGGCCGCGTCACCCGGCTCCACATCCGCTACCCGGCCTACTTCACCGATGGCGAGGCCGCGTCGCGGGCCCGGATCGAGGCACTGCTGCACGCCAAGTCCGGGCGCGGACGGGAGTATCTCTTCGACTGGGACGAGGAGGGCAACCAGCTCGACCTGCGTGTGCTGGCGGCGCTGCCGACAGGTATCGCCGCCCAGCCCTTCGTCACCTCACCCGGTGAGACCGTGCTCGGTTTCACCGACCCCGGCAGCGTGCAGCGCACCCTGCCCGTCCTGGACGGCGACGAGCCCAGGGACGTGCCGCCGGTCATCTGGCGCACCGGCTCCCGCTCCGCCGAACCCCATCTGCTGGCCGTGGGCCAGCCCGGCAGCGGCACCTCCACGCTGCTGCGCTCCGTCGCCCTGCAGGCCCTGCGGCACGGGGGCGACGTACTGATCGTGGAGGGCGGCGGCACCGGCGAGTACTCCTGTCTCTCCGGCCGCGCCGGCGTCCTCGCCGTGGAGTGCGGGCCGACCGGGGCGCTGGCCACCCTGGAGTGGGCCGCCCGCGAGACCGAACGGCGCCTGATCGCCACCCACCGGGCCCGCGAAGCCGGCCGGCCCGCGCCCGAGGACACCCGGCGCCCGCTGTGGATCCTGCTCGACCGGCCCAGCGCGCTGGCCCACCTGGCCACCGCCGAGGGCGCCCCCGACCCGATCGCTCAGCTCCAGGTGCCGCTGCGGCACGGGCGCGCCGCGCACGTCACCGTGGTGGTGGCCGAGCAGTTCGACCACCTGGAGCTGCTCAACGACTCCATCTGGCAGCACACGAGGGCCCGCGTGGTGCTCGGAGCCGCCACGATCCAGCAGATCGCCGACGTGCTGGGGCTGCCCCCGCACACCACGCCGACGGCCGTACTGCCCCCGGGGCGCGGGTACGCCCGGCTCGGCGCCGGTCCCGTGCACCGGCTCCAGGTGCCGGCCACGCCGGACCCGTACGACGACGCCACCCACCCGGGACACCGGCAGGCGGTACTGGACCTGCTGCCCGAGCGTCAGGCGCCGCCCAAGCCCGTCCCGGACCACGTCACGCTGGGCAAGCCGCTGCACATCGTCCAGCCGCCCGCCCAGGCGCAGGGCCCGGCGATCGACGCCTCGGAGATCCCCGAGGTCCCGGCGGACGCCCCGTAGGGCGTCCCTTCCGGATCTTGCCCGCTCCTACGCGACGAAGGTGCGCGGCGGCTCCGCCCCGCCGCCGCCCGCCCCGGTGGCGACCAGCCGGGCCGCGGCGGCGAGCCGGACCGCCGCTTCCTCGGCCACCGCTCCGCCGACGGTGAAGGGGAGCCGGACGTATCCCTCGAAGGCGCCGTCCACCCCGAACCGGGGCCCCGAGGGGACCCGTACGCCCACCCGCTCCCCCACCTCGGCCAGCCGGGAGCCGGAGAGCCCGCCCGCGCGGGCCCACAGGGTCAGACCGCCCAGCGGGACCCGGAACTCCCACTCGGGCAGCTCCCGGCGGACCGCCGCCACCAGCGCGTCCCGGTTCTCGCGGGCCTGGTCGCGGCGGATCTCCACGGCCTGCGCCCAGCCTCCGGTGCGCATCAGCCAGTCCACCGCGAGCTGTTCCAGCACGGGAGTGCCCAGGTCGGCGTAGGCGCGGGCGGCCACCAGGCTGCGGATGACGTCGGGGGCCGCGCGGACCCAGCCGATGCGCATGCCGGCCCAGAAGGCCTTGCTGGCGGAGCCGACGGTGATGACGGTGGAGCCGGCCGGGTCGAAGGAGCAGACGGGGCGGGGCATCTCCATCGCCGGGTCGAGCTGGAGCTCGACCATGGTCTCGTCGGCGACGAGGACGGTGCCGGCCGAGCGGGCCGCCTCGACCATGGCGCGGCGCTGGTCGTCCGAGGCCAGGGCGCCGGTCGGGTTGTGGAAGTCGGCGACCACGTAGGCCAGGCGGGGGGCGGAGTCGCGCAGCACCTGGCGCCAGACGTCCATGTCCCAGCCGGTCAGCCCCTCCCCCATGGCCACGGGCACGAGGCGGACCCCGGCGGCGCGCATGAGCTGGAGGATGTTGGCGTAGGACGGGGATTCGACGGCGATCCGCTCGCCGCGCCCCGCGAAGAGGCTGCAGATGGCGTCGATGGCGCCCATCGCGCCCGTGGTGACCATGATCTGCTCGGGCATGGTCGGGATGCCGCGCTCGGTGTAGCGGTCGGCGAGCATGCGGCGCAGCGCGGGCAGGCCGGCCGGGTAGTCCCCGTGGGTGTGGGCGTACGGCGGGAGTTCCTCCAGGGCGCCCTGGACGGCCTTGGTGAGCCAGGGTTCGGGGGCGGGGAGGGCGGCGCAGCCGAGGTCGATCATCGAGCCGAGGGACTCGGGGGGCAGTGGCTCCAGACCGCGGGCCGGCATGGGGTTGCCGGCGGGCACCGAGGTCCAGCTGCCCGCTCCCCGGCGGGACTCCAGGAACCCCTCGCCGCGCAGGGCCTCGTAGGCGGCGGCGACGGTGGTGCGGCTGACGGAGAGCACGACGGCCAGCTCCCGTTCGGCGGGGAGCCGGGCGGCCACGGGGATGCGGCCTTCGAGGACGAGCAGGCGGATGCCGTCGGCGAGCGTGCGGTACGCGGGCAGCTTGCGCCCGCCGGACACGGCGGTCCGGCCCTGCTGGGAGGTGATGAGCCGGCCGAGCTGTGCGGCACCGACGGCCGAGGTCCACTGCGCCATGTCGTCCGGTCCACCTTCGTCGAATTGGCCTCTGCCGGCCCGCGGGGGCCGGCATTGGATTGGTCCTGCCGGGTCCAGGGTGCCACGGAGTGCTCCGCGCGAAATGGGGGCCCCGGGCCGGGGCCCGCCTGTAGCGTCCGCAGGGTGGCCCTCGACCTCTTCCCCCGCGGCATCCCGGACCTGACCCGGCGCGCCCGCTACTTCCTGGCGGTCCACTGCGTCCGGATGGACGCGGTGGACATCGGCGCCTACCGGGAGCGCTGGCTCGCCGGGGGCATTCCCGCGCGCGAGATCGACCGGGCGGAGGTCTACGCGGCGCGCTGGGGCGGCCTGGTGATGCCGCCCTCGCCCCTGTTCGAGGGCGGCCCCAAGGTCTTGGACACGGACGTTCCCGAGGGCTCGTCGGAGGAGGGGTGGTGGATCCCCGCGGGAATCTCGCGGTGCTCGGTCAATTTCGGGTTCGTGATCGGACCGGACGGCGAATTCGGCGTCCACGGCGAACGCTGGACCCCGCTGCACGCCACGGTGGAGGGATGGATCGAGGCACAGGCGCTGACCCATGCCGCCTCCGGTGGGGCGGAGCGGGTCACCAGGCTCACCGGCGACGCGGTGGAGGGCCTCGACCTGACCGGTTTCGAGCGGGTTCCCGAGGTCGCGGGGCTGGCGGACGACTGGTGGCGGGGGCCGGACTCGCTCGTGGCGGTCCACCGGGGCGAGGCGCAGTACTACGACGCCCCGCGGTACCGGGTCGCGTACGTGTACTCCGGCCTCGATCCATGGACGCTGCGGAACTGACCCGGCGGGCCGTTCACCCACCGGCCACCGGGGGCCGCTCCCGCGCCGGCGGGAGCACGGGGCATACTGCCGCGGTGACGCACGTACGCCTACCGCACCCCTATCTTGACCACCCGGGTCCCATCCCCTTCGCCCACCGCGGCGGGGCCGCGGACGGGCTGGAGAACACCGCCGCCGCCTTCCGGCGGGCCGCCGCCGCGGGCTACCGGTACTTCGAGACCGATGTGCACGCCAGCTCCGACGGGAAACTGGTCGCCTTCCACGACGCCACCCTGGACCGGGTCACCGACGGACGGGGGCGCATCCGGGAAGTGCCCTGGAGCCGGATCCGCGAGGTCCGGGCCGGCGGGACCGAGCCCCTGGCGCTCTTCGAGGACCTGCTGGAGGAGTTCCCGGACGCCCGGTGGAACGTGGACATCAAGGACGAGTCCGCCGTGCACCCGCTGGTCGGCCTGATCGCGCGGACCGGGGTCTGGGACCGGGTGTGCGTGGGCTCCTTCTCCGAGCGCCGGGTCGCCCGGGCCCAGAAGATCGCCGGCCCCCGGCTGGCGACCTCGTACGGGGTGGCGGGGGTGCTCGGGCTGCGGCTGCGGTCGCTCGCGATCCCGGCCGCGCTGCGCGCGGGGGCGGTGGCGGCGCAGGTGCCGGAGACCCAGGCGGGCATCCGCGTGGTGGACCGGAGGTTCGTGCGGACGGCCCATGAGCGGGGGCTCCAGGTGCACGTGTGGACCGTGAACGAACCGGAACGCATGGAGGCTCTCCTCGACCTGGGAGTCGATGGCATCATGACCGACCGGATCGACATCTTGCGCACGGTGCTGGACCGGCGCGGAGCCTGGGCCTGACCGGCCCGTTCGGCTGCGCGCCAGGTGGCGGCGGCCGCAGCGGTACGGGGACCAGCGAGGGGGCACCAATGAGTGCGCAGACGACGGACGACGCGGAACCGGGGGCCGAGGACGGCAGAGCCGCCGCCGCGGCGACGGCCGCGCGCAAGCGCGAGCAGCACGGCTGGTACTTCTACGACTTCGCGGTGTCCGTGTACTCGGCGAGCGTGGTCACCGTGTTCCTCGGGCCGTACCTCACCTCGATCGCCAAGGCCGCGGCGGACGCCGAGGGCTTCGTGCATCCGCTGGGCATCCCGGTGCGGGCCGGTTCGTTCTTCGCCTACACGGTGTCCGCCTCGGTGATCCTGGCCGTGCTGCTCATGCCGCTGGCGGGGGCGGTCGCCGACCGGACCGGCCGCAAGAAGCCGCTGCTGGCCGTGGCCGCGTACACGGGGGCCGCGGCGACGGCCGGCATGTTCTTCCTGGCCGGCGAGCGCTACCTGCTGGGCGGACTGCTCCTGATCATCGCGAACGCCTCGCTGTCGGTGTCGATGGTGCTGTACAACGCCTATCTGCCGCAGATCTCCACGCCTGACGAGCGGGACACGGTCTCCTCGCGCGGCTGGGCCTTCGGATACACCTCGGGCTCGCTGATGCTCGTGATGAACCTGGTGCTCTACATGGGCCACGATTCCTTCGGCCTCACCGAGGGCATGGCGATCCGCATCTGCCTGGCCTCCGCCGGCCTGTGGTGGGGGGCCTTCGCGCTGATCCCGCTGCGCCGGCTGCGGGACCGCGCCGTGGTCCGCGAGCCGGGCGCGGCTCCGGCCGTCAGCGGCTGGAAGCAGCTCATCGCCACCCTGAAGGACATGCGGCGCTACCCGCTGACCCTGTCGTTCCTGCTGGCCTACCTGATCTACAACGACGGCGTGCAGACGGTGATCTCCCAGGCCTCGATCTACGGGTCGGAGGAACTGAAGCTGGAGCAGTCCACCCTCATCGGGGCGATCCTGCTCGTCCAGGTCCTCGCGGTGGCGGGTGCGCTGGGGATGGGCCGGCTGGCCGTCCGGTACGGCGCCAAGCGGACGATTCTCGGATCGCTGGCGGCCTGGGGGGTGACGCTGGGCATCGGCTACTTCCTGCCGGCCCGGACCCCGGTGTGGTTCTTCGCACTCGCCGCGATGATCGGGCTGGTGCTGGGCGGCAGCCAGGCGCTGTCGCGCTCGCTGTTCTCGCACCTGGTTCCGGCGGGCAAGGAGGCCGAGTACTTCTCGGCGTACGAGATGAGCGACCGGGGGCTGAGCTGGGTGGGGCCGCTGGTTTTCGGGCTCACGTACCAGGTCACGGGCAGCTACCGGGACGCGATCATCTCGTTGGTGGTCTTCTTCGCACTGGGTTTCGTGCTGCTCGCCCGAGTGCCGGTGCGGCGCGCGGTGGAGGCGGCGGGGAATCCTGTACCCGAGCGGATCTGACCGGGGATCCGACCGGGGATCCGGCGAAACCGACGGATCCGACGGACCGTGGGCGCGCGAATTCGGAACGAATTTCGACGTTCAAGCTAAGGGCCGGTAGTGTACGCCTTTGGCCTGCCAGGCGGACCGTTACTGCGTGCTTATGAAGTGAAGACGTTGGGTGACATCTGCTGCCAGATGTGACAAAACGGGCACTGGTGGGTACAACAAGGGGCGGTACGACGGGCGACGCATGACCCGGAGCGGGAATCTATACCGCCGACCGGACGTTGACCGGATGACGACGACAGCGACACCTGTCCTGTGGGCGACAAGCCCGGGAGGCACGATTCATGAGTGAGCGAGCTCTCCGCGGTACGCGGCTCGTGGTTACCAGCTACGAGACGGACCGCGGCATCGATCTGGCCCCGCGCCAGGCGGTGGAGTACGCATGCCAGAACGGACATCGATTTGAGATGCCGTTCTCGGTTGAGGCAGAAATTCCGCCGGAGTGGGAGTGCAAGGCGTGTGGCGCCATGGCACTCCTGGTTGACGGGGATGGGCCCGAAGAAAAGAAGGGCAAGCCTGCGCGAACGCACTGGGACATGCTCATGGAGCGGCGCACCCGCGAGGAGCTGGAGGAAGTGCTTGCCGAGAGGCTCGCGGTCCTTCGTTCCGGCGCCATGAACATTGCCGTGCATCCGCGGGACAGCCGCAAGTCCGCCTGACAGCCGGACGCCACACAGCGGCGAGCAGCACCCGCAGCACCGTAAGACAGTACGAAGCCGAGGGGCCCCACCACACAGTGTGTGGTGGGGCCCCTCGGCTTTCTGCTGTGCGGGGTTCGGACCTCAGGGGGTCAGCGGCGGCCGGTAGCCGTTGTCGGGCCGCTGGGGCCCGTCCTCGCGGACGACCTCGCCGTGGATGACCTCACCCGGGACGACCTTGCCGTCCGGGTAGCGGATGCGGGCCTGCTGGAAGGCGTCACCGAAGGAGCCGGCCGGCGCGGAGGCCATCTTCCGCTCCAGGGAGCGGGCGGCCCGGCGGCCGATCCAGGCGCGGACGGGCGGGAGCATGAGCAGCAGACCGGCCGCGTCGGAGAGCAGGCCGGGCATCATCAGGAGCAGGCCGGCCAGCATGGTCAGTCCGTTGCCCGTGCCGGGCTTGCCGGGCTGCGGCGGAGTCGGCTGACGGCCCTCCTGGGCCTGCTGGAAGGTGTCCGTCAGGTTCTTGAAGGCACGTCGCCCGGCCCGCTTGATGACCACCGCACCGAGCACCAGGCCGCCCGCGAGCAGCAGGGCGACGCCGCCGCCGCCGATCGCCGTGGCGACCTGGCCGAGCAGCCAGATCTCCAGGATCAGCCAGGCGGCGATGGCCAGGGGAAGGTACGTACGGGCGGACGAACGCCGCCGGGTGGCCGTAGAGGTCGGAACTCCGGTCGTCATACCCCCAGTGTGCCTGGGCCGGAGTAAAGACGTCCTCAGCCGGAGGTACCGGACATCCCCTAGGGGTGGCGGACCGCCCGGCGCGGGCTACTTGTCCCGGCCCTTGCGCGGGCTACTTGTCCCGGCCCTTGCCCGTCAGCTTGTCCGACACCTTGTCCGAAAGCTTGCCGGCGTGCTCCTTGAGACCCCACTGGGTGACCCGCCAGAGGGCCTCCACCACGATGTCCTTGCTCATCTTGCTGTCGCCGAACTCGCGCTCGACGAAGGTGATGGGCACCTCGACCACGCGGAAGCCCTTCTGCACGGCCCGGCGGGCCAGGTCGACCTGGAAGCAGTAGCCGGCGGAGGCCACGTCGGCCAGGCCCAGCCCTTCGAGGGTCTCGCGGCGGAAGGCGCGGTAGCCGCCGGTCACGTCGCGGATCGGGACGCCCAGCATCAGCCGGGAGTACGTGGACCCGCCCCGGGAGAGGAACTCGCGGCTCTTGGGCCAGTTGACGACCCGCCCGCCCGGCACCCAGCGCGACCCCAGCACCAGGTCGGCGCCCGCCAGGGCGGTGAGCAGCCTGGGCAGCTCCTCGGGCTGGTGCGAGCCGTCGGCGTCCATCTCGATGATGACGCCGTATCCGTTCTCCAGGCCCCATCCGAAGCCGGCCAGGTAGGCGGCGCCGAGCCCTTCCTTGCCCTTGCGGTGCAGGACGTGGACCTGGTCGTCCTCGGCCGCCAGCTCGTCGGCGAGTTTTCCGGTGCCGTCCGGGCTGTTGTCGTCGGCGACCAGGACGTGGGCCCCGGGTACAGCCGCGCGGACGCGGCCGACGATCAGCCCGATGTTCTCCGCCTCGTTGTAGGTCGGAATGATCACCAAGGCCGTGCCGAGCGGTCCGTAGCTTCGCTGTCCGCCGTCGCTCACTGATTCCCCTTTTGCGTTCTCGTACATCCTGTACGTCGTGTCGCAGAGGATGATTTTAGAACAGCGATCGGGGCCCGCGGTCCTTCGGGCCGGACCGGCTCCCGCTGGCTGCGGGCCGCCTGACCGTTGTCTACTGGACCGCAGGGCCCCGATCTGAGGCCACCCGCCCCCAACCTCCTGCGAAGCAGGGGGGACACCCTTCCGGCGAAACCTTCCCTCGCCCCCGAGGCGCGGGCGCGGCTGAGCGATCGGCTCCGTCCGGTTCGGACGTCCGGTGGTGGACCCGGCCGAACCTATCCGGGTCCGGCCGCCCTCACCGAACCACGGCCACCCGGATCACCCCTGTGGGCGTACGAATACCTCCCGGCCGCCGACCACGGTTGACAGGCAGACCGGAAGCTCGCCGCCGGGGGTCAGGTCCGGCAGTCCGGGGGTGCCGGAGCGGGGGTCCGTGGACCAGCGGGCGACCCGGTCGTCGGGGGCCTGGACCACCAGTTCGGCCGTGTCCCACACCGCGTAGTCGGCCGGGGCGCCGGGTACGAGGATGCCCGCGTCGTCGCGGCCCAGGGCCCGCCAGCCGCCGCGGGTGTGGGCCGCGAAGGCGGCCCGTGCGGAGATGCGGTGGGCGGGCGTGTGGTGGAAGGCCGCCGCCCGGACGGTGCCCCAGGGGTCGAGCGGGGTCACCGGGGCGTCGGAGCCGAAGGCGAGCGGTACTCCGGCCTTCAGCATGGCCGCGTACGGGTTGAGGGTACGGGCGCGCTCGGCGCCCAGCCGGTCGGCGTACATGCCCTCCTCGCCGCCCCACAGCGCGTCGAAGGCGGGCTGCACGGAGGCCGTGAGGCCGAGCTCCGCGAAGGCGGCGATGGTGGCCGGGGTCATCATCTCGGCGTGCTCGACGCGGTGCCGGGCGGCGCGCACCCGGTCCAGGCCGACCTTGTCGGCGGCGGCCCGGACCCCCGCGACGACGGCGGTGATCGCGGCGTCGCCGATGGCGTGGAAGCCCGCCTGGAGGCCCGCTTCGGTGCAGGCGGCCACGTGTTCGGCGACGGCCCGCGCGTCGAGGTAGTCGGTGCCGGTGTGCTCCGCGTCGGCGTACGGGGCGTGCAGGCAGGCGGTGTGCGAGCCGAGGGCTCCGTCGACGAACAGGTCGCCTGCGGCCCCTACGGCGCCGAGTTCCTTGACGCGGGCGAGGTCCCGGTCGGCCCAGTAGCCGAAGACCCGGGGGCCGGGGTGGGTCCGCGCCAGCTCCAGGAGGGCCGTGAAGTCCTCCGGGGAGGAGATCTCCGGGCCGCCGCACTCGTGCACGGAGCCGATGCCGAGGGAGGCGGCCCGGTCGAGGGCGGCCCGCTGGGCCTCGGCGCGCTGGGCCGGGGTGAGGGCGCCGAGCGCGGCGCGGCGTACGGCGTGGTGGGCGTCGCGGGTCAGCGGCTCGTCGGCCGCTCCACGCGCCTCGGGCACCAGCCGGAGCAGGGCCGTGGTCACCACGGCGGAGTGCGCGTCGATGCGGCTGAGGTAGAGCGGGCGGCCGCCGGTGGCCTCGTCGAGCTCCTGCCTGCGGGGCGCGCGGCGTTCGGGCCAGCGGGCGGCGTCCCAGCCGTGGCCGAGGAGCACCCGGTCGGCGGGGCGGCCGTCCGCGTACGCACGCACGCGCTGGAGGGCTTCGGCGAGGGAGGCGGCCGTGGAGAGGTCCAGGCCGGTCAGGGCGAGGCCGGCGGAGGTGGTGTGCACGTGGGCGTCGGTGAAGGCGGGGGTGACGAGGGCCCCGCCCAGGTCGACGACCTCGTCCACGCCCTTCGCGAAGGCGTCGGCCGCGCCCTCGGAGCCGACCCAGGCGATGTGGCCGCGCTCGACGACCATCGCGGTGGCGAAGGGGTCGGCGGGGCTGTGGACCTCGCCGCCGCGCAGGAGGACTGTACGGGGGCGGGGGCCTCCGGCGGCGTTGGCGGGGGCGGCGGTGCGGTCTGTCATGCCGACAGTCTGGCGGGTGCTGCCCGCCTCCCGGACCACGGCCCCTCTGTGGGGGCTGGGGCATTTCCCCTACCCGCCCCTCCCCGCTCCCCGGGGCTGCGCCCCACCCCGTTGCCACGTGCGGCGCCGTTGCCGGGGCTCCGCCCCCGGCCCCGCGCCTCAAACGCCGGCGGGGCTGGATCTGGACCTACACGCGGGGCGGGCGGGCCTCGTACGGGGTGGAGAGGACCACCGTGGTGCGGGTGGAGACGTGGGCCAGGGCGCGCAGGCGGCCCAGGAGGTCTTCCAGTTCCAGCGGGGTGGCCACGCGGACCTTGAGGATGTAGTTCTCGTCGCCCGCGACGCTGTGGCAGGCCTCGATCTCGGGAACCCCGGCCAGCCGCTCCGCGATGTCGTCCGGCGCGCTCGGATCGAAGGGCTTGACCGAGATGAAGGCCGTGAGCGGCAGGCCGACGGCCTCGGGGTCGACGACGGCCGCGTAACCGCGGATGACTCCGCGCTGCTCAAGGCGGCGTACTCGTTGATGGACCGCCGACGTGGACAGTCCGGTGGCCTTGCCCAGGTCCGTGTAGCTCATCCGCCCGTCCCGCACGAGCAGATCCACGATCTGGCGGTCCAGCTCCTCCATTGCGCTCATAGCCGCACAACTTACGGCCCCGAACCGTTCAGGCCCAGCCGTGTCCACGGATTGAGGTGGCACCTGCGCCAGGCATGTGACGAAGGCCACAGGGGTATGCGGGCGTACGACGCCCGGATGTGGTTACTCGTGCCGCGTGACGGGAAGTGCTTGGGGTGGCCGTGGCCGAAGAACCTGCCCGCCCCGCCCACCCAAGGGGGAGTACATCCATGCTGAACACCAAGCGCGCCGGTCGCATCGAACCGGAGCCCCTGGAAATCGTCGAGAGCGGTTACGCCGACGACGACTACCTCGAATACGCCGAAGGCTTCGAGATCCACCACGCGACCTGCCCCGATTGCGGCCAGTCGATCGCCCTCGTCGCGGACGAGGAGTTCCTGCCGGAGCACGCCCTCTGCCTGACCCCGTGGAACCCCTTCGGGCTCACGGTGTGCGCGGGCACGGGGCGGCCCGCTTCCGACGCGCTGCCCACCCTCGGCTTCGGCGTCGACGAGGCCCCGGAGCTGGAGCCCGTCGTGCACCTGGCGCTGCCGCAGGGGCTGGACTGGCGGACGCAGCCGTTCTCGCACGTCGGCGGCCCCGGCTCGCGTCCCGTGCGGATGCCGGCGCCCGCGGCGATGCCGCAGATGCGCCAGCACGCGCAGGCCGCCTGAGCCCGGGCCGAGCGGCTGCCAGGACGTCTACCAGTAGGTTCCCTGCACCATGGCGGTGAGGCTGGCATGGTGCAGGATCAGGCTGTCGGGATCCACCGGGATCTCCACCTCGCCGAAGTGCGCCTGCCGGTAGGCGATGCGCAGCATCACGATCCCGTGCCGCAGGGCGGCGTAGAGCGTGTGGAACTCCATGTCCCGCGGTGTGTGCCCGGTGAGTTCGGCGTACCGGCGTTCGATGTCCTCGCGGCGCAGGAACCCCGGCAGGCCCGGCTGGCCGAAACTGACGGTCAGGTCCTGGAAGAAGCAGTGCAGGTAGACGGTCCAGCCGAGGTCGACCTCGCGCGGGGCGCAGGCCGCCATCTCCCAGTCGAGGACGGCCACGGGTTCGAAGCCGTCGGCCTCGTAGATGACGTTGCCGATGCGCGCGTCGCCCCAGTTGAGCACGGCCGGGCCGCCTTCGCCGGCGGGCCAGAGCTCTTCGAGGCGGGCGAACGCCCTCTCCAGCAGCGGTGATCGGGACTTCCCCGCCACCACCCAGTCGTAGTACGCGCGTTGGGACTCGACGTGGCGGCGCAGCGGACTGCCCTCGCCCTCGGGGAGGAGGAACCGCGCCTCCTCGGGCGGGAACTGGTCGTGCAGCCGGGCGAGCAGCGCGATGCTCGACTCCTGCAGAACGGCGCGTTCCGCGTCGGTCGCGGCGTGCAGCCAGTTGCCCTCGTAGGTGTAGGGCATCACGTCGGGCGGTACGCGCCCTTCGGCGCGGGCCATCACGAAGAACGGGGCCCCGAGCGGGCCGGGGTCCTCTTCCAGCCACTGCACGCGCGGGACCGGCAGGTCGGTGTGGGCGGCGACCAGGCTCATGACCCGGTGCTGGCGGGGCATGTCGTAGGTGGGGAACACGGTGTAGGCGGCCGGGTCGGCGGCGAGGCGCAGGGCGCAGGTTCGGATCGGGGCATCGGGGTGCTCTATGTCGAAGAGCAGGGTCTCGCTGGACATGCCGTTGGAACCGGGGACGGAGATGTTGGTGACCTTCGCGCCGGGAAGCTCGGTGTCGAGCCAGGCGGCGAGGCGCCGGCCCAGCTCCTCGGGTTCGCGGGTGGAGGTGCGGGGGCGCGGTGCCGGTCCTGCCATGGGAGACCCCTTCTCTGGCTTGACTGTTGAGTTGGGTTGCGGTTGATGTTGCGGCTGCGGTTGCGGTTGCGGCGGCCCGGGGGGCTACGGGGCAACCGAGCTGTAGTCGGCGAAGCCGCTGGGGTCGTGGCGGCCGAAGCTGCCGTGTTCGAAGATTCCGTAACCGGTGCGGCCTTCGAGGGTGAAGCGGGCCGAGTGGTCGGTGACTCCGAAGGCGGCCATGGGGTGGGCCGCGGGGTCGGAGAGGTCGTAGGTGCGGCGGTCGGTCCAGCCGCGGCCCTGCCAGGTGCCGTGCTGCCAGTCGGAGGCGGGCGGGTAGCCGGCCCCGACGGCGAGCGGGGAGGAGCCCAGGATCTCCACTCCGAGTTCGAGGGGTTTGCGGTCGGCCGGATCGGTGAGGTGGACGACGGCGCTCTCGGGGTGGCGGCTGCCCGGTCGGTAGCGGATGTCGGTGTGCGGCCAGCCGAGCTGTACGTCGTGGCGGCCGCTGCCCTCGGGGAAGACCTGGACGGCCTCGCTGAGGGCCCGGTGGCCGTCGGCGTCCTCCTGGGTGATGACCATCAGGAAGCGGTCCTCGAACCGGACGGGTATCCAGAGCCAGTGGAAGCCCTCGGGCCGGTGCTCCTCGGCGGCGCGGCCGCCCTCCTCACCGGGGATGGGGCGCACGCCCCAGCTCCGGTCGCGGGTACCGGTCCAGTCGGCGTCGAGGGTGAACACCTCCCCCTTGGCGCGGATGGTCCCGGTGACGCTGCCCGCCTGGACGAAGCGGCGGCCTTCGAGGATGAGGCGGTCGCCGCGGCGCTGGGTGTGGTGCGGCTCCCACACGGCGGGGAACTCCGCGGTCCAGGTGATGTCGTACGAGAGCCCGTCGGGGTCCTCGGGGTCGGCGTCGCAGGAGAGGGTGAGCCGACGGAGGGGTTCGTCGACGGTGATGCGGAGCGGGCCGACGGAGAGGTTCATGCGGTCGTCGGTGAGGGCGTCGGAGGCTCTGACCGCGAGGAGTTCGTCACCGACGCGGAGGGTGGCGTAGGCGTCGATGACTCCGGCGTTGGGGTAGACCCCGAGGCCGAGGATCAGGACGGCGCGGCCCGCGTGGTCGAAGACGTGGAAGATGCAGCGGTCGTAGGCGTTGCGGTCACCGGTGACGAGGTGCTTCATCGACAACGGGGCCTGGTGGATGGGGTATTCGTCGAGCGGTACGGGCCGGTCGGCGGGCATGGCGAACCTCCGGATACGAGTGCGGGGGATGACACCTGGGCGGAAATGACGGTACGTCAGATTGCGGGGCGGGGGCCAGGGTTGTGGCATGAACTGTCAGGGAGACACGTCGTGCGGGGGCCCGGTTGGGGCGGGCCGGGGGCGGGGGGGCGGTTCGGGGTGCCGGGTCCCCGGGGGGCTGTGGTGCCCGGTGGAGGCCGTGGGCGGCCCGGGGGCCGTGGGCGGCCCGGGGGCCGTGGGCGGCCGGGGGCCGTGGGCGGCCCGGGGGCCGTGGGCGGCCCGGGGGCCGTGGGCGGCCGGGGGCCGTGGGCGGCCGGGGGCCGTGGGCGGCCGGAGGCCGTGGGCGGCCGGAGGCCGTGGGCGGCCGGAGGCCGTGGGCGGCCGGAGGCCGTGGGCGGCCGGAGGCCGTGGGCGGCC